>JBLIIB010000171.1:0-9245 GCA_047634795.1 Candidatus Azotimanducaceae bacterium | reverse complement strand
GTACGCGGTGACCGCATGAGGGAGTGCAGATTCAAAGCCGGAAGCATAAGCAAAGGGGATGATGGCATCTTCCATGCCCCACATGATAAGGGCAGGTGCTGTGATCTGGCTGATGTCGCCACCCTCATCACCGTAGTTGGGTTTGAATCGATCCAGAATGGCGCGGCGTGTCCCTTCTCGGAGCGTTAAGTTGTAGTAGCGCATAATTAGCGTTTCATCAACGACGATTGATCGATAGTGGCTGGCTTTCAATCCCTGGACAATCAGGTAGTAGGGGTCGAGCCGCTCAGCGAACGCGCGAAACCAGGTTTGCCTCAGTAAGCGAAACCCAAGAACACCGTTGCCTCGATCTTTGAGTTTTGCGTGTGATTTCGCGTCGTTTTCCGCGCGGGTTCCTGATGCGTTTATGAGTACCAGCGCTTTTATTTGTTCGGGATGTGCCAGGGTATATCTCCAAGCAAGCCCGCCGCCCATGGAATTACCACCAATGGCAAACTCGTCAATTCCCACGTGTTCTGCGATTCGGTTGATGACGTTAAGCATCGCTTGGGTTGAGTAGTCGGCTGAAGGCACAGCGCCAGTCAATCCATGTCCGGGCAGATCAATGGTGATGACCCGATAATCAATTGTGAGCGTCTTCACCCAGGGTTCAAAAGTGTGAAGGGAGGCATTGGCGCCATGAAGCAATACGATGGGGAAGTGACGTCGGTTTCCTTCATCTCTGAAATGGATTCTGCCCTGATCTCCCATTTCGGTGAACTGGGAGTCGGGGCTCCAATACCTTGCATCAACGACATCTTTGGGGATGTCATCCTCGTACAAGAGCAGCCCTGTCAGTAGAATCAAGCCGACCAGGGTCAGGCCAAGAAATTTCAATATTTTCATACTGTTATGTCAAACCTGGAGGCGTATACGTAGCATACATGAACGGCATGATGGTCTAAAGATACATGTCGATGCTCCAAAAAGAGCCCGGAAAAGCTTTGTGGCCTGGTGAGTGGTGAGTAAGCTCTAAAGCCTATTTCAAGTAAGGCGAGCGTTGTGGCACCAGCACTGGCAAGAGTCCGAGAAGAAGACGAAGCCGTAAAAAACCTCATTCTTAATGCTCTGGAAATCATTCGGTCGGATGATTTTGATCGTTATTTTGATCTGTTTACAGAGGATGCGCTCTGGATGATGCCTTCCAGCTTCAAGGATGTACATCTTGAAGAAGCGCGCTCGTTTTATCGATTTACCAGAAAATTCAGATTCGATCAGGAAACCGTGGTTGATGAAGTTGTGGTTTCCGGGGATTGTGCTTACGTGCGCGTTGGCTTTGATGGTTACCTTCGCCCGAAGGTTGATGATGGAGCACCTCCTTTACGTTCAGTCAGTCGTCACCTATGGATCTTACATCGTCAGTCTGACGGTGAGTGGAAAATTGCCAGAGATATCTGGAACACCCCTAAAGTTTCCGGCTAGCGGTTAGCTCAGGTTGTACGGCGTAAGATCCGACATTGCATCGATGCAGCACAACGGTATTACCGCCGTTGCACTTCCGCGTTTGGGTGACCCTTCAGTGATTCCGTTGTGGTTTGGCGAAGGTGATCTTGTTACCCCTGAATTCATTCGGGAGTCGGCAAAGCAAGCGCTTGATGACGGTCACACCTTCTACGTTCATACCCGCGGATTGCCCGCGTTACGAAGTGAAATTCAGACCTATCTGAATAACCTCTACGGCGTCTCACTGCACGATGATCGAATATCGGTGCCTGGCGCCTCGATGTTATGCATCACGATTGCCGCCCAGATGGCGCTTCGCACGGGTGATGATGCGCTCATTGTTAGCCCACATTGGCCGAATATAGAAACCGCCTGCCGAGTCGCGGGTGCGAATATTGTTACCGTACGGCAGCGTCAGACTCCGGGGGGCTGGGCGCTGACCGCACACGAAATCATTGATGCGGTGACACCCCAAACGCGCCTTATATTGGTTAATAGTCCCTGCAATCCGACGGGTTGGGTGATGTCGTCGATGGATCAGGCTTTGATGGTTCAGTTCTGCCGAGAGCGAAACATTATGCTGATCGCCGATGAGGTTTATCACCGGCATGATTATCAGCGCCCGTCGGCGCCTTCTTTTGTTGAGGTTGCGCAGGCAGATGATCCTGTTGTCATTGTGAACGGGTTGTCCAAGGTCTGGGCCATGACCTGCTGGCGGGTTGGCTGGGTCGTTGCGCCGAGTGCGCTGGCGCAGCAATGGGCGATCATGTCTGAGTGCTTTAATACCGGTGCAAACGTCGTGTCTCAGCACGGCTGCATTACAGCGCTCAGAGAAGGTGAGCCGCTCATTGCGAAATTCAAGTCTCAGTATTCAGAAGGGCGCGATCTGGTTCAACGTTATCTTGGCCAGCATCCTGGTGTCGAATTGAGTCAACCTGATGGCGCGTTTTACGCCTTCCCGAAAATATGCGGTATTGAGTTCAGCCGTGCATTTGCAGAAGGGTTATTGGCTGAAGAAGACGTTGCCGTGGCGCCGGGTTATACCTTTGGCGATGGCAATGACGAATACATAAGAATCTGTTTTGCGTTAAGTTCTGAACGTCTTGAAGAAGGCCTGTGCCTAATGGTGCGTTACATCGACCGAACAACGCTATGACGATTTTTGATTTCGCAGTGGGGCAAACCAATCCCGAGACGTTCCCTGTGGCAGCGTTTGCTGACGCGGCTAGGCGCGCAATTGAAAAAGAGCATGACGCCTACAATCAATATCCTGGCCCCAAAGGGCATCCTGGTCTTCGCAGGCTCATGGCAGATCGTGAAAGTGAACGGGAGGGGGTATATGTCGATCCGGAGTGTCTTGCCCTGACAAACGGCAGCATGCAGGCGGTGACCTTGGTCGGTCAGGCCTTAAAAGTTGCCGACGGAGACACGGTCATCACGGAAATGTTTACCTATTCGGGCACGATTTCAGCCTATGAGGGTATTGGGCTCAATCTGATTGGGGTCGGACTTGATGAAGAGGGTATGCGCATTGATCTGCTTGTGGCGGCTATCGAAGCTCAGATCAAGGCAGGTAAAAAGCCCAGGTTTATTTATACGCTCACGCGTTACCAGAACCCGACGGGAACGTGCATGTCGATCGATAGACGACGGCAGTTACTTGAGGTGGCTAAGCGGTTTGATATCACGGTAGTTGAAGACAACTGTTACGGGGATGTTCACTTTGAGGGTGAGATCGAGCCAAGCCTGTTTGCCATGGATAGCGAGGTTAAGCACATCTACATAGGTTCTCTGTCAAAGATATTTGCGCCCGGAGTGCGCCTTGGATATCTCTACGCTCAGGAACCGTTGTTTTCTTCTCTGATTGCTCGCCGTTTTGATGCCGGATCCAATTATTTTGCGGCCTCTGTGCTGGCGGAGTTCTACGCGGATGGAATACAAGCGCATGCCGCTAAAACCCTGCCGGCACTGATGGTTAAGAAAGCCCTGCTGTTGAACGCACTGGAGAGGGAGCTTGTCGATGTTTGTGTGTGGTCTAAACCGCGTGGCGGGTTGTTTCTTTGGCTCCGTTTGCCACAGGATACTAATTTGTCAAAGCTAACCGCATTGTGTGATGCGCAAGGTTTCAAGTTCGCGCCCGGTTCAGACTTTCATGTGGATCACCTGCCTGTGCCTTATCTTCGGCTGGCGTTTGGTCACGTGCGCGATGAGCTGATTGATCCTGGCATCGCTTTACTTGCTGGTTGTATCGCGCAAGCTCGGATGAGTAATGCGCCTAGAGAATTTGAAAGTTTGTTTTAACCGTCACTACCTGTTGGTACTGCATGTTGTTGGTACTGCATGTTGTTACTACAAGCTGGTCTTAAAGAGCGGACCTAATCGCTATACTGTCCCTTGACCGCCACAACGGAACGGTCCGCCAATAAAACCCAAAGTACAAGCCCAACGAATATCGTCGTACTGATACTGACGGCCAGTGCGGGATTGGTTGCGTTCGCGATTGCGCCAGCGAAGAGGGCACCCAGTGGCAGCATGTTGTAAGTGATCGCGTGGAACCCCATGACGCGGCCCCTGAGATGATCAGGCACCTCCATTTGCAGTACCGTGGTTGAGGTGATCATGAAGATGGCGCTGAAGATCGATGCAGCGAACAGAGAGGCCAGCGCGAGATAGAAGGCAATCTTGACCCCTGAATAGCTCGCAAGCGCAAACAGGTAGACAAAGCCGCAGAAAATTAGCGCTGATATCAACATGGAAAACCCTAGGCGAGTCGAGCGCTGCAGATAGCCTGACAAGATGGTGCCGGTGACTGATCCAATCCCCGTGATAGACAAAAGGTACCCGTAACCTTCCTCGTTGGTCCCGAGCATGTCGACAAAAGCCGGCATGAGTTGCATATAGGTGCTTGGGAAAAAAAACATGGCGTACGACAGTGCAAGCAGAATCAGAAACAACCGAGTGTTAAGTATAAAGCTTACGCCTTCTTTGATTTGCTGATACGTTGATTGTTTCGCGACAGGTTCGGACGGCTTAACTTTAAGGTCGGCAATCACCAGAAACATCGCAAAGAAGCCGACTGAGCAGCAGGCGAACAAGACCCAGGTGTCGCTAACAGCAATAATGATGCCACCAAAAGCGGGCATCACCATCCGGCAGGCCTGCCAGATGACGGTTGTCAGCGCGACCGCACTCATCATGTCCTTGCGGTCAATGAGAGAGGGAAAGATGGCTTGTCTGACCGGCCAATCGAATCCTGTCACGACGGAGATCGCCCCGGTAATCGCAATCACATGCCAGACTTCAACCAAACCAGACTGGTCGAGGAAGGCTAGTAAGCCTAGGAGTCCCGCGATCAGTAGGGAAGTCACCATTAAAAGGTGCCGTTTATCGAGATTGTCAGCCAGCGCTCCACCGAAGAGAGTGGTCAGGACTGCGGGTAATCCTGCGGCCGCACCCAGGTAGCCAAGCGCCAATGCGCTGCCCGACAGTTCGTAAACCAACCATCCCAATCCCATGACCTGCAGTTGTGTCGCACCTACCGAAGTAAACGAGCCGAGCCAGTACTTTAGAAATTGCGGATGCTTAAGAGCGCTGAACTGCTCTATGTTTAACAATAGAATTCTCCCCCGAAGTCGCGGACTATAGCAGACGGTTTGTCCTAGTCTGGTTTGGGCGGCAAACTGTACGCTTACAATACATTGGGCATCTGCGTGGTAAAGATCGGTTTTGGGGCACGCGGCAATGAATGAAAATCGAGGGAGGTACCATGAAAACAATTGTCAGAGATGAAGCCAGAGGAATGTACGACAATTTTCATTTTGCAGAGGCCGTTGAGTCAGGCGGTTTTTTGTTCTGCTCCGGGATTATCGGAACGGGTGAGGGCGGCAAAGTACCGGAAGACATCAGTGAGGAGTTCAGAAACGCCTGGTCTTCTGTCGTCTCATTGCTCAACCATGCGGGGACTGATGTGTCGAGCATCGTTGAATTCACTTCGTACCATGTTGGGTTGCAGTCCCATATGGGCAAATTCATGGCCGTGCGAGATGAATTTGTAAAAGAGCCATGGCCTGCCTGGACCGCAATTGGCATCAGCGAATTGGCTGTGCTCGGCGCGCATGTGGAGATCAGAGTGACGGCTAAAACGGGCAAGTAAGCGGTTCCCTGCGGTAAACCGACGTTCTGATGCGATAATTTTTCATTCCGTTGGAGGGATACCGCCTATAATGTGGTGTTGCGGACCGGTGACAGATCATTGCTTCAGATGTCAGACATATATCAGAGTCGTAATTACCAGTTCTGGGCACTTCAGCTATTGGGATGGGCAGGCTGGGTGACTTTGTTTGCCCTGCGGGATGCTTACTGGGGACAGCCCTATGAGCGAATATCGCTGCTGGTTATCGATGCGGCAGCAGGCGTCTTGCTGACGACAGGTCTGCGTTATATCTATCGTGCCGTTTGGGAAGCGCCGGTCTATCAGCGTATTTTCACGATTATCGTGGCGTCTTATTTCATGGCTGCCATCTGGCAACCCATCAAAAACTTCTCTCAGTTTTATTACTATCAGGATTTTGATCTCATACAAGCCTACGGGTTGTTGGGATATTTTTCCGGGATCATCGGTTATTCCTACTTCTTGATGTTGGGTTGGAGTGGGCTCTACTTTGCACTGAAGTTTTATCGGTTGCTGCAGGTCGAAATCGAACGCAGCATTCGCGCGGAATCTCTTGCGCACGAATCCCAGCTCAGGATGTTGCGGTATCAACTGAATCCACATTTTCTGTTTAATACGCTAAACGCGATATCAACGTTGATCCTCGAAAAAAACACTGATTCCGCCAATGCGATGGTCGCAAAGCTTAGTCACTTCTTGCGCTACTCACTGGATAAAGATCCGATGCAACACGTTGATCTGGAGCACGAAATCAGCACCATGCAGCTCTATCTGGAAATCGAACAGGTACGGTTTGGTGAACGACTCACCATCGAGATTTCGATCGCTAACGATGTGAAGCAGGCATTGGTGCCCAGTCTGATTCTGCAGCCGCTGATTGAGAACTCAGTCAAATATGCGGTGGCCAATTGTGAAGGGGGAGGGTTGATCCGGATCCTTGCGACCAAAGAAGACGATAAACTGCAGTTGATTGTTGCCGATGACGGACCGGGAATCGAGTTGCGCGATGGTGAGCTACCCCACTTTAACGGTGTGGGGCTTGCGAACACACGGGATCGGTTGCAACAGTTATATGGAGAAAAACACACCTGCAAATTTTTGCCCGCAAAGCCGCACGGTTTACTAATTCAGATCCAGATACCATTGGAGGTCGAAGCATGACGGAAAATATTAGGGCGCTGGTCGTTGACGATGAATCGTTAGCGCGAAAAGGACTTAAGATTCGACTCGAAGAACTCGGTGGCGTTGATATTGTGGGAGAATGTGGAAACGGCAGAGAAGCGCTGATCAGCGTAGCTGAGCTAGAACCTGACCTTATGTTCCTTGATATACAAATGCCAGGCATGAGTGGTTTTGATGTGGTTGCTAAACTCCAGCAGGATAACCTGCCGTTAATTGTGTTCGTCACCGCATTTGATGAATACGCGATTAAGGCGTTTGATGTTCACGCGGTGGACTATCTATTGAAGCCCATTGATGTTGATCGATTGAAGGATGCTGTTGAGCGCGCCAGAAGCCACAAACAAATGGAAGGCCTTGTCACAGACAAGCAAAGGCTGCTTGAATTGATCATTTCGCTGACCGGTAAATCTGAAACGTCGGTCACCCAGTTAATGAAAGATCATACCGGTGTCAAAACCTACCCCGAAAAAATTGCGATCAAGGATGGGGGCGAAACGACGTTGGTTCAGGTTAATGATATTGACTGGATCGATGCAGCGGGTGATTACATGTGTGTCCATGCTAATGACGAAACACATATTATGCGGGTAACGATGAAACAGTTGGATGAACAGCTTGATCCTGCCAACTTTCAGCGGGTACACAGAAGCACCATCGTTAATCTCGACAGAGTGACCAAAGTCTGTTCACATATGAACGGCGAATTCCATCTGATTTTGAATAACGGCGCAGCGATCAAAATGAGCCGATCCTACAAAGAAAAGGTGAAGCACTTTTTCTAGCCCCGTCTTTTAGATGGAAAGCTTCTAAATAGAAAGTTCCTAAACAGAAGGTTTTGTTGCCGGGTCATGATGTGAACCCGCTCAATAAAAAGACCCAATGGAGCGCATTATGATAAACGTGCCAGCTTCGACCCAAGATATCACTATTGACTGGTTAAACCGTGCGCTTAAGGAAGCCGGGTGCTTGAGCGGGTCTATCATTGAGCTTGAGTTGGAGACGATAGGTGAGGGGGTTGGTTTGATGGGTGAATTAGCGCGTTGTCACCTTGTTTATGATGGCCCAGAATCTCTGCCCGGGACAATAATCGCGAAATGCGCTGCGCAGAATGAGAACAGGGAGGTCGCTAAACTTCTAGACTTCTACAACCGCGAGATCAACTTCTACAACCACATTGGCCAGGATTGCCCAATGCGCGTTCCGCAAAGTTATTACGGGGCCGTCAATCAGGACACCTATGACTGTGTTGTGCTGATGGAAGATCTCGGTGGTGCGTCGTCCCGCGATCAGTTGTTGGGAGCCTCCACCGAAGAAGTCTATTCAGCGATCCGGGAAGTTGCCAAATTGCATGCCTGTTGGTGGGGTAAGGCCGACTTGTCATCCTGGATGTATGACATGATGTCCGTTGAAGAAGGCCGCCGCCTCCAAACCCTTATTTACCAGCCAGCAGTGGAACCGGCGATCGAAAAATTTGACCATCTGCTTGACGCTAAGACTAAGGCTATTTTACGGAAAGTGGGTGAAAAATTCCCTGAATTTTGGGTGAAAAACCTTTCCCCCGCTGAAACATTTCTTCACGGCGATTATCGTCAGGACAATATGCTTTACCCGGCGGGTGAATCCGACGCCATTGTCATGGACTGGCAAATTAGTGGCCGGGGCAAACCTGCTTTTGATATTGCTTATTTCATGTGCCAAAGCGTTCCTTCGGAAATAAGGGCTGATATTGAGCAAGATCTATTGTCGTTCTACAGCGCGCAGCTCGCTGAGTTGGGTGTCGATTACCCTTCACAACAGTGTTTCGAGGACTATCGTCGTCTGGTTCTAGGCTGTTTGGTCTACCCCGTGACCGTTTGTGGGTCCCTGGACGTCTCTAATGAGCGTGGAAAAGCGCTGGGTGAGAGCATGATGATGCGAAATCTGGCCGCGATCGAAGACCTGGGTGCTACGGCGCTCGTACTAGATCTCTAAGCCCCTAGCCTAAAGCTTACGCGGATCGTTGATGCGCCCCGTTCAGCGGGGCGTGGCCGCCGTTAGTCCGAACTTTTACAATCTGTTTACATCCCTAATTGAGCCTGTCATATATATCAGGGAAGGTGTCATAATCGCTCTACTGGCGGGTCTATGCGTGCGTTTTCCTGCATGTGCGGATCGCCGGTCAATCGACATCGCGGATACCAGTGAGTGGTTGGTCTGCAGTCTGTTTTTTTCGTGGCGAAAGGTAGTCGTCATGCATCGACCGGAGTGTGCCGTTGTGAAGTTGATGAATTGAACTCAAAGGCCCGATAACTATGGTTAGCCATTACGACTCTTTTATACCGCCGACATCGGAAGCAAGATCCGTTACGTCTATCAGCGAGCATCCTGCGGTTGTCCTTCCGGACGCCAGCTTCCTCATTGAAGGCTCCTT
>JBLIIB010000170.1:0-9254 GCA_047634795.1 Candidatus Azotimanducaceae bacterium | reverse complement strand
TAAAGGACTAGTCGTGAAATAGCGTGAATCAGCACAGCTTCACGAAAGCTTGGCCCTTTGCGCGCATTTCCTTTGAGGTATATCGGGGATTCCATATGAATAAACGGGAGGATCACAAATTCAGTGAAGCCGCCGGTCTTTTCCTGAAGTGATCGCACACGCAGCAAATGACGCGCGACGTGATGATACCTTTCCATGTGCCCGTACATGATAGTGGCGGTCGTGTTAAAGCCTTCTCCATGAGCGGCTTCCATCACTTCGAGCCACTGCGATGTATTGATCTTGTCCGGACATAGTGTCGCTCGGACTTCATCATCAAGAATCTCGGCCGCGGTACCTGGCAAAGTCCCAAGACCCGCCTCCTTCAATTGGCCTAAGAATTCAGGAATGGAAATACCGAGTGTTTGTGCGCCCTGCCAGACTTCCAGAGGAGAAAACGCATGTATATGCATGTCCGGATTGACCTGCTTGATGGAACGACAGATATCAATATAAGTTTGGCCAGTGTATTCGGGATGAATCCCACCCTGTAAACACACTTCGCTCGCGCCACGCTCCCACGCTTCTGTGGTGCGACGCATAATTTCTTCTTGTGACAGATCGTATGGCTTGCCGCGCAGGTTCTCACTCATTTTACCCTTAGAAAAAGCGCAAAACTGGCATTTAAAATAGCAGACGTTGGTGTAGTTTATGTTTCGATTAACGCAGTACGTCACCTCGTCGCCCGCCACTTTCTTTCTCAACTTGTCGGCAGCCTGACAAATCGCGGTGTAATCGTCGGCCCGTGCTTTAAGCAAACGAACAATGTCATCTTCGCTTAACGTTTCTTTTGCAGTGACTTTGGCGAGTATGGCCGCAACGTCTTTCATGGGTGGCATTTTAGGTATAGACGTGACGCGCGCCAGGTCAGTCTCCGGCGGTGGAATGACATCGCCCGCAGCCCAGGGCTCAGTACGGGCAAAGCCCGAACCATCAACGGCGCCAAGCACCAAGGATTGAATACTACTATCAACCCATTTTTCAAGGTTATTAGCGTAATCGGGATAGATCGCCAATCTTTCAATCAGATGCTTACCTGCACCTGCAGTCTTATTGGCTAGGTCGTTCAGGTGAGGCCAGGGCGCTTCTGGGTTAACATAATCAGGTGTGACCGGCGACACGCCGCCCCAATCGTTTATGCCGGCATCGACGATCTGCTCAAAGACGCCAGGGCTTAAATTAGGTGGTGCCTGAATGTTCATTTTGGGTCCGAGAACAATTCTTGCCAGCGCGATGGTCCAGAGTAATTCATTCGTATCCGGCTCTGGCGCATTGACCATCAGCGTTTCCGCCTTCGCTCGGAAGTTCTGGATAATGATTTCCTGAATATGCCCGTAGGGCTCATTCGCATCACGGAGCGCCAGCAAAGACTCGAGCCGCTCAAAACGCGTTTCTCCAATACCAATCAAAATTCCGGAAGTAAAAGGCACGTTAGCTTCACCGGCTCTACGCAGTGTTTCCAGACGACGTGCCGGCACTTTGTCGGGCGAGCCGTAATGCGGCATACCTTTTTCGGTCAGCCGATTAGATGAGCTCTCCAACATAATGCCCATGGAAATGGAGACTTTGCGGAGTTCGGCAAATTCATCCGTCTCCATCAATCCCGGATTGAGATGTGGGAACAGCCCTGTTTCATCGAGGACTAGCTGTGCCATATCTCGAAGGTAGGACAATGTCGATTCCTGCCCTAATTCCTTTAAACCGTCCCGGGCTGCCTTGTATCGGAGCTCAGGCTTGTCGCCTAGTGTAAAAAGCGCTTCTTTACAGCCGGCCTCCGCCCCTTCTTGTGCGATTTTTAAAACCTCTTCGGGCGTGAGGTAAGGCGCTTTTAACTTTCGTGGGACCTGCGCAAAGGTGCAATAGTGACAAACATCACGACACAAATGCGTTAGCGGAATGAACACTTTGCGAGAATAAGACACGGTGTTTTGGTGACCACGATCACGGATCTCGCCCGCTACGGTCATGAGCGATGCTGTATCCGTATAGTCCGCGAAACTCAAGACCTCTAAGTCTTCAAGTCTTCGACTTCCAGCCTCGACGAGTAACTGTTCAATTCGCTGAGTCATTTCTAACCTCTTTATCGGTCTCGAGACGCAGCGCAATGCCGCTCTCATTAAGGTAACGCACTGTACTATATTCCCGGCCCTGGTGCGCTTGTCGGCCGGTCGTCGCGATTAGACATTCGAGATCATCTCGCGTATCAATATCAAGTCCTGCGCCAGGTAGTTTTGCCACCTGGGGTTCAATTCCACGGCTTCGCGCGATAGCCAAATGTTTTCTGAAGCTGTCATGCCCAAATGCGTACGTCATGCAATCCGGAGGAGAACACGCCAGGCAATTTGTTCCACCCAGATCCGACGCAGGCACAATCATTAGTTCGGCTTCGCCACTTGCGCCAAAACCTCCAAGCACAACCGACAATTCATCGGCCGATATAAGCGGCACATCGCCGGGTAAGAACACCATTCTGCCAATGCCCTCGCGCGCTAATTGCAGTCCGGTTTCAGTGACGGCTTCAATCAAACCGGCAGGATGGGGTTCAGGTCTAATTTCGGCATCAAACGCCTGACCCAGCAACCCTACTTCCTTGTCATCGGTCACGATCACAATCCGCTCAATTTCACTACACGCCTCGACGGCAGTTAGAACGTCTTCAACCATGCAACGGAAGAGTTGTTGTCGCTCACTGCTTGACAAAACGTCAGAAAGCCTTTGTTTGGCATTTTGCAGCTGCTTGATCGGCAGGACGGCTGTGGCTGTCATGGTTAGTCTTGCAGCCGAGTATTATCCAGAGGTTTGTTTTCTGGCTGTTTGCTCTCTAACTCTGCTTCCTCCAGCCCGTTTTCTCCCAACCCGTTTTTCCCCAACCCGTTTTTCCCCAACATAGACACGAACGCCAACATGCTTTTCGCAAGTTCAATTTTGTCGTCCAACGTTACCATGACTGTATTGGTCACGATAGTGGCGAACCCTAGCGCTGCGACATCGGCTTCCAGATCACTATCCTTATTGTCCAGGATAAAACCTGTCACCAGGTCGCCGTATTTGTCGGCATAGTGCCGTGCGACACCCAGCGCCGTTTGCGGCATATTTAATTCCGACATCATTTTGGCTGCCGGCCCCTTGAGCGCCTGTCCACCCACGATATTGGACACCACTACGACCGGCACATTTGCAGCACGTATCGCATCGATAACACCCGGCAATGTCAAAATAGGATCTACGGAAACAAACGGATTTGACGGGCAAATAAGAATCGCTCTCGGGGATTCGTCGAGCGCCTGTTGGAATCCTTTCGAGGGTAATGCAGATTCGATCCCTTCAAATTCAAATCCGGTAACCGTCGGCTCGCACCGGTCGCGCACAAAATAATGTTGAAACGATAGAGTCTCATGGCTTGTGTGCACCATTGTGCGCACCGGATGATCAGTCATCGGCACAACGCGATGGGAAATACCCATATTTTCGGAAAGTCTGGCGACAACGTCCGAAAGGGACGCTCCGTTGAAAAGCATCCGGCTTCTGACGATATGAGTCGCCATATCCCGATCGCCCAGATTAAACCAGTCTTCACCGCCGAGACGTTTCAGCGCTGCCAGAAAATTCCAAGACTCTTGCGCCTGTCCCCATCCAAGATCCTTGTTATTCCAATCGGCCAGTGTGTAAAGCACCGTGTCGAGGTCAGGGCAAATGGTCAGTCCTAGATGCTCAAAATCATCGCCAGTGTTCGTCACGACGAGCAAGTCATCAGGGGAAAGACACTTGGACAAACCCAGGACGAGTTTCGCGCCCCCTACCCCTCCGGATAAGGCAAGATAAGGTTTCGATGGCACTCCGTCAGTGAAATCTGTCATAGCCTTAACGGAACATATCCATTTCTTTGGGTCGTAGGAGCGGGCCGACCCCCCGCAGAGATGCATCGTCGGGGTCGCGGGGACAATAACCTCTGACAATCACTACCGGCGTCATTTGATCGGTTGGTCCCATTAGCAATGAAGCGCCGGCAGCCAGTTCATCCGCCGCCGCGACCTGACTCACGAGCATTTCGTGGCCATAAATATCTTCACTGCCGATATAGTCTTCAAGCGCCGTAAAACCGGCCACACCAATTGAGTGACCCACCTGGCCTATTCGCCAAGCGCGGCCTAATGAATCATTAATGACAACCCCCACATGAAAACCGAGTCGTTCACGAATGGCTTCAACAATCTGCCGTGCGCTTGCGTCCGGGTCTTCCGGAAGCAGCAGACACAAATCGTCATCGTCTCCATTTGCATTAGAAATATTGGACTGGTCGATGCCAGCACTGGCATGAACAAAGCCAAGTTTGTGTTCAACAATCATGACGCCGGTTCTTTTTCGAACGACTTCTTTCGATTGGTCCAAAATTAGCTGAACTTTTCTGGGGTCCTTGTCGATTTCCTTACCGAGCGCCAACGCTTCATTTGAAGGCTCAACATCGCATAAATCCACATAACGGTTTTCAGCTTTTGAAATGATTTTTTGAGCTATCACAATAACATCGTCGGGGGCCAATGCTTCACCCATTGATTCCAGACCATCAAGAATGAGGCTCGCAACATCGTCCCCTGGATTAACCAGGGGAATCTGTTCTACACCGAAGTAGGTGAGTTTCATTACTTGGTCGGTTCGCCCGTAATGACGATGCCACTACCCTGAACGCCGTGATGACGATTGATGGTGATCAGAATTGAGGTGAGCGCTTCGGCCGCGACCGAATTAGCCAAAGGCCCAGCGTGCCACCCTTTAAGCCCTACTGCCTTGACCAGTTCAATCACGGTATCTCTTGCGTCACGCTTGTTGCCTGTCACAAGCACGTCGCATTCGATGGCATGATCTTCCTGTAGGTGCATAGCACCCACATTTTGAAAGGCAGATACCACATGAATATCTTCCCCTAAGAACGTTTGCGCCTGCATGGCTGCTGATCCCGAAGCTGGCATCTGAACCGTGCCCACTTTAGGCGGCACCAGAGGCACGGTAACATCAATCAGAATCTTGCCCGCGAGCCCAGGTTTAACGGTCTCGAGAGTGCTGAGCTGATGCTCAAACGGAACGGTTAGTACGACAAGATCTGCCGCGGTTGCCGCGTCAAGGTTCTCGTGACCGGTTACGTTTAGATCAGGAAATTCTTCCAGGAGCGCGGATGCCGCAGCTTGTCCTTTCTCGAGTGTTCTTGAGCCGATAAGAATCTTATAACCGGCTCTAGACCATTGCCGCGCTAGTCCGCCACCAAGGTCACCGGTTCCGCCTAAAATTGCTATGGATTCAACAGAATCTGTCATATTTATTGTCACTTAAGTCACATTGAAAGAATGTGATTATTCCTTAAACGAGGATACCAAACAATGCGTGGTGTAAGGTCCTTGGTCGAGCTATGCCGTCAAATCATTCTGCTTGATCAGGTGATCCAAATTCAAAACCGCTGCCTGTCCACTTCATTCAGTAAAATAGCGATACACTGCGCAGCATGAAGCATTTTAGGGCCAATGGAAATTGGCCGTAGACCCTGATTAACCAACGCTTTGACACTTTTCTTAGGCATGGGCGTGTGATCAGTCAGGACAATTGACAGATCCCCGGAAAGGTCCGCCTCTCGGACGTCTACGCCTTTCTTGTCCAGCAGAAATAGCGCGGGCCGCACTTCAGCCAACACCTTTTCTTTGATGAACTGCTCAAAACTTGCTGCTCTCACCAAGATCCCGCGCTGATCTACTATTTCTCCATTTTTAGGTAATGTTTCTCCCGCACGAAGCGCGTCCGCAATGACGCCTAAAAGCGCCTGCTCATGCAGGTTTTCGAGCGACCCCAGCCTGCCCCCATCAATAATGACGATCCGCGAGTAATCTTGGCTACGCTCCAGCACTAATGTAAGCCGGACATCTCTGCGGTGTGATTGCGCAATAAATAGTGCGTTCCTCATTACATCTGCAAGATTTTCAACCCCCTCGCCTTTCCCCACCGCGGCCAGAAATTGATCAGCCATAACCGGCGCGGCTCGAGCACGGACGATAAATTCTGTCATGGACATTGCATTAACTTGCTCTGAAAAAGGAACGATGGATCAAGCCTCACGCTAGATCCTTGAACGCCTGCTGCCGAATCAGGAAGGATCGCGTGTCACCCAGCAAACTCGGAAACATTTTGTTCATAACGTAGCTCACCACAACCCGAGCGTCCTGATCAATAACGACACTGGAACCACCCCACCCACCCCAAAAACAAGTATTAGGGTTAGGAGACATTGGAATCGCGCCTTTGTTCAGCGCAAACCCCAATCCGAAGCTGGACGGAACCATGAGAACGAGATCATCCCCCTCAATACGAGGTTGCATGACGGAGGCCGCGGTATCAGCCGAAATTAAGTCGACGCCAAAAGCACTACCGCCGCACGCCAGCGGTGAGTGTATTCTCGCCAGCGCCCGCGCATTCCCGTGTCCGTTGGCAGCGGGTATCTCAGCCTCGCGCCATTCATTCGTCCAGGAGTCTTCAGCTTTCGGCGCGGGATTAGTAAACGTCCTTTGGGAAACCGACATTTCATCATCGTTTACCATGAGATTTGCATCATTAGTGCCGTCGGGAACAATGAGGTTACCCACGCGATGAAATTCGCTAGGCGGTGTTCCGATGAAAAAGTCCGCGCCTAGCGGTTCTGCAATTTCAGTCCGAGCAAACTGACCCAACGTTTGGCCTGTAATTCTGCGAACGACTTCCCCAAGAAGATAACCCTGCGTCAGCGCATGGTAGCCGCTGGCACTACCGGGTTCCCACCATGGCGCCTGGGCTGCGAGCAACGAGGTCATTTTTTGCCAATCATACAAGTCAGTAGATTCAACGGGAACATCCATACCAGACAAACCTGCTGCATGATTCATTATATGCCAGACAAGGACCTTGTCTTTTCCATTGGCGGCAAATTCTGGCCAGTATTGTTTCACCGGCGCATCAAAATCGAGCAATCCTCTATCCGCCAAAATCAACGCACACAAAAAGCTGACCGTTTTGGTCGAGGAAAAGACGTTAACAATAGTGTTTTCCTGCCAGGGCTCCGATTTTTCTTGATCGAGATGTCCCGCCCAGACGTCCACAACAAGTTCTCCTTCCTGAGACAAAGCAAAACTTGCGCCCAGATCCTCACCTGTCGTGAAATGTTTAGCGAACTGTTCGATAGTGGCATCAAATCGTTTGTCCCAATGCCCATTCACCAAAACACCGTTGATTTCTGAACTCATACTTGTCCTTCGCAATTTCCGATCCAAATGTAATTGATCCAGCCTAAAAGACGACATCAATCTTGAAAAAAACCGCGGGGAATGTATCACAGCAAAGCAGATCCTGCTGGTTTCAAATCTTTACATACCACTGTTTCGCACAATATTGGTGCACGCACTGCATTTTCGTTGACCTAGGCGCGACATCGTAAAAGTTTTCCACATTTTCTGTGGATAACTCTGGTGATAAGTCGGAAAAAATCCTGAACACCCCGAAAAACAGGCATTACACCGAACTGGTTAAAAATTGAACAACCGTTTGATAGCCACCTAAAAACAATGACTTAGGAGCGATTAATAGCCTTACCATAAATAGGACAAAAGAATCCACACTCAGTTTGATCTGACCCCCCGTGATGTGAATAAGTTGTTGCCAAACATCGCAAAAAACCCTGTTTCTAGGCGACCAACAGCACTACTAAGGTTAAAAATCGCAAACTGACCCTTAACGTTTCTTTACATTGGTCCAAAAATGCGAGTAATCACCGCCATTTGGAATAAGTGATATCCCAACATAAATCCCGGTTTAGGAACCGGGATTTATGGTCATGAGAAGGGGCTGAAGATTCAATTAAATCCGCGTTCGTTTTGAGTTGTTACGCGATTGGCGCGCAGCTATGATTCATCGCATTTATTAGCTGGCCTATTAGCCAGCCTATTAGCTACCCAAAGGAATCTATAAAATCATGGCCGCACTGGGAACGATATTAGGCGACATCAAGGTCTTGGTTACTGCCGCTGCCACCAAACCTCCTGCCTCTAACGAGATAGCGTCTTTTTCGATGCTCGTCCAGAAAAATGCCGCGAGAACCCCGGATCGGATGGCATTGCTCTGTGAAGATGAAACCGCAACCTGGCAACAACTCAACGAACGGGCGAACCGAATCTCCAACCAGCTCAAAGCATCAGGTATCCAGAAGGGAGATTGTGTTTCGCTATTCATGCAAAATCGCATTGAATTTGTCGTGCAGGCTGTCGCAATTTGCAAGCTAGGCGCTGTGGCAGGCCTCATCAACACCAATCTCACGAGGCAGCAACTCGTTCACTGCATTTCACTCACCGAATCAAAAAAGATTATTTTTGGAGAAGAACTCACCGAGCCTCTCAACCAAGTTCGTGAAGAGCTAACGCTAAACGATGGTGAAGATTACATTTTTGTCAGAGATAAGGGAGATGCACCGTCTCCCAACTGGGCGGTGGAGTTCAATAGTCAGGATACGGCTCAAAATGATGCTAACCCACCCGAGATAGACGAACTTACTATCGCCAACACGGCATTCTACATATTCACGTCGGGAACAACCGGCCTGCCTAAAGCCGCAAGAGTTTCACACCGAAGAATGTTACCGGCCGCCGCCATGTCTGCAAAAATGTTGATGCGCATTGATCAGAACGACCGGATGTATAACTGCCTGCCTCTCTATCATGGCACTGGTCTTATGGCCGGGATGACCGCAGCGTTCACCGTCGGCGCATCTACTGTCATCAAACGAAGACTATCGGTCAGTGCATTCTGGGATGATGTCCGAAAATACGAATGTACTTGCTTTGTTTATATTGGCGAGTTCCTTCGATACCTGATGAGCCACCCTGAAACCCCAAAGGACAAAGAAAATCCTATCAGGGCAATTGTTGGAAACGGGCTTCGACCGGACATTTGGAGGGCATTTAAATCAAGATTTGATA
Organism: Candidatus Azotimanducaceae bacterium; assembly: GCA_047634795.1. Taxonomy (GTDB): domain Bacteria; phylum Pseudomonadota; class Gammaproteobacteria; order Pseudomonadales; family Azotimanducaceae; genus UBA9659. Next base: position 234 of record JBLIIB010000170.1, on the reverse strand, counting down.
TTGAGCGTATTGGAGAATTTTATGCTGCCAGTGAAGGTAACGGCGGATTCGCCAATGTATTCAATAAGGACTGCACCGTTGGTCTGGGGACCGCCCCTTCAAAAATTGCTGCTTACGACGTTGCCAGCGATGAGCTGATACGAGACAAAGACGGTTTCTGTATAGAACAGCAAGAAGGCGAACCCGGATTGCTTCTGGTGGAGATCACGGCTAAATCGGAATTCGAAGGCTACA
>JBLIIB010000169.1:0-9264 GCA_047634795.1 Candidatus Azotimanducaceae bacterium | reverse complement strand
CACTTGCCGCTGTTGCCTGGCACAAACTTTCCGAGATCAGGGAGGATAAACCGCGTACCTCCAAAGGTTGCAAGAGAGGACTACCGACTGATATTTGGCGGTTTTCGCGCGATTTATATTATCGGAAAAACCCAATTGTTGATTCTGGCTTTGGACGCAGGCCGAGGAAAGGGAAACTATAAATAGCGGCACAAATCATCAAAAAAGATGGCGAACCCGAATATGCTTTAGTGCTCATCGAAGATGAGCCAATCGAAGAATACCCGTAGAAGAATACCAAGCGTGACCTTAAGTGAGGGAAGACCTCGTCGATTCGGTCTCGTTTGACAACGCACTCCGTGAAACGGGAGCCGAATACGGTGTTCTTGTACCTCGTGAAATCTTCAAGCGGCTCGTCAGCGGTGGTGAAAAACCACTGAAGATGTGGTGGGAGTAACGGGGAGTAACGGGAATCAGCACTAATCGACCTTGCCGCCCTGGCCTCCATGATCGAATAACACGAACTATTCTCGTTACAATAGCGCCGCCATACTGGAAGCAGACGTACTCGCCACAATTCAACAATACAGACTTAAGGAAACGTGAACACCGGACTCGTCCTTGCCAGCATGAAGTTTCATCAAAAGATTGGAGGAGTTCGCTGTATGCCTCAAAAGTTCGACACGAGGGGCCTCAGCCAAACGGGAAAGAAATGTGCATTTTACTCCGAAGTTTATTTCGGGCGTATTCCAGCGGGGGCGCCATCACAACAGATTGCGCTAACCCGCGGACTTTTTCGGGTTTAAATGTGACCTGGCGAAGGCCAACGCAGTCATTGACAGTATTAAGTCGCAATAATTGTTCAGCCTAAAATTGCTATTCCAATTGCTATTCTAATTGCTATTCTAATTGCTATTGTCACTGGAAAGGCAGGGTAATCTCTCTATCAAACAATTGACGACACCGTAGGCGAGCGCACCGGTGAAGTTAAGGCTAGCGAGCTTACCTATCTTTAGTGAAGATACCTTTTTGTTCCACAGGACAACTCATCGGACCATGAACGAAAAAGCGAAGGAGGATAGCCCTGAGGGTGGTGAGTGATTTCGCCGAGCCTCAAAATTCATGTATCCAATCGCGCTCGGCAACTTCAGCCGCCTGTCGTTATTGAGTAAGTCAACACAGGGTTATTGAGTTCAGAACAATTTGATTCAGCACTCTCTAATGCACAGCCATCTAATTTTCAGGAGGAGAAAGCAGTGACGAATAAAATAGCCGTCGACGGATCCATGATCGTCATGCATGGCGACGAGATGGCGCAGATCGCCTTTGAGCAGTTGTTAGAAACCTTCATAAAGAAACGGATATCGATAAAACTCGAAGAGTTTGATCTTTCTGCAGAAAATCGTTTGTTGACCAATGGCGCTATCGTTGAAGAATCGATAGAAGCACTAAAGCGAGTTGGGGTCGGCGTTAAGAATGCCGGAATGACACTTAATGCGCAGCAGCTCAAGGAGCTTTTAAGTCAACATCAAATCGCGGCACAGTCGCTGACCCGAATGGCAACGGCCTCGCCTAATGGCGCCATTCGAAAAGGGATGGGCGGCAATATCACTCGTGAAGATATTAAGTTCGTCAATCTTAAGTTCTCGCCCCCAGACTGGATTGGTCGTGATATCGAAGTCGTGACCATGGATTCGGGTGGTAACAAGGACAGCCACAATGAACTATCCAGAGTGACTGGCATTGCCAAGGTGCTGTTTGCCGGGTCATCCGGAGAGCCGGTTGAATTGCACCGACGAACTCTAAGGCGAGGTGATCCCTGGATGCTGGCTACTAACTCTGTCGACAAGGTCGTTCTTTGGGCAAGACAATTTTTTGAACGTGCACTGGATGAATCCAAGGATGTCTATATTGGTTTGAAGGACACGGTGATTCCCGGTTATGACGGCGTAATGAAAGCCGCGGTGACCAAAGTTTTCGAAGAAGAGTTTGCGCAACGTTTCAAAGACCAGGGGCTTGGTTATACCTATGGGTTGATCGATGCTCAGGCCGCCAGCATCATCGCAAACCCTCCTGAGCGTGGGCTATGGGGAGTACCCGATAACAATACGGGGCGACGTTTATATAAGCTCGTTGAAACGCTTAAGGAATTTGGTATTCCTGCTCGAAAGTTTCACGTTTCTATTTCGAGGATGAGTGCCGGTGGTGGGGACCAGTATGGCTCGTTCAATTTAGCCGCGCCTGAAGATGGCATCGTAAAAATTGTCGTGGATGGTGAAGAAAAACATGCCCGTGAGGTGCGCAAAGGTGACCCTCTATTGTTTATGTCCAACGACAGAGAAGCGATCAAGGATTGGGTCTATCAGGTGTTCAGAAATGCCTCGCTAAAAGACAAAGAAGTCTATTTCGGCTTAAAACGCGAATACTTTGAATACGATGATGTTTTCAGTGATGTGATCAACGATGTGCGTGAAGAACTGGTCGCCAATAACACTGAACCACCCTCATTCATGATCATGCGTCCGTCAAGCCAGCTAAAAAAAATGATTTCAGATCCGCCGAGGAACGCGCTTTACCCAGCGCAGAATCTAGATGGCGACATCTTCTCTGATATCGCAGCAGCCTTGGGTGGCAGCTTGGCGACGGCGAGTTCCATCATTGAAAGTAAAGATGGGACGCTTTTATTCGAAGCGCCTCATGGTACTGCGCACGATCTTTATGAGAAGTATTTGGAGTCGAACGGGAACGAGAAAAACTTTAATCCGTCGGCATTGATCTATGCCATATCCAATGCTTTAGAAGAGGTGGCGGCAAAGGAAGATAACCAACGCTTGAAGGAGTATGCGCAGAATCTTAAGCGCGCGCTGATTAAAACGGTTGCTGATGGTGTGATTACCGGCGACCTAACAGGTAAGACCACAGACCCCTCCGGCGAACAGATTGTCGATATGGATAGTTTTATTAATGCGGTTGAAGAAAGGCTTTAGAAAGACGCGCGATGGCTAACCAAATACTTGGTGGTAAACCACCGCGCGGGCCGTCACCAACAACAAAGCGTTGCGAGCCAAACTCCCCCCTCGATCGCAGGGAGATGGAAAGTCGACTCATGAACTGGGCCGAAATCAAACATTGACGCCGGTAAATGAACGAGCGACGTACTGACAATCACCCTGCCCATCATGCCGTGGGAGAAGATGGCAATGTGAGAGCGTGCACGAACCATCAGCTCGGTTATAAAGGTTTGGCTTGCTCGATCACGTCGGGGTGGTTTGCGCAGTTAGGTCCCCCTTAGCGCAATGCGTCCCCTACCTGGCTGAGAACACCTCTGGCTATTGATCGGATACTTCATCCCATATCTCATCGCCACAGCTCCATTCCGTAATGCGGTCTTCATACTTGATACTGAGGTCGAGGTGAGTTTTGATAATCTCTGCGGTTTGGCGTATTCGATCCAGATAAAGATCCGGTGGTTTTCGTGTGTCTGCCCCTTGGATTCACGGTATTCCTCTTGCTGCTGATCGAGGCCGGAAAACAAGCCGAACCGTTTCTACGGCAGGATATGGATCGCGTGACGAAAGAGATTAGAAAGGATGAGCCACGTATCATCAAATGTTGCCACATATCTGCTGGCCCTCAGACAAAGCCTTAACCAGAGAATTGCGTCAAAATGTTCATCAAACATGGAGTCATGAGAGTCCATCAAACCGCATCCACCTCGGGCTGGAAGCCTTTCGGCGATTCGTCAACGACATATAGAATCACATGTTATACATTTTTTGATAACATCTGCCCTTGAGATACCAAACAAAGATAGGCATGGATTTTAGGAAGCGAGACGAAAATAGCTTTTTAACTGATCCAATGTGTAACAAAAACGTCGTCAGGCGTTAGGAGATTGTATGTCTGAAAAACTATCCCCCGGTGCGGCTCGTGCCCCCGGTCATACCTATCAAGAGGCGATTAAGAAGGATGCATCCGAACCGCCGGCGGCGTTTCTTGAAGAATCTTATGCGTTTCTTGGTGATCAGGACATCCCGTATTCCAACTACACCTCTCAGGAATACGCAGAGTCAGAATTTGAAAAACTGTGGCCGAAGGTCTGGCAGATGGCCTGCCGTGAAGAACACGTTGCGGAATCGGGAGACTACCAGGTTTACGACATTGGTCACCTCTCTGTCATCGTGACTCGAACTGAATCCATGCAGATCAAGGCCTATTACAACGCCTGCATGCATCGTGGTACCGCATTAAAGTCCCCTGGCGACAATGGTTTTTGCGAAAGTTTCCGCTGTCCGTTTCATGGTTGGGTTTATTCTTTGGATGGTGAGTTAATTGATTTGCCGGAAGACTGGGATTTTCCACACGTGAACGGCGAGAGCCATCGACTGCGTGAGGTACGGGTGGATACCTGGGGTGGTTTTGTCTTCGTCAATTTTGATCCCAATGCCGAACCATTGAATGAGTTTCTAGGTGTTCTTACTGAACACTTTAAGGACTTCAATATCGAGAACCGTTATATCGAGACACACGTCTGTAAGCGTCTTCCCGTGAATTGGAAGGCTGCCGGAGAAGCCTTCATGGAGGCCTACCACGTTAAGGAAACGCACGCAGGTGGTACCGAGTTTTCTGAGCCTGTGACAACCTATGATGTCTTCCCGGAAAACGTTAACCGGTTCATACATACCGTGGGATCAATTAATCCCAGAATGGCGCAGGCACCAAGTCAGCAGGAACTGATGAAAATGCTCTGGGGTAGACGCGGACCCGCAGAAGGCGAATGTCCGGTGATTCCTGAAGGGAAGACCGCCCGTGACGTTTACGCGGCGTACGTGCAAAAACAGTTAGGTGAAACCTATGACCAGGACTTCTCTGATTACTCAACTGCGCAGACACTGGACTCCATCGAGTATTTCTTATTCCCTAACTTATTTATTTTTCCGGGATTGTCGCTACCGATGGCCTACCGATTCCGTCCCGATAAGGATGATCCGGACTATTCCTATTTTGACCTGTATTTTCTTCGACCGAAACATCCTGAAAAGCAATCTCCACCGCCGCCGGAACCGCTGATGTTGGGCGTTGAAGACAGCTACACGCAGTCTGAAGGATTAGGCTTTCTTGGTGCGGTCTATGATCAGGACACGGATAATATGGCGGCGCAGACCCGAGGGTTCAAAACCAGCGCCAAGCTTGGGCAAACGCTGGGTAACTACCAGGAAGTTCGAGCACGACATCTACATCAGCGAATCGGCGAGTATCTGGACAAATAGCATGGGAGAGGCCACTCACGAGCCGCTGGCGCTAAATAGCAGCCATGCAATTGATGTAGATGGTGAGAGGGTGCTGCTGTGTAATTCGGGCGGCACGCACTTCGCGATTCAAAATCAGTGTACCCATCAGTCCTCGCCATTGGCAGGCGGGCGGGTACGCAACGGGTTTATCTCCTGCCCATTACATGGTGTGAAATTTAGCCTGGCTACCGGGGAGCCTCACGGCTCTTTGACACGGGTTTGGGTCAAGACTTACACCGTCAGAGATGAGGGTGCAATGGTGGTTGTTTCAGCTTAATGAAGCCGTATCTTCTGTGAATTCGGGTTCAAACCTGACGTTGGTCGTTGTCACAAGTCACTTCTTTCGCAGGTTTATCTTACTTAAGTAAGGTGTCCGGTTGCGCTAGACCCGTTCAAGGCAAGTTCAAGCGTGCGTCAGTTTCCCTTCGGATCAACAAAGGTAGAAACATACAACGTCTCTACTTTCTCTCTCGCCCACGGCGTTTTACGAAGAAACTTCAGAGACGACTTAATGGAAGGATCGCTGATAAAACAATTAACGCTAATTCTTTCCGCCAATCCATCCCAACCAAAATGTTCAAATAATTGAGTCACTACTTTCTCAAGTGAAATGCCATGCAAGGGATTATTCGGTTGTTCATCAGTCATATGTGGATATCCCTATATTGTGCTAAGACATTCATAATCGATCGTCTGGACATGTGCTGCCTTAATGATCACTAACCCGTAGATAAGACGCGCAATTACGTTGGTTTCGCCAATAAAGATCACGATCAACTCTCAGCTATTACAATAGCCGTCTTATTGAAGTTCATTGTCTCAGAAACGACAGAACTCGTGACACAATTATCGACAAAACTATAGAATCCCTGCTCGAGAGGACGCTCGCTGAGTGGGGCCTTTGACGAATTAGTATCTTTTAAAAGCAAAAAAAAACAGGCCGCCACCCATCATCAGAATCGTGTTAAGTTTGAGAAATCAAAGAGTTGGCGGGGAATAGCCAGAGCTGGTTAGATTCCAAGCACTAACCCACATTAACTAAGGACCGAATATGAAGCCACTTGAGGGCGTTACCGTACTGGAGTTTTCCACCATGATCACCGCGTCATTTGCCGCTATGCAAATGTGTGAACAGGGCGCCCGCGTGATTAAGGTCGAGCCATTGAACATGGGTGATCCGCTTCGTTATATTGGTGCCACCAAGGGCGGCATTTCTTCGCTGTTTGCTAATTGCAATCGCGGCAAAGAGGCGATTCGTGTTGACATCAAATCAGACGCGGGTCAGGCACTCATTCGAGAAATGGTGCCTGAGATAGATGTAGTGATTCACAACTTCAGACCAGGCGTCATGGACAAGCTCGGTTTGGGCAGTGATGAGATGCGAGCGCTGAACCCCCGATTAATCTACACAGCAATTTCAGGATTCGGTAACACAGGCCCAAAGAGTAGTTCACCTGCGTACGACCCGATCATTCAGGCTACGTCGGGGATAACCGCGACCCAGGGCAAAGATGAACCTGCATTCTTTCGCACACTGATTTGCGACAAGATCACTGCGTACACTGCTTGTCAGGCAGTCACCAGTGCGCTCTACTTCCGCGAAAAAACCGGAGAAGGTCAGCACATTGACCTATCGATGTTGGATGCCGGTTTGTTTTTCATATTTCCCGACGGTTTCCAGAACCATACGTTGCTGGATGAAGATGTTGCGCCGCAGCCTTTGCTCATCGATCTTCTGTACGAGCTGACCGTGACCAAAGACGGCGCAGTCACTATTTCTGCCGGCAACGCTGACCAACAGATGCGTTCACTCATTGCCATAGGAATGGAACATCTATTGGCTGACGAACGTTTTGATGACATGAGCAAATTGCTTGCCAACATCGATGTTTTCAAATCGCTAGTTGCCGGCGAGTACCTGAAGTACACCACCGAAGAAGTGATAGCAAAAATGACAGAAGCCGACGTCCCCTGCGCCCGTTGCCTCAATCGGGATGAGGTGCTGGCGCAGGAGCAGCTAAAAGCAAACGGATCGGTTGACGTTATTGACCACCCATTAATGGGTTCGATGCGAGTGGTAAAAGCGCCGCCGCGGTTTGGCGGTGAAGTTCTTGAACCCGGCTCTCCCAGCCCGGATCACGGTCAACATACTCGGGAAGTGTTGGCGTCATTTTCGGTCGGTGACGACCGCATCGAGAAGATGTTTGGTGATGGCATAGTTAGCTAGTGGTGAGCAAGCTAGCAGCCAGTTAATAGTGCTCGCGAAAAAGCAAACGCTGTCATGCGAATTGCTTTTTCGTGTTACGAACGAAATCGAGCACACAACTAATTCCAGCGAGGTACTTTCTATGAAAGCTACAGGAAGATGTTACTGCGGATCATTGCGCTATGAGATTACAGAGGAACCCGTTTTTAACGGCCAATGCCACTGCAGAGAGTGCCAATACATATCTGGTGGCAGCCCGAATGTCGTCATGGGCGTGCCCAGCCAGGGGTTTTCATATACTGCGGGTGAACCGGCAATGTTTATCCGGGATGAGCTGGCAAAACCGGTCACCCGAGAGTTCTGAAGTAAATGCGGCACACACATTCTGGCACGACCAACCGGCATGGGCATGGACGTCGTGAAAGTTGGTACGCTGGACGACCCGAGCCAATACCCAGGACCTCAGATCGCCATCTTCATGTGCGACGCTCAGCCTTATCACGTCCTACCCGCAGGTGTGACCGGATTTGATAAGACACCAGGTTAGCTGAATCCAGAGACGTTTTACCGTCATCGCGTGCGCTTCGTGTTTTTGTACTTCGACTGTCTGCTATGAATCGTTGGCGAAAACAAAGAATTGAAGATAAAAATCTGAAAATTTGGAACACGCACTCCTAGCCATGTGTATTCGATCCCCGTTCTACCACCAGATCCGCGAACTTGCGTTTACAAGGGAATTTTTGGTAGTTTCATCAAGGCAATTTGCCAAGGGGACGATGCCGAATTACCAAGCATAAGAGTCTTCGCACAAAATACTATTGTCACAATAGAATGTGACTATGCTCAATCGTTTTTAGCTGTAAGCATTCATCAACACTCCGGAGTCCTGCCGTGATAAACATAATAATAAGAACAACCCTATTACTTGCCCTGTCTTCTGGCATCGCCGCAGCACCATCAGAACCAGAACCACAACCTGACCCGCGCGCGCAGCTTGCACAGATGCTATCGATGGTCGACTCTTTAGCTGACGATGATATTGGGCTTATGGTGCGAGTACATTTTGCCACTCACACCGGCGACTTTGATCGTGCCAGAGAATTTTACCGCAAGCTTGGCTGGACAGAGGGTAATGCAGGCTTCCCACTGACCAACACTCACCTGATGGCACAGGCGCTAGGCATGAATGATGTCTGCCAGTATGAATTGGAAAAAGGCGAAGTCATATCACTGCCCGGCAGCCTCAATACCGCCAATATTGACCTTTTGCAATTCAAGACGCCGTTCAACCCAGATCCGCCCTACCGACTTCCTAACCACCTTGGCATGGCGTACGCGTCGTTGCTGACGACCAACCTTGAAAGTGATGTGGGTTATCTCAAATCGATAGGCGTTGAATTTCTTTCGGAGCCATACGGAATTCCAGGAAATCAATTCGCATTTTTCCGCGACCCTGATGGCGTGCTTTACAAACTGATAGAAACTGCACCGCCTCATGGCGACACTGGAGCTAACATGCACCTGATTGCTATGCCGTATATTGCCGTCAACGTCAGCGATTTCGACAAGTCTCTCGCGTTCTACGCACAGTTCGGTTACACCGCCGTCAGAATGCTACCTGAGAGTGGCACACTTGAGGAAGCGCAAGCTTATGGCCTAGACCAACCTTTCCGAATAAAAGGCGCGGATATTGCTCTGAACCGGGGAGACCGGCACGTACTCAGGCTTGTGCAATGGATCGACCCCCATGATGATGAACCAGCCTACCCGCCACCGATCAACCACATT
>JBLIIB010000168.1:0-9283 GCA_047634795.1 Candidatus Azotimanducaceae bacterium | reverse complement strand
CTGCTTGGGTATGACTACTGACCCGTAGTGAATTTGAGTAAAGGCTGGGTGGCAGAGTGGTCATGCAGCGGTCTGCAACACCGTTTACGCCGGTTCGATTCCGACCCCAGCCTCCATTTTTCAGCAACTCGTATTCCCAAACACCTCCCCGCTTCCCTATGCTTCACGTGTGCGCTGTGCAAACGCCTGGAGGCAACCAACCTTTGGCATCGAAAAGCTTTCAAGGCTGACATTAGGACGGGCGATTCAGATTATCCCATCCATCTTCGCGAGACGTTGGATCAGCTCTTCAACCCGCGTGCTGTAGCCCCATTCGTTGTCATACCAGCTAATGATTTTCACCAATCGTTTGTCGATGACCTGAGTTAACCCGGCATCGAAAATACTCGAATGACTGTCACCGATAATGTCTGTCGAAACAATGGGGTCGGTACAGTAACGGACGATACCTTTCATTGGACCATTTGCCGCGCCGGCAACCGCCTTGTTGACGGACTCAATACTGACGTCAGATGCCAGCACCATGGTGAAATCAACGAGCGAGCCATCCGCAACCGGCACTCTTAACGCCATACCATCGAGCTTACCTTCAAGATTCGGAAGTACGCTCCCAATCGCTTTTGCGGCACCGGTAGACGTCGGCACGATATTGAGCGCAGCACTTCGAGATCGGCGTTTGTCGGAATGCGGCGCATCAACTAATCGTTGATCAGAAGTGTAGGCGTGGACGGTCGTCAGTAGACCGCGCTCTATCCCGAAGGCTTCATCGAGTATTTTTGCAATCGGTGCTGCGCAATTTGTGGTGCAACTTGCGTTGCTAATGATACGACTATCCATGGTCACGACGTGATCGTTGACCCCGGAAACGAGTGTGGCTTCTAACGGATCTTTGGTGGGTACGGTGAGCACAACTCTTTTTGCACCGTTATCGAGATGTTGTTCTAACTCTTCGGTTTTTCTGAATCTACCCGTGCTCTCAATGAGATACTCAACGCCCAGGTCTCGCCAAGGTAGCTCTGAGAGTTCAGAGATATTGAGTACCTCAAAAGGATCGTCATCGATGGTTAACTGAGTACCCTGAAAACTCACCTCTCCGGGATAAACGCCATGGATTGAGTCATACTTAAACGCATACGCAAGGTCATCAATGGGCGCAAGGTCGTTAATGGCAACAACGTCGTAATGTTTTCGTAATTTCGCAATTCGGGTAATGGTCCGGCCGATTCGGCCAAAGCCATTGATCGCGATTCTGGGTTTTCTCATCACCTTCTCCTGCAATAAATCTATTAGGAAAACTCGGCTCAATGTCTCTTGATGCCGGACCACGCTGGCCCCGGCTGGGCGTCCCGACTGGGCGTCCCCACACAAATATCCGATTGCTCAGAGCTTCCTCAGATTACATTAGCACTTAAAGGTTAATAACGTGTGTTGCGCGGGATTCAGTTGACGCCGCTATAGCAATCGACATCAAGGGATTTACTCGTTCTTCATACCGGATGACAAATCCGGCCATGCAAGCTTCAAATAGCCATACATTGACCAAAGCGTCAGACCTGCCGCTACGTAGAGCAGAAAATACCCGAAATCCACTGCCATGTTTTCACCTGGTCCTAAACCGAGCAGAAGAATAATAGCGATCATCTGGAATACGGTTTTTACTTTCCCAAGCATTGACACCGCCACACTGCGCATTTCGCTGTATTGCGCCATCCATTCTCGCAGGGCTGAGACAACAATTTCCCGGCCGACGATAACCAACGCAGGAATAGCGAGAACCGCGCTGGCATGAACTTCAACAAGCAGTACCAGCGCGACTGCGACAATGAGTTTGTCGGCCACGGGATCGAGAAAAGCGCCAAAAGGCGTCATTTGACCTAAACGTCTGGCGAGATATCCATCCAGCCAGTCTGTGATGCTGGCGATGGTAAAAACGGCGGCTGAAGCAATATAACCCCATTCAAGCGGCGCGAGATAAAACACAGCCACCAGCACAGGTATCAGCACGATGCGCAGTCCTGTAATCATATTCGGTGTGTTGATTTTGCTCAGCATGGAGTTCTCGTTTTTCTCCCGCCTAGTTTACTGAATTGTGGAGCGTCGCATAGATTTGTTCCGCCATAACTTTACTAATGCCCTCAACTTTTTCTAATTCTTGCGCGCTGGCGCTTTGCACCTGTGCGGTTCCGCCAAAATGACGGAGTAGCGCCCTTCTCCGCTTAGGACCAACGCCTTCGATACCTTCCAGCACGGATTCAGTACGCTTTTTACCCCTACGGTTTCGGTGCGCCGTGATGGCGAATCGGTGACTTTCATCACGGATGTGCTGAATGAGATGCAAGGCGGGATTGTCCGGGGCTAAATTCAGTTCGGGGCCGCCTGAAAGAATCAGTGTTTCCAGCCCGGCTTTCCGTGTCGGTCCCTTGGCAACGCCAACCAACGTAACACCGACGATCTGCAGTTCTTCGAAAATCTTTTCGGCCTCGCGCAATTGCCCTTTGCCGCCATCGACAAAGAGAATATCCGGCAATTGTCCTTCACCTTTTTTGATGCGTGTATAACGGCGACTGAGCGCCTGGGCCATCGCTGCATAGTCATCCCCCGGCGTTATACCGTCAATGTTGAAGCGCCGATAGTCAGACTTAAGTGGTCCGTTCTGATCAAACACCACGCAGGATGCAACGGTCGCTTCACCTGAAGTGTGACTGATATCAAAACACTCCAGCCGGACCGGCATTTCTTCCAGCGATAGCGCTTCCTTTAATGCGTTGAAGCGTTGCTCAAGATTGTTCCGGTTTGCCAGGTGTGTGCCCAGGCTTTGTTTTGCATTGGTCTCCGCAAGATCAACCCAGCGCTTTCGATGTGATCTCACATTGTCTGAAATCATGACTTTTCGGTTCGCCTGCATCGTCAGTGCTTCTTCAAGCATGAGTTTGTCTTCGACTCTGGCATTAACGACTAGTTCAGGCGGTGTTTCTCGCCCGGCATTTTCTCCAAGGTAATACTGCGGTAGAAAAGCTGCGAGCACAGCGCCTTCATCTTCATTGAGCTTTGTCTTCGGGAAGTAGGTTTTGTTCCCAAGCATCCGCCCTCCCCGGATAAACATCACGAGCACACAGACACCGCCGGCACCCATAGTCACTGCCAGTACATCAATGTCTCCCTGATTGCCGACGACGTATTGTTGTTCCTGAATTTTTCTTAGGTGCGAGAGTTGGTCCCGGTAGTGCGCGGCTCGTTCAAATTCCAAATCTTTTGAGGACGCTTCCATCTTGTTCGCGTAATCCTGCATGACCACGTTACTTTTACCTTCAAGGAACCTCACTGCGTTCTGCACATCGTCGGCGTAGTCTTCTTTAGAAACAAGATCGCAGCATGGCCCGGAACATCGCTTGATCTGATACTGCAGGCAGGGTCTTGTTCGATTCTTGAAGAAGGTATCCTCACATTGTCTGACCTGGAATACCTTCTGCAGGATATTCAGTGAGTCACGAACACTGAAGGCACTGGGGAACGGCCCGAAGTATTTTCCCTTCTTTTTTTTTGCTCCCCGGTGAAAGGCAAGGCGAGGATATTTGTCTGCAGTGGAGAGGAAGATGTAGGGGTAGGATTTATCATCTCTAAAGACAATGTTGTAAGGCGGTTTGTGTTCCTTGATTAACGACTGCTCAAGCAGAAGCGCCTCTGTCTCACTGCCCGTGACCGTGGTTTCAACATTATCTATCCGGCCAACCAGGGCCAGGGTTTTTGAATCAAGAGCCGTGGTCCGAAAATAGCTCGACACCCTGTTCTTCAGGTTCTTGGCTTTGCCGACATACAGGACTTCCCCGTCTTTATCGAACATACGATAGACACCCGGCCGAGATGGCAGGTTCGCAAGGAAGGTTTTTTCGTCAAACTGAGTCATGGATACGCCATGTTACCGGCTGTTTGCAGCACGTCCAGAAACATCGCTTCTGTTAACCGACCGGTCTGGGTGTTGTATCGGCTGCAGTGATAGGTATCCACTAGGTCAAATGCGTCTAGTCGATGCACGGCAGCGTGACCAAAGGGATAATCCGCCTGCTTGAGTCCCAATGCGCGAATGACAGCTCGATGAGAAACGCCGCCAAGTGCCAGCACGACACCGCCCTTCTCTCGCTGGCAGATAAGTTCCGCTTTCAGGAAATGATTGCAGTTACCTATCTCTTTCCCGGTTGGCAGATTTTTGATGGGGAGGCATTTGACGGCGTTAGTAATGGAGACCTTGTCAACAAGTTCTGTGGCTTCAAGTGTCTTGAAAAGTAGATTGCCGGACGCGTCACCCTTGAAGGGAACGCCGGTACGATTGGCGCCGTGCATGCCAGGCGCAAGTCCGACAATCAGGAGCTTGCTGGTTGAATTTCCTGATGCAGGTACCGGTTTGTTCCAATAGTCGGGATGACTTACCCGCAATTTCTTAAACTGGTGCGACAGTTTACGGCACTTCCGGCAGGCCGCCAGGGCCTCGAGGGACGTGTCTGGCTCAGAAGTCTTCCGGGGTTTTCTCTCCGTGCGCTTTTCTTCAGGCTCAGTCGTTGGAAGTTTCTTTTGGTCGTTGATTTTCACCCGTCCATTTTACGGATTGTCGGGTCATCTCGCGACTCCTTGTTGTAATGAATAGGTCAAATGAACAGTTTAAATGAGTTGTCCAATGACACGTCTCTGTCACTCGTTTCAATGGCTCGGTTGAACAGCTAGTTTCCGCGGCAGCGTTAGTCCTCTCGCTTAGACTAAGACCGGAGATCTAGGCAGCCACCTCAGCATCAATAAGGCCGTGTTTAATCGCAAGTTTGGTTAATCCAACATCGTTCTTTAGATTAAGTTTCTCAAATACGCGATACCGGTAGCTGTTGATCGTTTTCGGGCTAAGTGACAGCTTCTCGGAGATTTCCTGTACACGATGTCCCATGATGACCATCAATGTAATCTGCATTTCTCGCGTGCTGAGTGAATCAAACAGAGATCCCTCCCCATTGGAGAAAGGTCTCAACGCCAGTTGCTGGGCGATCTCGGCGCTAATGTAGCGCTGACCCGTCATCACCTTCTTGATGGCCAGCGCCATCTCTGCGATATCAGCTCGCTTGGTGAGATACCCCGAAGCTCCAACTTTCAGGAGCTTCGAGGGATAGGGTTCATCCTCATAGATAGTGACAGCAATAACTTTAACGGACGGATGAGCGCGGATGCAGCGACGAGTGGCTTCGAGCCCACCAATCCCGGGCATTTGAATATCCATCAGAACCACGTCGGGTTGATGCAGGCGCACCCATTCGACGGCTTGCTCACCGCTTTCGACATCACCGATAACGTCAATGCCAGGGACATCTTCTAGCAATCTTCTTGTACCGGTTCTTACCAACTGATGGTCATCCACTACGAGCACTCTGATCATATCGTCGACTCCTAATCCTTTGTTTGCAGGTATGGGAGAAATCACCATAAACTCCAAACGCAAGAATTAAAAGACGGCTGTTTGCCAGACTTCGTGCGAGATATGTCCTACAAGCGTTGATTGCAAGTCATGCGTAAAAGCATGTGCGCGAGCCTTTCGCCGGAAGCAATCTTTGAATCACTCGCCAGCGACTCATATTAGCCGCCGGTGAACGCCTGAAGACCTGTCTGAGCACGTCCCAGAATCAGGGCGTGAATATCGTGCGTACCCTCATAGGTGTTGACAGTTTCAAGATTCATAACGTGACGAATAACGTGGTACTCGTCAGAGATACCGTTTCCGCCGTGCATGTCACGTGCCATTCGAGCGATATCTAGTGACTTGCCGCAGTTGTTACGCTTCATCATAGAGATGTTTTCCACCGCGCAATTATCTTCATCCATTAAGCGCCCGATTCGCAGCGCGCCTTGAAGCCCCAGTGTAATTTCAGTCTGCATATCAGCCAGCTTCTTCTGAATTAATTGATTGGCCGCCAGCGGGCGCCCGAACTGCTTTCGGTCAAGGGTATATTGTCGCGCTGCCTGCCAACAGAACTCAGCGGCCCCCATGGCGCCCCAGGATATTCCATATCGTGCCTTGTTAAGGCAGCCGAATGGACCACCCAGGCCGCGAGCGTTAGGGAGTAGATTTTCTTCAGGTATTTCGCAGTCACTCAGGACAATTTCACCCGTCACTGAGGCTCGCAAACTAAACTTTCCTTCAATGATCGGCGTCTCGAATCCTGGCGTGCCTCGCTCAACCACAAAACCGCGAATTTCGCCGTCAAGTTTTGCCCAGACAACGGCGATATCTGCGATCGGCGAATTAGTGATCCACATCTTAGCGCCATTGAGTAGGTAGCCGCCGTCTGTCTTTTCCGCCTTGGTAATCATGCTGCCTGGATCAGAACCGTGATCTGGTTCGGTCAGTCCGAAACAGCCGACCCATTCTCCGCTAGCCAGTTTCGGCAGGTATTTTTCCCGTTGATCCTCGGTACCGTAGGTATAGATGGGGTGCATCACCAATGACGATTGCACGCTCATCGCTGACCGATAACCTGAATCGACTCGCTCTACTTCTCGCGCCACCAGGCCGTAAGAGACGTAACTTACCCCTGAACATCCGTATTTTTCTGGCAGGGTTGGGCCTAACAGCCCGAGCTCGCCCATTTCATTCATGATTTCCCGATGGAAATGTTCGTCGCGATAGGCTTGTCGAACTCTGGGGAGCAGTTTTTCTGTGGCGTAAGCGCGCGAAGTATCACGAATCAGACGCTCGTCATCTGTTAGTTGATCGTCCAAACAAAAGGGGTCGATCCAATTGAAGCTAGCCATGCCTTACCTCGCGTGTGCCGTCGCCTGACGGCGGGGTCAAAAATTTGCTGGATTATATAGTCTGAATCGATACGATTCTTGGTTTTGTCATCCGCCTGAACGTCATCAGAGTGCACATAAGCGTACCGCTTCTTCACTACTCTTGACGTGTGTTTTATAAAACTATCGCATTCCATTGTTTAATATGGGTTATTTTTCCGATTTGGTAGCTCTCGGAGCGTGGCAAGTGAACACAGAGCGCGTCTACATCACTCCTTCCGGGCTCGCGGTAATGCGGTCGAAAACAAGCGATTACTAGCAGCCTGTTAGATTCGATGAAAGAGACCCGCTGCGCTTGTCGTCCTGGATTTTTTATCAACCCTCCCGGATTAAGACGGCAGGAATTTGCTTTTCAATGAAGCGCGCTTGCGCCGCGGTATTCTCTCACAAAAAAATCCCGCCAGAGAACTATACAGATGGGGTCAGACACCATATGCTCGAGCAGGCAGAGCGTATACGGCGAGTCGCAACCATTTTGTGGTTGTTGAGTAAGTGCTGAAGGTTGAGTGAGCGCTGAAGGGTGCTGGCGTGACTGATTATCAAAGGAGCGCTCGCACCTGAATGTTTAAAACCGATCAGGCAAAGCAAGAAGTTGTCGTAATCCACTACCAACGAAATCGCCAACCAAACAATATCTCCGCTAAAAGACATTAACGGGAAAGGTCCAGCAATAAAAGTCCAGATAATAAAAGTCCAGATAATAAGAGGTAGTCACTGGACCATATGAAGGGTTACTCCACACAAGATGTTGCGGAATTGCTGGAGTTACCAGCATCGTTAATCAGAGAAATTGCTCGTTCGGGTATTATTGACCCCGACCGCACGCAGGGAAAACAATATCGATTTAACTTTCAGGATATTGTGGTCTTACGAACCGCGAAAGAGCTGTTACGTGCTGGCGTTAGCCGGGCCAAGATTAACAACACACTGTTTCGTCTCAAATCAAGATTGCCATCCAATCGTCCGTTAACATCCTTGCGTATCGCGGGTGACGGTGGCGAGGTTGTCATATGCGAAGATGATCAGGTCTACAATCCAGATTCCGGGCAAATTCACTTCAATTTTGCAGTAGCCGACCTTGCAGGCACAGTAGCGCCGCTAGCTCGCCAAGCGGCTGAAGACGCAGAAGCAAGCGACGCACTGACCAGCGATGACTGGTTTGATCTAGGTGTAGATCTGGAAGCAGTATCACCCGAGGACGCGCCGGCGGCCTATCTGCGTGCGCTTGAACTAGACGCCTATCATTCTGATGCCCACGTCAATATTGGGCGACTCATGCAGGAAGCAGGCGAATACGAGACAGCCGAACAGCATTATCACCAAGCGCTGGATGCGGAGCCCGAGAATGTTCTCGCGGCATTCAACCTCGGCACCCTGTTTGAAGATACGGGACGCATTCAAGACGCCATCGACATCTATAAGAAAGCCAACAATCTTGCAGATGCCCACTACAACTTGTCCCGATTGTATGAATTAGTTGGTGAGCATGCCGAAGCTCTCAGACACTTGAAAACCTACCGCAACCTCATCGATCCACAATAACCCCCAGCACCTTTGCCGCAGGCAAAGGTGCGACATAACCGAAAGCATTGTTTCGCGCAGCGAAATATTGCGAAAGGGTCATCAAGCGGCGAGACCGTTACACCTTTGCCGCAGGCAAAGGTGCGACATAACCGAAAGCATTGTTTCGCGCAGCGAAATATTGCGAAAGGGTCATCAAGCGGCGAGACCGTTACACCTTTGCCGCAGGCAAAGGTGCGACATAACCGAAAGCATTGTTTCGCGCAGCGAAATATTGCGAAAGGGTCATCAAGCGGCGCGACCTTTACACCTTTGCCGCAGGCAAAGGTGCGACATAACCGAAAGCATTGTT
The DNA here is from genome assembly GCA_047634795.1 of Candidatus Azotimanducaceae bacterium. GTDB lineage: Bacteria > Pseudomonadota > Gammaproteobacteria > Pseudomonadales > Azotimanducaceae > UBA9659. The sequence continues at coordinate 588 of JBLIIB010000168.1, read as the reverse complement.
TCGCGCAGCGAAATATTGCGAAAGGGTCATCAAGCGGCGCGACCTTTACACCTTTGCCGCAGGCAAAGGTGTGGCGTAACCGAAAGCATTGTTTCGCGCAGCGAAATATTGCGAAAGGGTCATCAAGCGGCGAGACCGTTACACCTTTTGCCGCAGGCAAAGGTGTGGCGTAACCGAAAGCATTGTTTCGCGCAGCGAAATACTGCGAAAGGGTCTAGACGATCCAATGCCCAAATTTCTCACGGCAAAACACGTGCAACGACCATTGAAAGACCGTGTCACCCCAAAACACCGTTTACCATGCTGAGATCTCGTCTTATCCGGTACCTTGCTATTGCGCACTAGATGAACGCGAACTAACATCAGCGGCGTAATTCTCGAACAGCAAGTAATTAACTATGGATAAGCGAGGCGAAGGCCGGATTGATTTCAATATCCGCTTTTTTGTACATGTGCACTCTTCGGAAGAAGATGCCGACATGGTGGGTATGTCCCTAACCTGTGAAGCTGTCGATGTTTCCGCCCACGGCATGCAGTTTTCAACCAATGCTGAACTTAGCGCGGATACCATATTGAATGTCACCATAG
>JBLIIB010000167.1:0-9310 GCA_047634795.1 Candidatus Azotimanducaceae bacterium | reverse complement strand
GGTGAAGGAAATAAAGATGACACAGACGACTGCAACCAGACGGGCAGTCCTTGAATAATAACGGTCTCCGACAAAATCAGGCACGGTAAACTTCGCAAATTTTCGAAGATAAGGCGCCAGCAAGAGTGCTAACAGGACATACCCACCAGTCCAGCCCATCAGGTAACGTGCCCCATCTGCACCTTCAAACGCGATGATCCCTGCCATTGACAAGAAAGACGCTGCGGACATCCAGTCGGCGGCGGTCGCTGCCCCATTCGCGACGGGGTGAACGTTGCCCCCGGCAACATAAAACTCGTCCGTTGACCCCGATCGGCTCCATATGGCGATGCCGATATAAAGCGCAAAAGAAGCGCCTACAAATAGATACGTAAGAACCTGCGCGGACACGGCTAATCCTCCTCTTCCACACCGAATTGCTTATCCAGGGCATTCATACGCCATGCATAGACAAAGATCAGTAAGACAAAAAAGTAGATCGAACCCTGGTGTGCAAACCAGTAACCCAATTTATAGCCGAACAGACGGAACTGATCCAAATAGTCCACCAGCAAAATCCCAGCGCCAAAAGACACAAGAAACCAGACGGCCAACAGTACAAGCATCAACCTGATGTTTGCGCGCCAATAAGCATCGGCAGACGCTTTTTCCTGCTCGGTCATAGTTCACTCCAACAGCAAATCAAATGAGTTCATTGATTTCGTCAAAACCCGCGTGTGTCAAGTTTTGTCTTCGTATCAACACTGTATTCGTCGAATTCCAAGTCTTGTGGATAACTTTGGGGATAACTCGTCACGCCGCAATACGTGCGCTAAGAGCCTTCCGGTGACATCCATCGCTCGTAAAACAACATTATTCTTTTTATTTCAATCTGTTATCGGTCGTTCATTAGCTCAATTATCACGAAGTTTCCCTAAACTCGCTATTTGTGTCAAATGGGTCAGGTTGTTAATAAACAACCGGAGAAACTCGAGAACCTCTGACTAATGTGTATTGGTCGGGCCGCGCAGGTTGGGCCGCGCAGGTTGGTCCGCGCAGGTCGGGCCGCGCAGGTCGGGCCGCGCAGGTCGGGCCGCGCAGGTCGGGCCGCGCAGGTCGGGCTGCGCAGGTCGGGCTGCCTTGTCCATTACATGTTCGGGCTGCACCCAAACATGTACGTCCCTGCCAAAGTGCCGGACCGCATGTCCTGACAAACCTATCCATTTAATCGGAGCTCCCCTAGTTATCTGCAGAAGTAAGCGACACCGGAGACTCAGGATGCGGCATTTCTACGAGATTCTGTGGGAGGGATTTACTGACTTTGGCACCCAGTGCTTTCATGTCTTCGGCGCGCTTAACCAGGTTCCCACGGCCACTCGCAAGCTTATTGTAAGCTTCCTGATATGCGCCCTGAGTGGACTCTAGCCTCGCGCCAATCGTTTCGAGATCACCCACAAAATTGACAAACTTATCGTAGAGGGCACCAGCACGGTTAGCAATTTCCTGAGCATTCTTGTTCTGCTGCTCGTAACGCCAGATGTTCTGAATAGTACGCAGAGTCGCCAACAGAGTAGAGGGTGCGACGATGACAATGTTTCGGTTAAACGCGTCAGAAAACAGTTCTGAGTCTTCTGTCACCGCCACAGCAAAGGCAGCCTCAATAGGAATGAAGAGCAACACGAAGTCCAGGGTACGGATGCCCTCAAGCGACTGATAGTCTTTTTCCGAAAGCTGTTTGATGTGGGTGCGAAGCGACGCAATGTGCGCCTTCATGGATTCTTTACGCTCAATTTCATCATTTGATGAGCAATATCTTTCATAGGCGGTCAAAGAGACCTTTGAATCCACCACGACATCTTTGCCCTCCGGCAAGCGGACGATGACGTCGGGCTGCAATCGCCTTCCTTCATCATTTTTCAATGACACCTGAACATCGTATTCACGGCCTTTTTCAAGACCGGACTTTTCAAGGACACGCTCAAGAACAACCTCACCCCACATCCCTTGAGTCTTGTTCTCACCCTTAAGAGCATTGGTCAGGTTGACCGCATCTTGGGCTATTCGACTGTTAAGCTCCTGCAGGCTCTTAACTTCCTTTACCAGAGAAAATCGCTCCTTTGCTTCATCGGAATAGGTCTGCTCAACGCGTTTTTCGAATGCCTTGATGCGCTCATGTAGGGGATCGAGCACGCCATTTAGCTGTTCTTTACTTTGGGATTTGAACTCTTTCTGCTTGGATTCGAAAATTTCGTTGGCAAGATTTTTAAATCCATCCTGCATGGATAGTTTCGCTTCTTTCAGCAATTCCAGCTTCTCTTCCGATTGTCGCTGCTGTTCCATGAGTGAAGTCTTGAGCCGCGATATCTCACTGGTCGCATGAAGCAACTGCCCCCTGTCATTCACACTGCGCTGCTCAAATTCAACGCGCTGCCCTTCCAACGAACTTATTTTTTCCGCACGACCATCAAGCCGTTCCAACAACGACGCCTGCTCGACCTGAAGGACCGTCAGGGCCTGTTGGCCAGCCAAATATTGGCTATCAGCCTGCGCGAGTTTACTCGAGGCTTTACCCTTTTCGGATCTGGAAACAACGAAGTAAGTCGCAATAGTCGCTACAAGAAAACCACCAAAGAACATTGCAATGGCAAGCGGTGTAAATACGGTAGAGAGAAGCGCAGACATAGAGCAGGCCTTTCAAGAACTGACCCCTACAGAATATCACGCAACTGTATAGACTCACAGCGTCCTAGTGTCTCGCATCGGGACGCTGGAGCAGGCGCTAACTGGGCGTTCTTCCCGTGGTCGAACGACCGGCGGTTAATGCAGGTAGGTGAACATTTTGCGACGATAAGCTGTCGCTAATTCATTCCCCTTCCCCAACATATTGAACACTTTAATCATCGTTGTTCTGGCGGTTTCTTCTTCCCAGGTTTTGTCTTTCATCATTATTTTCAATAACACTTCAAGACCCTGTTCGATTTCATCGGCGACGATCAGGCCGATCGCGTAATTGAAAGTTGCCTGGAGATCAGATGGGTCGGCATCGGCCTTCTGTTTTAGATCCTCCAGAGATCCCAATTCACTCGCCAATTCCAGAAACGTCAATCGACTCCTGGGTTTCTCGATACCTTCTGCGTCATCCGGCAGCGCAGCCAGGATCTTCTTTGCATCATCAGTCTCTCCTTCAAGGATCAACAGATCACAAAGTTCTACATGCAGGCCAAAGTTTTTAGGTTCTTCTTCAATGACCTGCCTCAGCATTTGAATCGCCTGCCCTCGCTCGCCCTGTGCAACAAGAACATCGATCTGTTCACGAACCCTTTCCAATGGGCTCATTGTCAGCTGACCAAGCGCATCCCGAAGCTGTTGTTCGTCCACCGGTCCTTCCATATCCCCAGCCATCTGGCCCTGGAAAATGATTTTGACCGTGGGCAATGAACGCACGCCGAGCTGCTGGACTAATTGTTGATTTTCCTGAATATCGACACGCGCGAGAATAAACTTTCCCTGGAACTCATCCGCTAGTCGGCGCAGCAGCGCGCTGGCTGGCACGCATTCCTCTGCGCCTTCGGCGTAAAACTCGAGCAGTACAGGTACCTGCTGCGATTTCTCTGCAACATCGGACTGAAAATTCTGCGCGTTCACTTCGACGATATAACTGATGGGCTCCACTGCTCTACTCCTGGGGTAGTGTTCATTTGTCTTGTGGCTGATCATCGGCTAGTTGCAAGCACCCAACCCGACAGCATCAAGTCATCTCCGAATTAAACCGGTCTGAAAAAGATGGCTAGACTACCAGAAGTCTCGCCAGAACTGCACAGCCATCCGCGAAGCATCGCGGGCGCGTGCCCTTGGGCGCTTCGGAAACAAGAAATGTCACGGATGGGACATGGATCGCCCGGATAGGGGCGCCCGGATAGAGGTTTATAAAGCGCGCTTATAAAGATCGCCTAGAAAGATCTCCTAGATAGAATTCCAGAAGAGTGCGCCAAGAACCGGGACTCCAAAGGCCTAAACAACTGACTGCAATCGAAACAAGCTATCTGCGGAAAACCACTTCACGCCCTGCATCAGTATCGCTTTCAGACAAACCTGCACTATCAATCTAGACCTCTAGACCTACTGCACGATCTATTTAAATCCGCCTAAACCATCATTTAAACCATCATTTAAACCATCATTTAAACCCAAACAGCGTGGCGTATCAGTCTTGCCGCAGACAGAAGATAGCGTTGGAATAGTTATCCAGCCACAGGTTTGCAGGGATTAGTGACTAGTAGGTAACAACTAGTCGATAACTACCTATAGACAACTACCCGTAGACAACTGCCTGTAGACAACTCGAAAATGACCCCCCGACAGATTCACGCGGCTTGCGCAGCGCCAGCACTTTTACATTGCGTTTCTTCAGCACTGACCGCTCGCTTGAGTGCACTTTGAAGAATTTTCTCGGAATGCCATGGATTCTGCCGCCCACGATAAAGCACTCGATTGCCTTTGCTCATCAACCAGATATCCAAGGATCTAATGTGTCTGACTCTCATTTGCATACATCCATATACTGTTGATATATACAGTACTGTATATATCAACAGCGCGCAATACTTTTCAGAGAACACATCTCATCCAACGCGCTGCATCTAACACAGGGTTAGAGCCAGTGTTTGACTGGGATTTCGGATGGCGCAAGAAAAACAGAATCAGATATTCAAAGGAAATAGGGAATGAAGGACACAACAGCGACAGAATAACGATCTGTAACGCCCGCAGGGTTAAGGGACAAGCTGGCACCTGGATCAGGCGAGTTCGATCCAGCCAAACCCCTCCGATTGATTGGCGACTACCATCGTTCCTGACCACGCAGCCAATAAGGGTTCTACGGCATCAGTGGCCAGCGCCGGCTGATTGTTTTGTTCAGACACGTGGGAGATGACCAGATGACGTAGTCTGTCCAGATCGATCACCTCCAATAATTCAGCAGCCTGCGTATTATTCAGGTGACCGTAGTCACCACCGACACGCTGCTTCAGGGGATAGGGATAAGGCCCATTATCCAGCATCGTCAGGTCATGATTGCACTCAAGCAGCAATGCATCACATCCTTGATAATGAGCTTTTACATGAGGCGTAATGTGTCCCAGATCGGTTAACACTCCGACGGTGACTGCGCCTGACGTCAGCAGGTACTGACAGGGTTCTTTGGCGTCATGAGGCACAGCAACCGGCACAACGTGGAAAGTCCCCACCGAAAAAGGTTCGTGACAATTTATCTGGTTCAGCGCGGGGAGTTGCCCCATAGGTTTTGATTGATACGTGCCCGGTGTTAAATATATCGGAGTTTTAAATTTTCGAGAAAACCCGGCAACACCCTGAATGTGATCCGAATGTTCGTGGGTCACCAAAATAGCGTCGATATTAAGGGGGGAAACATCAAGACGCTCAAGCCTGCGCACGGTTTCCTTGATGGTAAACCCGAGATCAATCAACACACAGGTTTGACCATCATCAACCACAGTACAGTTGCCTTTGCTGCCGCTACCAAGGGATGCAAAACGAAGCGTCAACGCAATAGAGTCCGGCAGGATTCGACCATCAGCAGGTGCGAAATTAGCATCTAGGTAGAATACTCTTTGATGAGTTTGAGAAGACGTTCCTTCAGGATTAAGTTCCCTGTGTCGGAAGCCGCCAATTCATCATCAACATCAACCGTCACTTTGATTTCATCAAGCTCGGATTCAAGCTGCACTCGAAAACGATTACCTGACCCGGAGTTTTCATCTGATGCCCCATCTCTCCCGAAGAGACGACCAAAAAAACCGGGGTCGGGATCATGGCGGGACGAGTAATATACGTAATAAACTGCGGAGGTGCGATCCAGATCCTCAACCTCAACCTTTGCGTCTTCAAGTGCCGCACCTACGGTTGCCCAAGCTCGGTCAAAGTCCAATCGATAACGTAGCACCATGCCCTCTTCTTCAGCGGCAAGGCTTGCTTTACTTTCCTGTAGCGTCGCGGCGACCAACGAAATACTTGGACCCTGTGCCGTACGGTCGCCTAGATAATAGGCAAGCACACTGAGCATTTTGCCCTCAAGCTCGGGGTTATCGGAAGTACCGTCCCAGAAAATTCGGTCATCGAATCCGCCGAGGGGACGATTCTGTTCTTCAATGTATAATTCGGTGCTCCCGGAACGAACGCCTGGCTCAACTTTAACCAGAAACTTGTATTGGTAAGCCATTTGCTTCTGCTCCCAGGCATTGCCAGAAGTGAGGCTATCGTAAATCTCATCGGGGTTCCCGGTCGTTCCAACAATCCATTCAGTCTCAAGCTGCCCCGTTTGCGGGTCTACCATAGCCACTGGGAAATGGTTTTCCTCCCAGAACAACACAACCTGCGGCCAGATCGCGGCCAATGGTATATCCAGAAAAACCCAACGGTTGTCACCGAGACGGCGAATAACGATCTGTTCGACGCCAAACGTCGTGCTCAGGGCGTCTGGTAGTTGAAGTTCAATGTCCTGATCCGCAAGGCCCCGGTAGTCAACCACTTCAGGAATTGGCATAGGATCGGAAAATGGCGGCTGATCCAATTCAGGCGGGACCTTAGTGCGCTCCGTGCTACCCGTTTCAAGAAGCGACTGCTCATCACTCTTGCCGAACCATCCGAGCCAGCTACAACCACTAAGGGTCAGCAGCGCGAGCGCTAATACACAGACTCTAATCATTTCAGTGCTCCTGCACGACGCAATGCCTCGCGAACGGGTTCGTGATACGCCTTATCAAATAAGGTTAACGGCAATCTAATCCCGACATCAATGCGCCCCATTTCAAAAAGGGCCCATTTCACGGGAATGGGGTTTGATTCAAGAAATAGGTTTTGGTGCAGGGCCAATAAATTCGCATCGATGCTCCGCGCAGTTTCAGCATCACCCGCGATGGCGGCTTGCGCCATCTTCGACAAGGCGCCGGGTGCAACATTGGCGGTCACGCTAATCGTACCAACGCCTCCCTGCAGCATCAGATCACAGGAAGTGGCATCATCGCCTGACAATATGGGGATATCACAAAGATCACGAATCGACCGGGCACGCTCAAGATCACCTGTTGCTTCCTTGATCGCAATAACCTTATCGAGCGCCCAAAGCCTGGCCACCGTCTCTGGCAACATATCGCAAGCAGTTCTTCCCGGTACATTGTAGAGCACCTGCGGCAAATCCACGGCGTTAGCAATAGCCTCGTAGTGACGGAAAAGACCTTCCTGGGTCGGTTTGTTGTAGTAAGGAGTCACCAATAGGCAAGCATCAGCGCCAACATCCCGTGCTGCTGTTGTTAGCTCAATAGCCTCTGAGGTGGCATTCCCCCCTGTTCCTGCGATCACCGGAACTCGGCCATTTACCGCATCCACAGTGAACTTAACAATCTGGCAATGTTCTTTGATATTGACTGTTGCAGATTCACCGGTCGTACCCACGGGGACAATTCCGTTGGTGCCTTGCGCGATGTGCCAGTCAATCAATTCGCCAAGACGCGCAAAGTCGACTGCGCCGTCGGGATGCATAGGAGTAACGAGAGCGACAATGCTACCGGTTATCATGATGGGACCTTGCCGAAAAAGGGCTCATATTACTGGCGCGGCGCAGGCTTCACAAGGCAACGCGCACGCGAGCACTGATAGAAGCCTTCGCAATCAGGCTTTCTTCAGAAAATGCGTATATTGGTCATCCGCAGACACCTGCTCAAGCAGTTCATTACCACTTTGCTTTGCAAAGACTTCGAAGTCTCTGACTGAACCCGGATCAGTACAAACGATCTCAAGTACATGCCCGCTGGGCATACCGTTCAGCACCTGTTTGGCTTTCAACAACGGCAATGGACAGGTCAATCCACAAGCGTCTAGTTTTTGGTCAATTTCCATAACAAACATTATAACTGAAACTCGTCCCGGTAATTCCTGAACCTATGAGATACTGAGCAAAACCATATCACTCAACATCAAAGAACTATCTTTTCCCTATGATTTTAGCGTTACAACTCGCCTTGTCCTGTTTGCCGCCTCGATTTCTGTCTTGTTTGCCGCCTACATTGCTGAACCGTTTGCTGTCTCAGTCCCCTGCTCGCGTGCCGTTTCGAGGGCCACTGCGCACACTGCGCAAAATGCTGTATCCAGCGGGGATGATTTTTCTGACCGTCAGTCCCGTCAATGCCAATCAAGACTTGCCAACATTCAGAGACAGCAGCTCTGGCATCATCTCACTTGAGCAGGAAAGAAGACTCGGGCAACAGTTTCTAAGGTCTATCAGAGCTCAGGCACCCACATTGGATGATCCGATTCTTCAGGAGTATCTCGAGTATCTCATCTACAAACTAGCGGCAAACAGCCAACTTGATGACCGGCGTATCGATCTTGTTCTCATCAACAATCCCACGCTCAATGCCTTCGCCGCGCCCGGCGGAATCGTGGGTGTCCATCAGGGACTCTTTCAACACGCCCAAACCAAACACGAAATTTCAGCGATTCTGTCCCACGAGCTCGCACACCTTAGCCAGCGGCACTTCGCGAGGAGGTTAGCCGAGAGTAAAAAGAACGCTGCCTTCAATATCGCCGGGTTACTCGCGGGGATTGTGTTGGCGGCCACAGCGGGTGGTGAAGCTGGCCTCGCTGCGTTAACGACCAGTCAGGGGATTGCACAGAATCAATTCCTGCAATACTCACGTGAAAGAGAAGCCGAAGCAGACCGCATAGGCATTCATACGCTGGCAGATGCCGGTATGGATCCCAGAGCAATGGCGCACATGTTTGAGCGTCTTCAACAGGCCAGTCGTTATAGCACAGGCGATCGCATTCCCGAGTTTTTGAGAACGCACCCGGTCACGACGGACAGAATCGCTGATTCCTACAATCAAGCCAGAAATTACCCCAAAGATACTTTCCCGCTGTCACTGGGCTATCAACTCATGCGAGCAAGAGCGCGGGCGCTCACAACGACAAATCTCACGGAAGAAATTGCAAGGTTACGAGAAGGCGCGAGCAAGGGTGATGATGTGTCGGCAATGGCGAGTCGATATGGGCTTGTGCTTGTATTGACAAGAGCAATGGAACTGGATGAAGCAAGAACCGAGCTCGTTACCCTAAAGCAAGCCTATCCACTCAACATCCCATTCAGAATAGCAGAAGCCAGTCTTTATACTCGTGGACAGCAACCGGAACTTGCACTGGAGGTCCTCAAAGAAGCATTAGCCGTCTCACCAAAAAACTATCCGCTGTCCGTCGCGTACGCGGAAACTTTTTTGACCAGCAGAAAACCACATGCGGCCATTGATGTACTCATTCC
>JBLIIB010000166.1:0-9322 GCA_047634795.1 Candidatus Azotimanducaceae bacterium | reverse complement strand
CAGGTGCATTTTCTCCCGAACGAACAACAAAAAGTGCCAGCGTCGTGTCATCCAATAACTTAGCTAAACGAGCCACATCCGGATACTGGACGATCAAAGGAAATGTTTCATAAGCTAGATCAATCGCCGGCAGCAAATAGGGTTCTGAAGGATAGTGAATTCTACCTTCAATCTGCACCTCCCCCATGGGTAATTCTGGGATAACCGGAAGATCGCTGCGCGTCCTACCCATCTGCACAAAACCACGGTTCACTAACGCTGACAGGCCAGATTTGTCATGGAAGAGTTGATGGACTTCGAACCCTACCTTCCCGTTTAGCACCCGATTATCCAGCAACAGGACTACGTCCGGGTCAAAGTTTCCATTCAGCTTCACACGGCGTCCAGTGCGCGGATTCGAATCTAATTCAGAAATCACTATCGCTGCGGCGGAATCTTGTTCCAATTCCTCAGCGATCAGCCGTCCCTTTTCTACTTCTCGGTCTAGCTGCCAAAACCCAAGAGAAATAAAGCCACTGAGACATATCACAGAAAACACCGTGATTCTGGGGCCCACTAAAAATCTACGTGCCATTTTGTTACCGGGTGAATACACCCCTAAGGCGTGCGGTTATCTTCAATACAGCCCCTCTATGCGGCTCTGAAGACAGGTCTGTCCGCGATATGTCCTGACCTTGCGGCCAAGCAAAACATCGCAGTCAGTCGTATACTCTTATTTTTATCGATTTGGGAACATTCTGTGCTAATCAAGTTTATCGTCGTTGCTTTATTCATCGCCAACTTGGTGGCGCTGGGTACAGCATTGTTTACGCTGATGAAAGACCAGGGACAAAGCAGCACAAGAACAGCAACTTTCCTGCTTATTCGCGTCTCGCTCGCCGCACTGCTGCTCATCGTCGTCGTCTTTGGTTTTTACACCGGTCAACTTGGTGTGTCAGCGCCCTGGTCAGGTAAGGTCGGATAAAGCCGAATAAAGTTAGATAGGAAGCCAAATAGATTGTCGGGTAGCTCGCCGGGTAGATAACCAGGACGGTCTTACGTCCTTCGCTACCTTAAAGCGTTGAATAGCTAAGTAATAAGCCCGACGGCCGGCAGCCCGCTACACCACTGAAAACTTACAAGACAGAGGCATTACCCACCCCCCAAAACAACACCGCCCAGGATAAACCGGGCGCCATTTGTTATCGCCTTGTCCCTTAGCTACCTAATACGTAGACAAAGATAAACAGACCAAGCCAGACTACATCAACGAAATGCCAGTACCAGGCTGCTGCTTCGAAGCCAAAACAATCGTCTTTCGTGAAGTGCCCCTTCAATGCACGACCCAGCATGACAATCAGCATAATCGTACCCAAGGTCACATGCGCTCCGTGGAATCCCGTGAGCATGAAGAACGTTGTACCGTAGATGCCAGAACCTAATGTTAAGCCGAGATCAGTATAGGCGTGGTAGTACTCGTAGCCCTGCACTACAAGGAAGACAAGCCCCAGTGCAACGGTGCCAAACAACCAGTTAGTCAGTTTCTTACGGTTGCCTTCATTAAGCCCATGGTGAGCCATCGTAACCGTGAAACTTGAGGTCACGAGCAAAAGGGTATTAACCAACGGTAATCCCCAAGGACTAATGGTGGCGGTTGCGCCAGGGAACCGCGAAGGATCAGGCGTATCGAGTAGCGGCCACTGAGGCACGAATTCTGGCCATATCATGTCAGAAGGGCCACGTCCGCCTTCACCGCCAAGCCAAGGGACGACAAAGACTCTTACATAAAACAGTGCGCCGAAAAAAGCCGCAAAGAACATCACTTCCGAGAATATGAACCAGCTCATACCCCACACATAGGAACGGTTCATCTGCGCGCTATAAAGCTTGTTGTGGTTTTCTTCGATGACAACTTTAAACCAGCCATAAAGTGTGGCGCCCAGCACGAGGGAACCCAACAGCATAACCATTTCACCAAAGCTGCTTTCCACACCGCCGGTCATCTCATTGAACATGGTAGCCATGCCGTACAACGTAAGGAAGATGCCCAATGAAGCGAAGATGGGCAATTTACTGTTGTGCGGCACGTAATACGGCTCGTACGCGTCTTGAGTGGACATAATTTTCTCCAGTTCTTCTCGCCGGCGCCTAGTTGGCAGCCAGATCGATTTGTTCACTAATATCGTAGAGCGTGTAGGACAATGTGATCGTCGTTACATCTTCCGGAATATGGCTGTCGACAATGAATCTTAAAGGCATGTCCAGATCTTCACCATGAGCCAACTGCTGCTGCTCAAAACAGAAACACTCTGTCTTATGAAGATATTTCGCTGCCCGAAACGGTGTCACGCTTGGCACAGCTTGCGCCTGCATAGTGGCCGATGTGCCATTTTTGACATAGAACTCAGCGCTACTCAACTTGCCAGGATGCACTTGCATTGACCTCACTTTCGGTCTGAACTCCCAAGGCATGCTGGCATTGTTGCTTGCAAGAAACTGAACCGTCACAAGGCGATCTTCGTTCACCACCTGAGTTTCTGCCGATTCATATTGCCCCGCCGTCTTTCCATTGAGCCCCGTGATATCGCAGATGACGTCATAAAGGGGCACCAACGCCCAACCGAAGGCAAACATCGCGACAACAATCATTAAGAGCTGCCGGACGGTTTTGCCCACTGGTACTGTTTCTTTTGTTGCCATCTCGTATATACCTCGTTTAACCGTGTGCTTCATTCAAATTAGTTGGTGGCGTTGAGAACGAGTGGTATGGCGCCGGAGACGCAATCGTCCACTCCAGGCCGTGTGCACCTTCCCAAACCCGATCCGTTGCCTTGCTACCACCGCGAATACACTTGATGATAATGAAGAGGAACAACAGCTGGCTGAAACCAAACAGGAACGCACCGCAACTCGACACCATGTTCCAATCAGCAAACTGCAGCGCATAGTCAGGAATACGACGTGGCATACCTGCGAGCCCTATGAAGTGCTGTGGGAAGAAGGTGACGTTCACACCTATAAACGAGAGCCAGAAGTGAGTCTTACCCAAGGTCTCGTCGTACATGTTGCCCGTCCATTTAGGCAGCCAGTAGTAAACCGCCGCCATCACAGAGAACACCGACCCCGGCACAAGAACATAATGAAAATGCGCTACAACAAAGTAGGTGTCGTGGTACTGGAAGTCCGCCGGCACAATCGAAAGCATTAGGCCGGACAGCCCGCCAATGGTGAACAGGATCACAAACGCGATGGCAAAGAGCATCGGCGTTTCAAACGTCATCGCTCCCTGCCACATCGTCGCAACCCAGTTGAAGACCTTCACACCGGTTGGCACCGCAATCAGCATAGTGGCATACATGAAGTAAAGCTCACCCGCGATAGGAATACCTACTGTAAACATATGGTGAGCCCAAACGATGAAGGACAGAAACGCAATTGATGCCGTCGCGTAAACCATGGAGTCGTAACCAAACAGCCGCTTTCGGGCAAAGGTCGGAATGATCGCTGACACTATGCCAAATGCGGGCAAAATCATGATGTAAACCTCGGGATGCCCGAAGAACCAGAATATGTGCTGGAACAGAACAGGGTCGCCGCCCCCACCTGCATTAAAGAAGGCGGTGCCAAAATGGATATCCATCAGCATCATCGTCACGACACCCGCAAGTACGGGCATTACCGCAATCAGAAGATAAGCAGTGATCAACCATGTCCAGACAAACAGCGGCATTTTCATCAGGGTCATACCTGGCGCACGCATATTAAGGATCGTTACGATCACATTGATCGAACCCATGATGGATGAAATACCCATCATATGAACCGCAAAAATAAAGTAGGTAACGCTAGGCGGCGCATAGTCCGTAGACAATGGCGCATAGAAAGTCCAACCAAAGTTAGGCGCACCACCTTCCATGAAGAAGGTAGAAAGCAACATGCCGAACGCAAATGGCAATATCCAGAAACTATAGTTATTCAGCCTCGGCAACGCCATATCAGGCGCACCAATCATCATGGGAATCATCCAGTTCGCCAGACCAACAAAGGCTGGCATCACCGCACCAAAGACCATGATCAGGCCATGCATGGTGGTGAGCTGATTGAACATTTCGGGTTGAACGATTTGTAAACCGGGCTGGAATAACTCAGCGCGAATACCCAGAGCCAAAACGCCTCCGGTTAGAAACATCGTAAAGCTGAACCAGAGGTACATGGTTCCGATGTCTTTATGGTTGGTTGTTAACACCCATCGCATAAGCCCTTTGTCAGGACCATTATGGTGGTCGTCGTGACCATGTTCTTCTATAACAGCACTCATCAGTTAATCTCCTATTGGCTCGCCATTTGAGCGTGTAACTCTTTTGGCTGAACCATGTCGTTCATATCGTTGCCCCATGCATTACGCTCGTAGGTAACTACGGCCGCAATCTCTGCAGCGTTGAGCTGTCCAGAAAAGGACTGCATCGCACTACCAGCCTTGCCGTTCACCACGATGTCAATGTGAGCTTCAATCGGACCAATAGAGAGGCCTTGGCCTACGAGAGAAGGAAACGCAGGTGGGATACCCTGCCCATTGGGCTGGTGACACGCGACACAATTTTTCAGGTAAACCTCTTCACCTTTGACCATTAACTCGTCTTGCGTCCAGGTTTTGCCTACGGTCTCGAAGGCTTCGATTGCCTCAGCTTGCTTCTCCGCAACCCAGATATCGTATTCTTCCTGTTCTACCGCGTGGACAACAATGGGCATAAAGCCATGCTCCTTGCCGCATAGTTCAGCGCACTGGCCGCGATATATGCCTGGCTCTTCAACAACCGCCCAGCTTTCATGCACAAATCCGGGAATAGCGTCTTTCTTGATCGCAAAATCAGGAACCCAGAACGAGTGAATAACGTCTTCTGATGTGATCAGGAATCGAATTCGCTTGTTGATGGGAACCACCATTGGGTTGTCGACTTCAAGCAGGTAGTTTTCGCCTTTAGGTGCCAGGTTGTTGATCTCGTCCCGCGGGGTAGTCAACTGGCTCATAAACTGGATTTCCTGAACAGGGTCGTCGCTCAGGTAAGTGTATTGCCACTTCCACTGATAACCCCGCACGGAGATGTCAATATCAGAATTACTGGCATCGTACATATCACGCAAAGTACTCGTCGCAGGAATCGCCATAAACACTAGGATCACTATTGGAATCACTGTCCACGCAATTTCGATCCTGGTTGACTCATGAAAAGTAGCCGGTTTCACGCCGAGCGATTTTCGATGCAATAACATCGAAACAATCATCACTCCGAAAACAATGGTACCGATAAGACAACAGATGTAAAAAATCAGCATGTGGAGGTCATAGACCTCGCGACTAATTTCAGTGGCACCTTGTCGCATATTTAGCGCGGACCAATCTGCCAACGCAACGTTACTAAATAGCAGTAGTGACAATCCGAGTTGCCACATCCGCTTCACTCTATTCATGAATGAAACTCCATATTGATAAAACGCGTGCCGTCGGCACAATTCCCCGTCAAGCGAGTGTTATTCTTGGTTTTTCGCCGTGGATCTGAGGAAAGGCCCTACAGCTTTTTGTTGCAGAGCAACAAACGCTCGCAATTATAGCAGCGACGGGGGGTTTCTCAACTAACAAGGGTCAGTGTTTAGGTAGGTGCAAAGCTTGACAAGAGGATTAGTTTTTTGGTGGTGGCTCTAAAGAGAGACGAACAGGTTCCCATTCGGCAACCGGGTCCGGTGTTGGATCGCTTTCTTGATCGCCAAAAGACTCGTTTTCACCGAAGCCGCAATCGACGCAGTGCCGTGACTGCGTAGCACTTCCTTTTACTATATATACAGTGTCAACCTTCCCACACTCCGGGCAGGTGGCACCCGCAATAAAGCGTTTCTTAACGCTCATTTCCGCGTTCCCCCGTGACTTCTGGATCGATTTTTCTCTCAATGATCACGCAGCAATACCGTCCTGACGAAGCAGGGCTTCTACCTCCGGCTCACGTCCGCGAAAGGCAACAAAAAGATCCATAGCATCTTCAGAACCACCCTTTTCGAGGATAGCCTGGAGGAATTTCTCACCGGTTTGTCGATTAAAGATGCCATCTTCCAAGAATTTGCTGAACGCATCCGCCGACAAGACTTCTGCCCATTTGTAACTGTAGTAACCAGCGGCGTAGCCACCCCCAAAAACATGGGAAAACCCGTGCTGGAAAGCATATTCCATGGGAGGATTGAGCACGGCGACCTGCTCACGCACCTCAGTTAACACCCTTTGGATCTGGTCAGCACTTTCCGGATCAAACTCGACATGAAGTCGAAAATCAAACAGCGCAAACTCCAGTTGCCGCACCATCATCATGGCAGCCTGAAAATTTTTCGCCTCCAGCAGTTTGTTCAGCATATCTTTCGGGAGCGCTTCCCCGGTTTGATAATGACCAGAGATCAACGCAAGTGATTCTTCCTGCCAGCAAAAGTTCTCCATAAACTGACTGGGTAATTCCACGGCATCCCAGGCAACGCCGTTAATACCAGAGACACCTGCCGTATCAATGCTGGTCATCATATGGTGAAGGCCATGCCCAAACTCGTGGAAAAGCGTGACGACCTCATTATGACTTAACAGCGACGGGTCATCTCCGACCGGGGCTGAGAAGTTACAGGTGAGATAAGCGACGGGTAGTTGTAGATCACCATTCAATCTCATTCGGCGCACACGGCAATCATCCATCCAGGCACCACCGCGCTTATTGGCCCGTGCATACAGGTCAATGTAAAAACCCGCGATGATCTGGCCGCCTTTTAGAATCTCAAAGCCATGAGCATGCTTGTGCCAAACCGGCATACTGGCAGCAGGCCTGACCTCAATATCAAAAAGACGACGAACGACTTCAAACATTCCTTCCAACACTTTGGGTGCAGGAAAATAGGGTCTTAGCTCTTCTACCGAAATATCAAAGCGCGCTTTTTTCAGTTTCTCAGCAAAATAGGGCACGTCCCAAGGCTCAAGTGATTTATGAGCGGCGTGAGTCTGCGCAAAGTCCGCGATGCCATCGAGATCTTCCTGCGCCTGGACCTTGGACTTGGCGGCAAGATCATTGAGGAACATGAGCACTTCGTCGGTACTCCGAGCCATCTTTCTTGCCACCGACAGTTCGCCGTAGTTAGCGAACCCAAGCCGCTGAGCCTGTTGGCGTCGTAAGGTCAGAATTTCCTGCATCACCTCCGTATTGTCATACTCACCGGCATTGGGACCCTTTTGCGAAGCACGCGTGCCGTAAGCAAGATACAGCTCTTTCCTGAGTCCTTGGTCCTCGCAATAGGTCATGACTGCGAGATAGCTCGGTCCATCAAGCGTTAATCGATAACCCGTCTGGCCTTCATTCTTCGCGTTTTGCGCCATCAACGCCAACGCGGTTTTTGGTACGCCGGACAGGGAGGAGGCGTCATCCATAAGTTTGAACCAGGCCTGGGTCGCATCCAGTACATTGTTATTGAATTTGCTATTCAATTCCGAGAGACGCTTGGCTGCTTCAGAAAATGCACTCTTTTCATCGCCCGACAGATCGACACCGGATAACCGAAAGTCCAGCAGCGCATTATCAACGACTTTCTTTTCCGCTGTACTAAGGGCATCAAACTGGTCGCTCGCGCGTATGGCTTGATACTGTTCAAACAAGACTCGGTTTTGACCGACCTCCGTGTAGTAATCGGTGATCAGTGCCAGACACGCTTGATGGGCTTCTCGAATTTCTGCAGAGTTCATCACGCCGTTTAGGTGGCCAATCGGGGACCATGCCTGTTGCAAGCGATCCTCTAATTCGTCGCGAGCCTTAACCACACCAACGAAATTGGGGGCGCCAGCTGCTTCTGTAATCGCCGATATTCCCGCTTTAAGCGCCGACAGGATTTCGCTGATCGCGGGCTCCATATGTACGGCTTCTATGTCACCAAAGGGTGGCAGCGTCTGCATCTGCGTTAATGGGTTAGCCATGTCTTCCTCTTGAATGCGTTGTTTTAGTCAGCCGCTTTGCGGATGATTTAAAAATGTTCTGGTCAGCCGCTTTGCGGATGACCTAAAGATATTCTGGTGAGCCGTGGTACAAGTGATCCAAAGTTGTTCCGGTCAGTTGTTTTACAGGCGCCCCCTTTTTGTCTCGCCATCTGTATTTATGGGTGACGCGATGTTATTCAAGTCATCTGCTACCTATGGATGATCTGATTTCGTTAATAACAGTAAACGTTTCGACACGCTGATCGAACCATAGCTTAAAGGCTAAGGCTGCTTGTTCAACCAGCATACCCAGACCGTCAGCAACCACACAGTCCGCCTGATCCAAACACCATGCATTAAATACGGTGGTGTCGGCACCATAGATCATGTCATAGCAGCGCGTCTCGCTATCTATAATGTCACCGGGTAAATCGACACTTCCGCCAGCCAAACCGGCAGATGTACCATTAATCACTAGATCGTAGCCCTCAAAGAAATCCGCTTGCTTGACCGCCACAACGTTACCCCGTTGCTTAAATCGCTTGACCAGATCAACCGCCTTTTTATGTGTCCTGTTATAAACGTGAACTGAGGTCGGTCCCGCTGCTAACAGTGACGGCAGCACGCCACTTGCGGCGCCGCCGGCGCCCAACAGCAGAATATGTCGCCCTTCAACCTGCCAGCCGAGATTAGCCGTAATATCTCGCAGTAAACCTTGCCCGTCCGTATTGTCGCCAAACACCTTACCCTCGGAGTTAAGGCTGATGGTGTTAACCGCCTGCGCATCACTGGCGGCCGCAGAAAGTTCTTTGGCGTAGCCATAGGCGTCTATCTTGCACGGCACTGTAATGTTGAATCCCTTACCTTCAGCAAGAAACGCATCCGCTGTGGCCGCAAATTTTCCTTCAGGCACCAAGATTCGCTCATATTCGAGGCGAACGCCGGACTGAGTCGCAAACTGGCGGTGAATTTCAGGCGATAAACTGTGCGCAATGGGATTTCCAAAGACGGCAAGCCGCGCCACCTTTTGTTTGGTGAGTTTATCTTTTGACACTTTAATGTTTCGCAGCCTTATGTATTGAATATTGGTTTAACTAAACGCATTTTTTATGTTTGTTGCGCGGGGCTTTCTTGTGCAGTCTTCTCTACGATAACTCTTTTTCAAAAACAGTTTTCCAAAACCTCAGCCTTCGGGAAGTGGGTTGATAGAAGCACGTCTTTCGGACGAGCAGGGTCGCCCTAACGACCTGCATGACTCATCTCACTCTCTGCCCGGACCCCAGCATTCGAATCTCGCTAGGACCCACACGCCCCCCCAAATTACCCGGCACAATCAAATCTACCTGCCCGCCGAAG
>JBLIIB010000165.1:0-9401 GCA_047634795.1 Candidatus Azotimanducaceae bacterium | reverse complement strand
ACTAGCCATTTCAAACAGAGCTTTGATTGCATGAGGATTGTGCGCAAAGTCTACCAGCACACGAACATCACCTCGTTCGTAAAGATTGCAGCGGCCCGGATTATCATGCTGAGTCATTTTCAGCAGACCGGCAGCAATATCCGCAAGACTAATCCCCATCGCATGGGTCAAAGCTGCAGCGGCCAACGCGTTCGCGACATTGTGTCGCGCCGCGCCAGACATCGTGATGGGCACATCAGAGACGCAGCAGATCTTTTCCTGCTGATCGCCTGAAAGCTTCATCATGTCTTTGTCACGCAGAATAAAAGCCTGCCCACCCATCGCTAGGTGACGCAACACCACAGGGTGGTCATCGACGAGACTGAACCAGACAATTGTTGCGTTGTAGCTCTGCGCCTTTTCCACCAGCAGTGGGTCATCTGCGTTAAGAATCAATACACCACCAGAATCAACGGCATGACTCACCACCCACTTGATATCTAACAACTCTTGTAGGTTGCGAGAACCAAAATCCCCCAGGTGATCGGCCGCAATATTGGTAATCACCGCTGCGTCGGCACACTCAACACCCAGACCGCGACGTAGTAACCCGCCTCTTGCCGTTTCTAGAATAGCTGCCGTGACATCAGTTCGGCGAAGAATAGCTCGCGCGCCCCCCGGACCTGACCAGTCGCCACGCTCGATAATTTCATTGTTGACGGCAATCCAGTCGGTACAACTCACACCAACATCCATTCCGGAATTTTGCAGGATAAATTGCGCCAGGCGTGCTGTCGTGGTTTTGCCGTTAGTGCCGGTGACAATGCCAATCGGCACATCATGAAAACTCGACCAGTCGAGATCGATCAGGGCAGGCAGACTAGACATCGGCCAGGTTTTTGAACCAGAACCCAGCCCCAGCGATAGCTCATCATCATCCCAAAGCAGAGTCACACCCTGTTGGTTCGATGCTACTTGTAGCGCTAGTAGTTGTGGGTTTTGTTCATCCTCAAATTCTGTTTCGACATTCACTTTGACTGTGTCAAACGCTGGTGGAGGCTGATCAATTTGCTCTGCTTCGATGCACTGGTAGGCCCACTGATTAACTTCTGAAGCCGCATAAAGCGCATCGATTGGCGCAGAAAACGCCAGGCTTACGCCACCGCTTAAAGGTCGCGAGGCAAACTCTATGTCTTGCCAGCCGAGAATATCAGCAGCTTGCTGGACAGCATACTGCCAACTCTGGATCACCTGCGAAACCTGCTCCGGATCACACTGAACATCCAATATGGCACCAGGTGGCGACATCAGAAGATTAGGTCCGGTCAGGCGCCGGGCATCAAGAAACTGCATCACCTAATCACCCGCTTCGCGTGCGATCCGAACACCCCGTTCGTCGGTGATGATTTCAACGTCATCACTAAAGCTAAACGAATCAGAATCTGGCAGGTCGACTGCCGGTACAGTTTTTTGTTCTTTCTCCGTTGCAGCGTTGCCAGAGTTAAAGTAAATAATTTGTTTCCATGTGCGCTTAATGTTGTCTGCTAACACTAGCAATAAATCGTCCTGTCCGGCTTTGCTCAACACTGCTTGTACAGCCGCTTCTTCATCAGGAATAGTTTCAATCCTATCCTCGGTTACACCGGCAGCCATGAGCGATTGTCGCAAAATATTTGCCACTTCATCAGGACCTCGACCACGCCGATTGTCATCGCACCGGCAGATAAAGTAATCGAAGTGACTGGCGGCTATTGTCGCAATCTCAACGATATCTTCATCTCGCCTGTCACCGGGAGCAGCCAATACCACCATCTTTTTACCGGCAACGTCGAATCGATCAACCACATCGCACATCACCTTAACGGCTGCGGGGTTGTGGGCATAATCAAGAATGACTTTGAACGGATGCTCGTTGTAGATGTTCATTCGGCCTGGTGCCTGGAAGAATGTCGAGTCAAAGGTTCGTAAGCCATTACGGATATGTTCGAGGCTAATATCCATGTTGTAGGCCATCGCTGCAGCGAACATCGCGTTCTGAACATTGTGTAAGGCTCGACCTTCGATCGTCGCAGGAATCAGATGCGACCATAACAGAGGCGTGTGCACCTGATTGTCATAGATAGTGATCATGTGGCCATTCATGCCTTCTTCTAATACAAAGGCTTGGCCACCCGCTCGAATATGCTGCTTCACTAAAGTATGACCCGGGTTCATGGTGACATAACAGAGCCGTTTCGCTTCTGTGTAATCTGCCATCTGTAAACAATGCACGTCGTCCGCGTTCAAGATGGCAGCATCCTCAGCGATCTCGATAGGAATCCGCTTAATCTGAGCCAGCTGCTCAAGTGTGTTAATACCCTTTAGACCTAAATGGTCGGCAGCCACATTCAAACAACAAGCGACGTTACAGCGACGAAAACCAAGTCCACCTCGCAGCATGCCACCTCGAGCGCTCTCCATCACAGCCGCATCAACCGATGGGTCACGCAGCACCATACGCGCAGAAACTGGTCCGGTCATATCACCCGAAACCGTCAGTTGCCCGTCGATGTAAACGCCATCGGTGGAAGTTAATCCAACCGTGTAGTTACTCATCTGCAGTATGTGAGCCAGCATTCGCGAGGTGGTGGTTTTACCGTTTGTACCGGTAATCGCGGCAATAGGAATTCGTTTTGGCGTTCCGGGCGGGAACAACATATCGAGTACGGGACCCGCGACATCCCGAGGCGTGCCTTCGCTGGGCGCAACGTGCATTCTAAAACCTGGCCCGGCGTTGACCTCGCAAATACCGCCACCGGCATCCCGATAGGATTCAGAAATATCGTGGCTTAAAAAGTCGACGCCGCCAATGTCGAGGCCAATCGCTGCGATCGCGCGTTCCGCCATTTCACGATTATCCGGATGAATAATATCGGTAACGTCAATCGCTGTACCCCCAGTTGAGAGGTTGGCGGTAGAGCGAAGAAATACCATTTCTTCTTTAGCGGGAACGGTTTGCGGTGTGTAACCCAGAATATCAAGCAGCAGTTTTGCCGCATTATCAAACTCCAGACGGGTGAGAACCTTCTCATGGCCAACACCACGACGCGGATCCTGATTAACAATTTCAACTAACTGCTCGATCGTGTGCTCGCCATCTCCTACTACATGGCCAGGCACCCGTTTTGCCGCCGCCACGAGCTTGCCATCTACCACCAGCAAGCGATGGTCAAAGCCTTCTATATACTTTTCAACAATGATGTTTCGTCCGTGCTCGCGGGCGTCATCAAAAGCGACTTCAATTTCTTCTGGGGTACTCAGGTTTGTCGTCACCCCACGGCCGTGATTTCCCGCCAGTGGCTTTAATACCACGGGATAGCCAATTCGCTTTGCAGCACGCTGGGCTTGCTCCAAAGATCGCACCATACGTTGAGCAGGCACAGGTAAGCCCAGGTCGCGTAATATGGTATTTGTCTCCTCTTTGTCCGCTGCTAGTTCAACCGCGATATTGCTGGTTTTGCCCGTCGTCGTTGCCTGAATACGTTGTTGGTAACGACCGTGGCCGAATTGCACCAGACTCTGGTTGTTTAAACGTATCCAGGGAATGTCCCGGTCTTCTGCCGCTTTAACGAGCGATGCAGTACTAGGCCCCAGTGCTCGCTGCTGCGCATAGCGAATGAATTCATCTCTCGCTGTTTGGAAGTCCCATACTGAACCCGGAGCGTTCTTCGGTTTCAATTCGGCTGGTAATAGGCTGTGCAGAGTTTCCAATGCCAGGCGACCAGCTTCCAAACCCACTTCAGCATCAAGATACTCAAACACCATCGTATAGTGCCCGGGTTCATCATCCACCGATCGCGTTCTACCAAAAGTCACCGGGGATCCCGCGATATTTTGCAGCTCGATAGCCACATGTTCCATCACATGACCTAGCCAGGTGCCTTCATCCTCTTTGAGTCGGCGAACAAATCCACCGGGTTCACGGTACGAGCAGCCATGCTCTTTCAATCCAGGCAAATATTCAATCAGTGTGTCCGTAAAGTCGTCACCCAATTTTACCGTTGGCCAACTTTCCAATTCGCCAAGATCCATGACATGGCAAATCACCGGAAAATGGGCATAAATGTTGGGCCCCACATAGACGTTGGTGCTAAGGATTTTCATAGAGCGACCTTTTTATCAGTAAGGTTATTTTTCGTACGCCTGGCGCGTCGCGATTTCAAAACGACCACCAGATACAAGAATATGCATTTTCAAACCAATCAAACTAACAGGCTCACCACGGCGCGCCTTGTCCATCGATGAATGGGATAGGTGCGTGGGATCAATAATCGTGATGCCACCACTACCCACCACCTCAAGATCATCACCCGGTCTAATAAAGGCAGCGGTGTCTTCGTCTAAACCAATTCCCATCGCAAAGGGGTTATATGCCAACGCCGTTAACAGGCGACCAATGCGGTCACGCTGTCGAAAATGCTGATCAATAATAAAGTTGTTAGTTAACCCTAGTCCTGGGGCTAGTGTCACCATATCGGGCGAAGGCGTTGGACCTTCGTAGCCTCCAGCAATCATATGCTCCGGCATAAATGCAGCCCCGGCTGATGTACCTGCGACATGCATTCCGGCAGCATTACGGCGCCGAATCATTTGCGCCACGGGTGTACCACCCAGGGTCGTCGAGAGCCTAAGCTGATTGCCACCGGTCATGAACACGCCATCAGCTTTCTCAATATAGTCGAGCGCGTCGCTGGAGCTGCAATCTTCACGGCTGACGAGATCTAACACCTGCGCATGTTTAACACCAATCTTACGAAACAACTTTTCGTAATTGCGACCCGTATCTTCTAATTCTGAAGCGGTGGGGATGATGGCAATACGGGAATCATTGCCACCGCAAATACTGATGAAGCGATCCAGTATGGCGGTGTTGTTGAGCTTTTCTTCCGCACCACCAATGGGCACGATATAACCGCGCTCAATGCTATCGATGCTTTCTGCAGGGCACATGCTTATCTCTCTTATTCTGTTTCAACGGTGTCTGATTCAACCGCTGTTTGATTCAACTATTGTTTGAATTAACTAGTGCCTTTCTCAAAAGCGCCAGTGATTATCTGCGCGCCGTCTCGAACATGCCAAACACCAGCAACCATGACACCTTCTATGTTGTGCTTTTCATCGAGCAACACTAGATCTGCCCGATATCCCTCTTTAATTCGGCCGCGGTCATGAAAACGCAGCAACTCAGCGACGTTGCTGGTCACTGCCGGCAAGATCATCTCAAGTGGAACGTCCTGTTCCAATAGATTTTTCAGGGTCGCCATAAGCGCTGCTGACCGGCCGACACCCATTTTCGTCATCACCCCATCAGCATTAAACTCTGGCAGACAGCCGCCGCCATCAGAGCTGACGGTGACTTTGTTCGCCGGTGCACCCGTATCTAGATATCGCAACAGTGCCGCATCAGCCGACCAAGCATCCTCATCTTCGGCGACAGGGAATGCAGTGATATCGATACTACAACCTCGCGAAGCGAGCAGAACCGCTTCTTCAAACAACCCCTTGCGCCGATTGACATGGGTCGGATTAAAAACTCGCGAGGGGATTTCAGATTCATTCAGCGCTCGCTGAATAAGTTCTAAGCCTCGTTTGCCATCACCCAGATGCAAATGCACGATGCCCGCTTTACCGGTAATCAAACCCGCAACATGCGCATCCGCCGCTATACGCAGGATTTCTTCAAAGCTGGGCTGACTTGAACGGTGATCGCTAATCGCAAGTTCACCCACTCCAATCACCGGATCTAGAAACACAATATCGTCTCTAATGCTGCCTGTTAAGGTTGTTGCTGGTACGTGATAACCACCTGTGTGACACCAGGCACCAAGACCATGCTCCCGCAGCGCATAGGCCTGAGCGACCAGGCTTCGAGTATCGCGCGTGGTGTCATCCGTTCCCAGCACACCCACGACACTTGTCACACCCGCGGCCGTGAACTGGCTTAAAAAAGGTGCCGGGACACGGGTAGAAAAACCCGATTCACCACCCCCCCCAGTAATATGAGTATGGGCATCAATAAAGCCGGGTAATATCCTGCGGCCTTCACAATCGATCACGTCGGCGTCTGTAGTTATTTCATGCCTCTGCAGCGTCAGGATCGAACCGCCGCCCACCAATATATTGTGCAGACCGATGGATTCGGGCGCGTAAACTTCTACGTTCTTTAACAAGGTCTGCAAAGGATTAGGCTAGTCGGCTAGAAGCCGTGCATTGTAACCAATTCAGGACCAAAAGTGATGGAAAGTAGGGATCCCACAAGTTCCCAATCTCACTTGTTCGCACATCGTTGTTTGATCTCAAGGGGAGCAAAACACAGGTGACCCATCATCGAGTCCAGCAGCCTCATTCGATCGCCTTTGGCAGCTAATACCGGATCGATTGGTGAACCAGAAGAACCAGTCAACGTATCATAGGTTAAGCCCCAGCAAAGAGATTGATTCGATGCGACACCTGCTCTTAATACTGACAATAACAATATTCTCAGGAGCTGCAATGGCCATAGAAGAACCTAAATATGACGTCGTAGAAACATCTGGTGCATTTGAGTTGCGCAGCTACGGTTCAATGATCGTGGCCGAAACCGTCGTATCTGGTCCTATGGATAAAGCCTCCAGCGCGGGCTTCCGGCTCATCGCTGATTATATTTTTGGCAACAACACAGCTAATAGCGGCGGCAATCAAAAAATCAGTATGACGGCACCTGTGACTATGCAATCAAAATCAGAAAAGATCGGCATGACCGCAGCTGTGAGCATGGTCCAGAGCGACGAACAAAAGAAAAAACAGTGGCGAGTACATTTTGTCATGCCTTCGGAGCATTCGATGGTCACCCTTCCTACGCCTAATAATCCCGCGGTGACTCTGCGCCAGGTGCCTGACCAAAAGTATGCGGTCATTGGTTTCTCAGGCCTCGCTGGTGAGGAAAAAACCGCCGCAAAAACAACAGAATTGCTAGCATGGTTGAAGACCAGGCAGATTGAGCCAGTGGGTAAACCGGAGCTCGCGCGGTTTAACCCGCCCTGGACACTACCTTTCCTGCGGCGCAATGAAGTGATGGTGGCGTATTAGCCCTAATCAGTTGTAATAATTGGATTGGGGGTTTATTGGGGAATTCAGCTGCTAGCGGGTGCATTTGTATGAAGCGCCGGAGCTTATCCAGTTGATCAGAATTACGTTGTGAATAGTTCTACGTTTAGACAGCGGTGGCATCTCTCCCGAGGACCTGTTGGCCTCCATTACGACAGCAGCTTGCCTCAGCTTGAATAACCAAAGCCAACATCCTTATGCCGACCTTAAGCTGACGGTTTCCTATTTCAATAGCGACGCGGCCTATTTGGACTTTGAAGACATCAAGCTAGGGTCTCTTGCGCCGGGCCGCCAACGAGCCATGAGTCTGGTACTGACGCCACCGGAAGAAACAGCCTCTGCCACCATCGACATTAGCGGTCAAAAACAAACCTTTTTGAAACGGCACTGGAAGTTGATCAGCACGGTTGTGGCCTTAACCTGGGGATTCATTATCGTCGCCCGTCGACTTACCCCCTGACCGGAATTGGCGTTACACTGAGTGCTTTTCAAGCTATCAGGGGCACAACACATGACTGAAATTTTGGTCCTACGAGAAGACAAGAACGGCACCGCTTACCTCACTTTAAATCGACCGGACAAACTCAACGCCCTGACCGTTGGTATGTTTGAAGCGCTACGAAAGCATGTTGAACAAATTGGCCGGGATGACAACGTTAAGTGCGTCGTGATTTCTGGCGCCGGTAAGTGTTTCTCCGCCGGCCATGATCTCGCGGATATCGCCACGGGCGAGCGAGTGCCCTCACGAGGTTGGCATTCGGAAACCTTGAGAATGATGGAGCGCCTGCCCAAGCCAGTGATCGCTGCGGTCCACGGCCACTGTTACACCGGAGCATTAGAAGTTGCCCTGGCGGCAGATTTTATTCTTGCAGCCAAGAGCGCCAAATTTGCCGACACCCATGCCAAGTGGGCTTTAACCCCAATTTGGGGAATGAGCCAGCGCTTGCCTAGAAGGGTCGGCATCGCAACGGCCAAGCGCATGATGTTCACGGCAGCGACTTATAATGCCACCGAGGCAGTAGCAATGGGCCTGGCAGAACTGGTCTTTGATGATGACAAGTTTATGCTAGAAGTCGAAAGCTTCTGTGATCAGATCTGTACTAATTCAAGCTTCTCACATGCCGCAAACAAACGATTGCTTGAGGCTACCGACGGTAATTCTGTGGATGGCGGACTACAATGGGAAGTCCATATGAATGAAGGTCATGGCCCGGACATGGATGCGCGTATTGGTGCATTTAACAAAAAGTCATAATCTGACCTATCCCTTAAGAAGACCCATAAAGCGACCCACAAAAAAGCCCAGTGTTAACTGGGCTTTTTTATCGCAACAGACCTAGCTATCTGGACTAGAAACCGAGCAGCGTCGCATAGCGATCCCGGTGGTAAGCCTGATTACCATAGGCTGTTTCCAATGTTCTGGCACGCTTGAGATAAAAGCCCGCATCAAATTCATCGGTCATACCAATACCACCGTGGATCTGAATCACTTGATCCGACATATCACGCAGGAACTGACCCACCCGTGCCTTAGACATCGCCACCATTTCTGGTGCGTTGTCGGCGCCATCATCAATCGCTTTGAGTGCAGCTTCAAAACAGGATCGAGTGAGTTCTTTTGCGGTGTAAAGATCTGCTGCCCGATGGCCCAGGGCCTGAAAAGAACCAATCACCTGACCAAATTGCACTCTGGTTTTGAGGTAATCGAGAGCCATATCAAAAGCTTGGGCAGCCGTGCCATGCATCTCTGCACAAAGCCCTGCTCTTGCGCGATCTAGCACTGGTTCTAAAACGACAAAACCTTGATCAAGCTCTCCCAGAATACAGCCAGCATCTACTTCAACTTCTGCGAAGCTCACGTTGGCGTAACCGCGACAATCGATCATGTGCATAGGATTGCGACTCACGCCTATAGCATCGGCATCAACCACAAAGAGCGTAATGCCATTAGCATCGCCGGCTTTACCTGAGGTTCTCGCGGGTACGATATAGCTCGTGGCAGCCATGCCCTCAGCAACAAATGTCTTATTGCCGTTTAACTTGAAACCCGCACCACTCTTCACAGCTGGCAGCGCCGTCGCTTCTGGTTTGTGTCGTGGGCCTTCCTCTAATGCCAGCGTGACAATCTGCTCACCGGAAACTATGCCCGGCAAAACAGCTTGTTTGATTGCTTCATTAGCACCTAATAGGATTGCCGAAGCACCCACTAGCGCAGAAGCAAATAGAGGCGAGGCAGTAAGGTGTCGTCCAGTCTCTTCAAGCACGAGACCAAAGGTTAAACAACCCAGGTCTGACCC
>JBLIIB010000164.1:0-9543 GCA_047634795.1 Candidatus Azotimanducaceae bacterium | reverse complement strand
TTCTTAAGTGAGCCGCCGATCAGTTTTGTCGTCGATATCTTGGGAGCCGCTTTTCCAATTATTGGGCTTGTTCAAAGTATTACTGATACAGTTGCAGACATCGCCAAATTTGTTAAAGAGTTTGATAAAACAGGCGGGATGATCAGTTTTGGCAGTTTCGACTTCATCGACTTTTCTGATGAGTTGGTTAGCGGTGAAATGTCGCTTTCTGACGTAGATACCCGCGACATCAAGATGAGCACCACTGATCCCAGTCCCAGACCCAACGATTTTGCTACATTCGGGAATACCGACCGTGGCATCTCGGTGAGCTTGCCGTTGCTATCTGATCCGTTTGCCGCACTTGGTATTCTGATGGGTGATTTTGAATCCGTCGACCTTGTGACTGCGAAGTTTACACTCTTTAACGTTGATACTGGCGTGATCGATATTGCGGCCGAAATCCTTAAAGAGATGAACGCGCCAGGCTGGGTGACGGACATCATTGAATCAGTCTTTAAGGCGACGTTCGAATTGCGGCTGAAGTCGTCGTTCGAAGTCGGGTTTGATTTGTCCGGATTGGTCAATTTTGCCAATTCCTACGACCCCGAACGGCTGTTGGATGGTATCTTTATTACCGCCGACCCCGGATCTATTCTGGACGTCTATATTGGTGCCGCGCTTGAGTTGAACGCAGGCATTGCTGGCCTGACGGCAGATGTTGGTGCTGGGTTCCAGCTGGGGTGGAACGACCCCAATGACGACGGGAAACTGCGTATCCCCGAGCTGATCGCTATTGTAGATGCGGCTTCAGCAGATCCTAGTGCTATCTTTGGTTATCTTTTTGAGGGTACGGCATCCTACAAACTTTACTTGGCGGTTTGGGCAGGTATCCCATTTTTTACATTCGACATCACAATTTTCGATCTTAATGGTGAAGAAAAATTTGGTGATGCAGAGCTGCCTAAAGGGATTGGTGCAGACCTTGAAGATGATGGTGACACTGCCGTTCTGAGCGTTGGCTCTGCTGCGGGCAACAGCTTCTCGGAGAACATAGGCAAAGACGGTGATGATATCATCACGCTGACCGGGGGAAATTCTTCAGTAAAGGTCAAACTCGCACAAGGCGGGTTTAATGAAGATGGGACTGTAAATGGTGCTGGAGCAATTATCATCCCTGCGGGCGAAGGCCAGAACGTTGTCGACATGTCTGGTCTGACACAGGATGTGATGACAATCACTTATACTGGCGGCAACCGCGACGAGATCGTGCTGAGCAATCAAGGCCTGCACGTTGTCTTCGCCGGTGACGGCAATGACGTGATCAAAGCTGGCTCAGACGCTACGGGAACCTATGTGATCTTTGCTGATGGTGGCGAAGATACGATCGAGATCGAAGGTGGAAATGTTGTTGTCTTCGGAGACAGTGATTTCGGGATGCGCGATAGGCTCCAAGCCGCAATTGCGGACCGGATTTATAAGGATGAAAAAAATCCTATAACTGAAGATTTCATTCTTGATATTTTAGGCCTGAATATGGACGGTACAATAAAATTACACCTGAATTCGGACGGTACAATAAAAGATGATGGTGAGATCAGCGGTGAGTATGAATTGGGGGGTGATGAGATTCTACTGTCAACGCTGTTGACCCAATACACCGTCAAGACCCATGTCACCGCAGCCGGTGACGCCGAAAACATCACCCTCGGTTCTAAGTCCTCCGGCAACCACATCGTATTGACAGGCGGCGGCGCTGACAAGATCAACGTCAATATGAGCGACGCCGGAAATGTCAAGATCTACTCTGGCGATGGTGACGACGTCATCAACGCGAGTGGCAAGGATCTTTATGTCGAAGCTGGTGGCGGAGAGGATACTGTCACCACTGGCGGCGGAGAGGATACTGTCACCACTGCAGTGGTGTGGGGCTTTGGTGCACAGCTTGGCGAAAGTGGCATCAGCGACAACGCGATCTTCAATACAAGCGGATATTCTGATGGCACGGATCGCATCATTGGTGGTGGCGGCAATGATACGGTGTATGGTCAACTTGGCAGTGATATTATCGAAGGCAATTCTGGCGATGACGAACTGTATGGCGGCATTGGAAACGACTTCATAACAGGTGGTACATTTAATGTGTTCGTCGGTGGAACCAAGACAAATATTCTCGATATCGTTCTCGACAACAACAAGGAGGCCCTGACATTCTCGACTCTTGATGAGCCCGATGGCGATGACAAGATTTTAGGTGGGGCGGGTAACGATCTGTTGCTAGGTGGCGGTGGCTCTGACACAGTCTCCGGCGGTAGCGGCGGTGATCTAGTGATTGGTGATTTCGCAGAGATTTTACTGTCAGCCAACTTTGTCGCCGAAGGGGCGATTACACAGTTCAGTGATAGTGTGAATTCGGGCAGGGATGATCTTGACGGGGGGAAAGGCGGAGACGTCCTGATTGCGGGCTCTGCGAGAGAAGGCGAACGCGAGGACTTGAAAGATCTTTTTGGATCAAACGTGTTCCTTGGCGACTTCGGTCAAGTTGAAGGCGCTAACATCACGAAGTCCGTTACGATCGTGTCCAGTTTAGCTTCGGCAACTGGTGGTGATGACAAGGTCCAAGCGGGTCGGGGAAATGATTTGATCATTGGCGGCGAGGGCGCGGATACGATTGCATCCGGCCTTGGTGGCGACATCATTCTGGGTGACAATGGCATCATAGATATCATCAAATC
This sequence comes from Candidatus Azotimanducaceae bacterium, assembly GCA_047634795.1. GTDB lineage: Bacteria > Pseudomonadota > Gammaproteobacteria > Pseudomonadales > Azotimanducaceae > UBA9659. The sequence continues at coordinate 6,829 of JBLIIB010000164.1, read as the reverse complement.
CACGATCACGGGATTGGGTCTTGCGACGGATGGCGACGACGTCATTACTGTTGGCACACCTAACGAATTGGGTGGCCTGCCAGCCACTGTGGATCTTTTGGATGTGATCATTAGCGGACTTGGCGACGACCATATCAATTCTGACGTCGCGGATATAGTTGCAGTCCTCGACTCTGGTGTTTTGACGCTGTCAGTTGAGGGGCTCGCGGCCTTGAGAAGCTTTGTTCCGGCAGTCGACAATGCGTCGAAAGATGACCTTGATGTGGAAACTGAGGCGCTCAACTTGATTTTGCGTCTAGTCAAGACCGCCGTTTCGACGCCGAATGCAAATGATGGCGACGATGTCCTGATCAGCAAGAATGGCCGCGTGACAGCTTTGTTGGGTGGTGGAGACGATACCGCTACACTGCAAGATGGTGAGACCTATATTCTCGGAGATGACGGCGAAATCACTTTGGAATTCGGCGATGATGGAGGACTAGCCGCGACCATGGCCTCCTCGGAAAGTCTTGCTGCGTCTAACAATGATATCATAACAGTGCGCGGTAGTGGTGAAGTCGCCGTGATCCTTGGCACTGGCAACGATATCTTGTATTCAGGTGCGGGCGATGACAAAATTCTTGGCGATTCAGGAATAATATCCCTGACCGTGGACCAAGGCGGCCAAATACTCGCGTCCCTGACAAGTGTCGATGGCAATGACACAATCGATTCAGGTGCTGGTGATGATGCTGTCATTGCTGGACGGGGAAAAGATCGCGTCGACACCCAAGCTGGTGACGATTGGGTCATTGGTGACCTCGGGGAAATAGTGCTGGGGAACGGGCTGACGTCGGCGAAGCCTGAAACCCTTGCGACCCAAAATGAAGGTTTCGGAGATGCTGATGCCATCGACACAGGTGCGGATGACGATGTTGTCCTTGCAGGCGCCGGTGCAGACCGTGTGACTGGTGGTTCTGGAGAAGACATCCTCGTAGGAGACGACGGCGCGATCGTTCTGGCCTCTGTCACTGGCACAGGGACAATCATTAGTTCTGCAAGCGACACAGCATTCGGTGACACGCTTGCAGGTGGTGATGGCAATGACATCATCGTCGGTGGCCTTGGTGATGATGAAATATTGGTTGGCGAAGGCGACGATGTGGCCCTTGGTGACAATGCAGAGATCATTTTCGTCAATAGGACTGATGTCGAGTCGATCGCTTTGGCCAACTTGGAATTGGGCGGGAACGACACCATCACAGCCGCAGGTGAAGCTGGAGATAATGTGCTCTTTGGTCAGTTTGGCAGTGATACAATCACAGGTGGTTTGAACGATGATCTGATCATTGGAGATTTGGGCACAATCGAATTTTCTAGCCACTCAAACGCAGCTGTCGGCCAATCTGTGACTGACAGACTTATGAACTTCACTAGCATTGAGGACCCATTTATCGACGATCTAAGCTTGTTGGCGCCCTATGGCCTCTTGTCTGCATTGGAAGCGGGTGACGATTTGATCTTTGGTGGCGCCGGCGCTGATATGATTGTGGCAGGCTTCGGCGATGACAGCGTTTCAGGTGGAGACGGGCAAGACGTACTTGTTGGCGACTCGGCAATTTTGACCCGTAGCTTCGACACTTTAAATGGTGTAACTGTGGAAAAGTTCACACTTGACACTAACTACGCGTTCGAGACTGGTGGGTTTGACGAGCTGAACGGCAATGACGGGCCGGACATTTTGATCGGTAACCTTGGGCCGGATCGGTTCTTTGGCAACACACAGACTGATCTGATCTTTAGCGACGGATATGCTGGCATTTTTACGGCGGAATTCCCAGAGAATGGCTATATGGGTGACACGCCGCAGCGGTTCTTGCTGACCTCCAACTTTGCAGGGGCGGGTGCCATTGACGTAGTTTCGCGCGCCCAGCAGGACGACTCGGTCGGCGCTCCACTGTCCACCATGGAAGAATTCGGAAAATCTATTCTCGTGAATGCGAATGAACTACTGGACCGGAGCAACTTTTTGGACAGCGCAGCAGACGACCCGTCCGACTTGGCCGATCTTCTTTCATTCCTAAACAGCCATGTGTTTATTGATACCTTGACCCAGCTGAAGCTGCTCGAATTTGATACTGTGGATATCCTGCAAGTTCTCAACGACATGGTTGCGCAACTTTTCAAAGGGGACGGCACCGCGAGTGCAGCAGAGCGTGAATATCTGTTGAACCTGCTAATCCAAGCAGTTCTTAAACAACTTGACCTAACGTCCGAACAGGATGAGATGAACCAACAAGAAGCCGAAGATGCGGCCTAATTTTTAAGAGGAATAAAAATGTCTGATAGCAAAGTGACCGGAACGCCAACCCAACTTAACGGAACTCAAATCAAATGGGACGACAGCGAAATGGTCAGCGCCTACGCGAACGTAGGCACGGCGACTGCCAACCGCGAAGAGTTTTTCTTCTTGTTTGGGACCCATCAGCATTGGCGTGGCACGGCAGAAGAGACCAAGGAGGTCGCAGTGAAGCTGGCCAACCGCATTGTTATGACGCCGTTTGCAGCAAAGCGACTTGCGATTATCTTGACGCAGTCGCTTAAGGTCTATGAGGATCAATTTGGTAAAATTGAAATCTAATCTGTTTCATCTGAAGCAACAATAATGCGGTGATCCATAATATGAATGAGCAAATCGCCGCATTTCGCTGGACAAACGAAAACCCCGGCTGGAATTACCTTTCGGGGCCAGCTGATAGCACCCCACCCCAAGACTATTTAGACAGTCTGCGGTCGGACAAGCCGCAGATGCGCAAGGTCGCTGGTAAGCTGTATGTTGTCTTTCCTGTCCTAAAATCTCAAAGTGGTGAAAGTTCGGGTTGGCATATGTGGCACTTGCCACAAATTCCTGTAATTTCGGAATTACCTAGCCGTATCGAAGAGCTTCGGCAATTTTCTCAAATCATCGAAACGGCTCTTGTCAAAGGTCAACTCGGTATCGCAACTGGTGAAAATCGCAATCCAGCGGGTGATCCGGTGACGATTTTGCTTGATCGTATCGCGCCGTTCGGCAGGCCCCGACGCAAAGCGCTACTCAAGGCGATTGCGGACTCCATAGCGCTTTCCGGTTTGGCCGATGCTGCCGCTGTTATGGTATTTGGAGCAAACGCGCGTAAACCTGCGTCGCGGACGATGGGGTTCTCGACTGATGAGAGGCTTAAATTCAGGGATGAGTACAGATACCTCGCTACCGCGCGCAGATTGCCTAATGAGGCGCTGACTTGCATTGAGGGCCGTGCCGAGAATTGGGAGCTTGGAAGCTTTGCCGAAATGCAAGCTGCCGACAGCGTGGCGCTGCATCTGCCCCCTAAGGGGACGAGCGGCCTTGGATATATCCTAACGGACACGGATCCTGCGGTCGGCGAAGGCCAGCTTAGGATCGAACTGGATCGCCTGACGAACCTCTACACCACGACGGTCAACGCTAAATGGCACAAGGGGCTGGCCGGACGACGCATTGTGCGCCGTGCTGTTTTGTGCGGTGGTGCCATCGCTCTCACAGTCTGGTTGGTTTTGCCCGCGCCGCTTCGCGTCACCGCGACAGTTCTAACCGAGCCTGCTCAGTCTGTGGTTGAGGCTTTGGCCGAAGATGCCTTTTTGCGGCAGGTAGAGGTCAGGGCAGGGGACAGAGTAGATGCTGGTGATGTCATCGCGTTGTTTTCCTCAATCACGTTGGATGAGGCATTGGCTGATGCACATTTGGGTCTGGCCATCGAAGAACTAAGGGCGCAGGCGGCTTTGTCGGACAACAATTACGGTGAATACGCCATTTCCGAGAGCCGTGCAAAAATGGAGCTCCAACGGCTGCACCAAATCCAGAAACGCCAAGAGCGGCTTGTTATGCGGGCTGCGTTTAGTGGGCAGGTCATTTCTGCCTTGTCGAGCTCGACAGTGGGCGCTTTCTTGAACGTCGGAACTGAGATCGCGCGCGTTCAACCTCAAGCGGCGTTTCAGATTACCCTTGATCTGGCATCACTTGATGCGCCGCCAATTCAACCCGGGCAAATCGGGTCTGTTTGGTTTCGCGGCATGTCAGGAGAGGAGTTCGAGTTCGAGGTGATCCAGCCTGCAGTTTACACCTTTGATGAAGCCGCCCAAACGGATCGGCTGGTTGCCCGCGGAGCGTTGCGCGGGGGGGATCAAGATCGCTTGATAGTAGGGCTATCGGGCTTCGCTAAAGTCGAAATTGGCCAAGCGCCCCGCATCCAGGTGCTGTCGCGTTATATCTTTGAATATGCGAGAGAAAAGCTGTGGCTGTATCTAAACATTCAGATTTGAGGCGGCTCAGCTTCCGCCTGTCCGCGGACCGAAATCGTGCGTTTTGCATGGTGCGTGACGATCTGTCAGGCCGTTTCTTGGCGTTACCCAATGGTATGGCTGATGCGGTTCATCGTGTTCGCATGGCTTTGCTTGGGGACGGGGCAGGTACAGCGAACCTCAGCCAGGATGACCAAACGGAGGCGGCACGTTTTACCACCTCCATACGCATGTTGCGGGATCAGGATCTGATGGGGGCAAAGCGCTTCAATCCTGTGTTCATTAATCTGCCCTTATTCGAGGTAGGGCCTTTCCAGCCTGCCTTGCGAACCCTTGCGCGTTTTTTTGTTAGTTGGTTTGCCGTAGCGTTCGTGTCTTTGCTTTTTGCTTTGACCGTTGTTTTGGGCACGCGCAACGATTGGGCTATCAGAAGTGCATTTGAGAACATTTTGTCGATCGAAGGATTACTGACCTTCGCTGCGGTCGCTCCTTTCTTGAAACTATTCCATGAACTTGGACACGTGTTAGTCGCGACACGGTTTGACGTGCCCGTCCGAAAGGCGGGTTTTTATATTATTGGGCTTTACCCGATGCCCTATGTCGACTGCTCAGAAGCGGATTTTCGTGCCGAGAGGCGTAACCGGATCCTAATTTCGATTGCCGGTGTTTGGGTTGATGTTGTGATTGGCTTGTCAGCCTTTATTCTTTGGCATTTCACTTCTGGGACATATCTTCAGACGGTTTTGGGCAATATATTTATCTATTCCGCCCTCAATTCCATCCTGTTCAACTTGAATCCGCTGATCAAACTGGACGGCTACTATGCTCTTGTCGATTTGCTGGGTGAACGGAACCTTTATACGCGGTCTCAAAAAACGCTGAGCAACCTAACCGGTTGGATCATGACGTTTGGCGGCGGCGGGCTTTTTCCACGTGGTTGGTATGATCTGGGGTTGGTTTTTTACGCGCTTGGGGCCTTTATCTACCGCATTTTAATCATGTATGTAATTGCCAGCACCTTATTGCCGCAACACTTTGGTCTCGGGGCTGTAGTTGTTGCATGGGGGGCGGGCTCGATGTTTTTGTCGCCATTATTGCAAGATACGTCAGGACCTTTGCCTTCAGCAAGAAAGACCTTCCGCACACAACGTTGGATCATGCGTGGGATAATTTTAGGCGGGCTTGCGTGCCTTTTATTGTTCGTTAAGGTCTCGCAATTTACCACAGTGGAGTTGTATCTTGATGCGGGCAAAACTTACGGCGTGACGTCGCCTGTCGCGGGTCGGGTGGACCGCGCGATCGCGATGTCACCGGTTGAGGCTGGGGAACGCCTGGCGCAGATGTCAAACGCGGCACTTCAAGAGGAGCTGGAATTACTGGAGTTCGAGTTGGCATCTGCCGACCTCGTTCTCAATTCTGTACGTGGCGATGACCCTGCAAAAGCGGCCGCAGCGACTCAACAACGTAACTCACTGCTCCAACGGCGTCAGATTTTGACGACTGATCAGGAATTGCTGGACATCTTTTCAAGTCGCCGTGGGCTGTTTGTTCCAACAACGCAGCTTCGTCCGGGCGTGTATCTGCCAAGCGGAGCGGCCGTTGGTGTTAATTTGCCGATGACTGGACCGTCCGCCATTCAAGGCCTGTTTCCGGAACGCTATCTCGATAAATACCTCAGTGGTAATTCCGAGGCCGAAATACGGATGACGGGCGGTGGTACATTTTTCGTTTCTCCCAGCGCTCTCACACTACAGCCCATCCTCGATCTGAATAAAGAACAAGGAGAACGATTTTATCGGATGATCGTGACCATCGACATCCCCCCCATTGAAATGTTGGGCCAAAGGTCACTGATGCGTCTGTCCTTCAGACCAGAGCCGCTTTGGGTCCATGTCGCGTTCTGGTGGGAGACGCAGGTGCTGAAGTTTAGGGACGCGCAGATTCAGGACCGCTTGGGTCGCCTTGAAAACTAGCTCCGCCTGCGCTTTTTTGTGCCAATGTGTGAGCGCATTTTAGGGCATTGTCAGAGCAAAATCGGTTGAGGCGAGCACTCTTGCGTATTCTGGAGCATCCGGCCGGTCATTCCAATAACATCTGGTTGGTGTTTTCGTTTGATCCGCGTTGCCACGGTGACTGCGGGTCGCAGAAGTAGACATCAACGCCGGTTGCCAACGTAAAGCGCTAATGATCTGCCAGCTCTTTCCCACGATCCCAGGTGAGCGATTTGTAAAGCTCGCGTGGCAGCTTCTGAGCTGATTTGATCAGCGCACTGACGACGGTATCGTCAAGTTATTGCCTCCAAGCCGCAATGTGGGTCACCAGTCTGTTTTACCCTGCCGTTAGCTCACACGTGATGTCGTCCCAAATGCTGTGAGCATCTGAGCGAGATTGCCGATAGGCAGGGGTGGATAGTTTGTGGCGGCGAGGGCGAAAGATTGTTTGGACCTGATCATGTACGGACAGAAAGCGTTGCGCTTGGCGGGGTGATTTGAACCTCCCCATGATCTTCTCTCGTCGCCGGGTGGGCCTGTGC
>JBLIIB010000163.1:0-9578 GCA_047634795.1 Candidatus Azotimanducaceae bacterium | reverse complement strand
TTTGGATGGCGCTCTATTGTTGCTTGCTTCTGATGCAGGGAGGGCAATGACAGGGTCTGAGATTGTTGTTGATAACGGTCACGCCTGCTCAGGATTATGACGCTGATACCGATCCTACTCGACTAATAAGTTTGAAAAAGTTACGCGTCACTTATGCTTTTTTCATTAAGATTTGTTGGCACCTGTGAATATTATTCGAATACAGAAGGCGGGGTATGCTTCCACGTAAAGCCATTTAGAAATATTACACAGCCAGCAGAATTTGAACCTGCGCATCCTATTGCGTGGCAAAATTCGCAAGCGCCCAAGGTTCCACCTTTTGCACCGGCTGACTGTAAAGCACCCAACCGCTCAGGCTGTTGAGTGGCAAATCATCGTGCGGGCTCGTCAACACGCGAACGTCGGCCCAAGACCCTGTTTGAGCATTAATCGACGCGTTGGCCTGGCATCTGGCGTGCGTCCACAAGCACCGGAACAACAGCCTGGCCAGCCTTAATGCGACTCACATGCCGACACAGCCGCTGTTGCAACGCACGCGTACACGACCAGTAATGATCCCGCCATTCAGCATACTCAAGCCCGGGAAAGTGATAGCACAAAGAACCCAACATGCGGTAACTGCCAAACAGCTTAAAAAGTAACTCGCGGCAGCCAAAGTTCAAGCGCTTGGGTTTTCCAGCCCTTGAAAGCTCCCACAAACACGACGCCAAATCCAATACCAACCCGCCAGGTTGGATATTAGCCCAAGAGTAAAGCCATCGGCTGATAACGGCTCTTTCTCATTCTCCATGTCTATCGCCAATTCGTGTTCGGCCTTCGGCCGCGGTATCAACTCAAACACGCGCCCTTTCAAGCTCGCCGGCAGCGGAATACGGCACTCATGTGAGTAAAAACGGATAACGGCCCAAACACATAACGTACGGCTTTTGGCAGGCTGGTTAGCGTCAATCAGATACCGACGGTCAGCGCTTTAAGGCTCAATTGCAAAAGTATTCATGCAGGGCCAACTTTGGCGCATTTCAATAGGGTTAGTATCATAGCTTGCGGAACTGCTTCAACAGCCGGGCGCACAGGCGCCGTGAACCGCCATTGCCAGCGCCTTCCAAAGGCAACTGCGCTAACGGAATGGATTGTTGGTTAACTACCAAACCGGTTTCAAAACCCGAGTTCACACCCTCTTTGGTTACTTCAAAACTGAACCCGCAGGGCTGGTCTTGCCAAAACGGTGGCGTCGCTTCCAGGCGGCCGAACACGGCATTCAGCACATCCTTCCGTGACCGGTCGAATTCAAAAAGGCGACGCCCCCGGGCCGTTTCAACATAGAGTTGCAACAACTGCTGATAGTCCCCGAAAGTCACTACCCAGCCAGCCAGCCAGCGTCATGGTCTCGTCTTCAACAAATAGTTGCCCGGAAACCGGATGGTCCAGATGCCAGCGAATCGAGGGTTTCAAAGCATCCGGTAATAGCCGGCTGACGTTCAGACTGGGCTGGGTATCCAGACGGGTCTATTTTCCTAACCAGGTTTCATAGTCGCTTGCTTTTTCGGCGCTTCGAGCCGACGTCATCAGATCGGCATCCGTTGTCCAGTTCAGGTCCATCGGGAAGTAGCCGTTGCGGAACAAGGCGTCATCTACCTATTTTGAGCCTGTGGAAGCCCTGAAAGTTGAACCGCTCCGCCAGCCTAAGCATCAGCAATGGAGGAGCGATAAAGTTTCCCCTGAACACTAGGGTTTGCTTTGGGCCAAGACCCCGGTGTAATTCCCCGAAAAACCTCTATGCCGCCGTAAACATCGCGCCAGGACTCGCCTCAGCGGGATTTAGAGTTGGTACCCGCAAAGTCCACTTCAGTAGCGAAGATTTCATCGCGAGCAAATCCAATACCAAGTCAGTCGAAAGCCAGCTGATGTGTTTCTTCAGGCACTCAAGGCATCATCGGCCCGGCCCAGCGATTCATTCCAACATCACAGCTGACTGCTTTCAGGTACATTTCGCGGTAGTAGGGCGCAAGGCGGTCAGCTGAAACAGTCATTTGCTCAAGCTCGGTTTTGAGTCGGCTGGCGTAGCCACGGATCTGCGCTCGAAGCGCGGCCTCGTCCACGTTCAATACCTCACCATCTTCTACCACGATACGACCATCCACGATCGTCATTTTCAAAGACCCTCCGTTCTCACAGAACACCAGCGCACGTTTCAGGTTGTGCAATGGCGTGAACGGCAGGGTATCAAGATCAATCAGCAACATGTCTGCGCGGTAGCCCTCGGCGAGCATCCCGACTTGATCCTGCAACCCCATTGATCGCGCACCGCCACGAGTCAGCATATCCAGAATTTCGTCTTCATGGGGCCAGTTGCGATACTCAGGATCGGCAATTTTATGGACCAGTCCGGCGGTCTTGCCCACAGTCCAAAGATTACAGCCATCATCAACGGGGACCTCATCGATTCCCAGCGCAATATTGATGCCGGCCTCTTTCAAGCGGCGGAAAGGCATCACGCCACTGCCAATTTTCAAATTGGAAATAGGGTTATGAATAACGGAGCAGCCCGATTCCGCCATAGCCGCAATATCATCATCATCAACCCAGACCGAATGAATCACAACTGACCGATCAGTCAGCACACCCTCGTCCTTTACATACTGTATGAAGGATTTGCCGTGTTTTACCTGCCCCAGTACCCTCTGCAGCTTGGTTTCAAGAATGTGCATCTTATAGGGGATATCGTACTTTCTGCTTAAATCATCAAGTGCACGCAGGCAATCGGGAGTCACTCTTTGTGGCGCTGAGCACGAGATGGAACAGCGTATACGGTTATCGGCAGTGCCATGCCAACGATTAATGAAGGTTTCGTAGTGGCCAACCAGCTCCTCCGTAGATAGCAGTGGTACATTTTCCATCTCACTGCGAATATCGTCCGGCAGCAGCTCATACAGGAAGGGGTATTTCTCATATTCCCTGACATTAACCTGACAAAGCGTTACCGATGCGCGTATGCCTGCATCAGTATAGGCATTCATAACGGCATTTACTTCTTCATCAGTAGGTACTGGGACGAAGAAGCAGTCATCGTGATTAGTGGTAACGCCCTGTTTTAAAAGTTCAACCGCCCCCAACATTGTCCGAGCATATGCAAACTCACTGTCCACTGTTTTACACTGAAGAGGCGGCACCTCGTAAAGCATGTAGAGCTCGAGCGGCGCATCGACAAGTGCACCTTTCAGAAAATTCACCGGAGAGTGAAAATGCGCATTGATGAGCCCTGGCATCACTAGTTTGCCCTCACCGTCAATAATGCGAGCGTTACCTGGTTCAACGCTAGCTGCCACATCTGGGCCGATCTTTTCAATAATACCGTTAGCAATCAGAATGTCAGCACGGTCGTATTCAGTGTCGTTTTGATCCATCGTCAGAATTCGGGCATTACGAATAATGATATCCATGTTTACAGGTTTCCTGTTGTAAGTATTGACGAAGCTATTTCCTGCTAGTCAACGCCAGCCGGGTTTTGGGATCGAGAGCATCTCTGAGTGTGTCTCCCAAAAGGTTAAAAGCGATCACTACCGCCATAATTGCAATACCGGGTAATAGCGATATGTGGGCGGCATTGAAAAGATACTGGCGACCATCACTCGTGATAATTCCCCATTCAGCGGTGGGCGCCTGAACACCTAAACCTAGAAAGCTAAGGCCCGCCGCAGTAATGATGATATTGCCAACAATAGTGGTGCTGTACACGATCGACGCTGCAACAACATTGGGAAGCATCTCGACAAAAAGAATTTTGGGTGTAGGCGTAGCGGCAGCGATGGCGGCTTCTATGTAGCTACTGTTCCGCTCCTGCTGAGCAGCCACATAAACAACTCGTGTGTTGTAAGGTAAGAGCACGATGGTCAGCGCAATGATCATATTCAACATTCCCGGGCCCATAAATGCAGCAAGCATGATGGCAAGCAGAACCATCGGGAAGGCAAACAGAACATCCATTACCCGCATGATGACCGACCCTAGCCGGTCGTTCCAGGCAGCCACCAACCCCAGGGGTATTGCGCACAGAGCACTCAGCAAAACTGGCGTGATACCGGCAAACAGAGTTGTCCGTCCACCCCATATCAACCGAGAGAGCATATCCCGCCCTTGATGATCAAGGCCCAAAATATGGTCTGGTGTACCTAAGCCCTCCAATCTTAGTCTCGGAAAGCTGACTGTTGGGTCAAACGGCGCAAGCCAGGGAGCGAAAACCGCCGCTATCATGACCGATATCAGGATCAATGCACCACACATTGCATAGTGATCAGCAAGAATTCCGCGCCAGATAAAGAAAATACTTGAGCGTGGTTTTTTCGCACGTCGATGTGTGACAGTCATTTCAGCGTTTGGATGCATCGAGTGCCCTCACTATGTAGTCCGCGAGAAAATTGCTAATAACGAAAGTAAGGGCAATAACCATTGAGCACCCCTGAATCATTGGAACGTCTCTCTGCAAAATAGCGTTGTAAAGCTGAAGCCCAATACCTGGCCAATTAAAAATAATTTCACTGAAAATAGCGCTGCCGAATAGATAACCGACCTGGAGGCCACTGATATTCACAAAGGAAGGCAATGCATTTCGTACCATATGTACATAGCTCAGCCTTCTGCGCCGAATTCCTCGAGAGCGAAGCGCCGTCATATAAGTCTTGTTCGTTACATCAATCATTGCAGATCGCGAAACCCTTGTAACTATTGCAATGGACGATGCCGCCGTTGCAATCGCAGGCAATGTTGCATGGTGCACTAACTGCCAAAATCCGCCCGGATCGTAGAAGTTGTACATGCCGGAAGTTGGGAAAAGTGGGAATTTAACGCTGAATACATACAACAGCAAAATACCAAGCCAAAACGTCGGTGCGGACGCCAACAAAAGCGTTCCAAAAATGGTTAGCCGATCCCCCAAACTGCGGAAATGAGTTGCAGAAAAGACTGACAACAAAAAACTCACAGCGACAACAAGAAACAGACTAAATCCCATCAGGATAAAGGAATTCACAATTTTATCACCGAGTAAAGACGCTACCTCAACACGCTGGGATATCGAGTAACCAAGATCAAACTGCAGTAAATCCCACAACCAGATACCGTATTGAACAAGTAATGGACGATTAAGACCCAGGTCTTCTCGAAGTGCTTGCACCGCAACATCTGAAGCTTGATTACCTAAAACCGTTCGAGCAACATCTCCTGGCACGAGATAGACAGAAATAAACACAACAAAACTGACTCCCAACATTACAGGAATCATCTGCAGTAACCGCATCACAACAAAATGAGGCATTACACAAACTCCGACTTTGCCAACTCACCGTCCCAGAAATATCTGAGCGGTGAGTCGGCGGCCCTTTGGTCAGGTCAATGCCTCATTTCTTCGTGAGGCCGGTATAATCATGCCAATGCTGGGGCGCAAGGACGAACCCGGAAATATTGGGTTGCATCGCGTAGATCGCAATCGGCGTATAGTAAGGAATGAAAGCCATATCATCAGCAATTGTCCGTTGTAGAGTCGCCAGATGCCCGAGCATTTCACTTTCGGAAGCTGACGATCGCGCGTCGGCAAGTTGTTGGTCGATTTCAGGATTGTTGTAGTAGCCAGCGTTAAACCCATTTGGTGGGCTGGCAGCACTGGCAACAACCTGATCTAGCCAAAAGAAACTGGTCTCACCCCAGGATACCGACATGAAACCGGTTCCCTCACGAATGCCCCCACCAAGCATGTCCCAGTATGTGCCGTTATCAAACACCTCTATGGAAGCATCAATACCAATTTTAGCCAGATCACGCTGAATCCATTCAGCGTCACCGACGGTGTTCACGTCGCCACCGCCTCCCATAGTCCAGTCAAGCCGGGTTTTAAACCCATCGGGATAGCCCGCTTCTGCCAGCAGTGCCTTTGCACCCTCGGGATTGTATTCACAGTCTTTGAAGTCGGGGTCATATCCCGGACCGCCATAGTTAAGAATTCCCGTGGCAGCTCTGGCGAACCCATTGCGGTGAAATTCAGCCATGCCATCGCGGTCCAACGCCATACAGACGGCGCGCCTAACCCGGACATCGCTCAAAGCCTCTTCTTTAAAGTTCACCCACATCATGTAGATGGTGGAGACAGGACTGCTTACGATATCCAGACCTGCTGCTTCAAGCTGCTCGACGGAGTCCGGAGATGGCGAGGAGATCATGTCGACCTCACCACTGCGTAATGCGAGCTCTCGCGTGGCAACTTCGGAGATAGGCCTGAACATCAGTCGCTCAATAGTCGGCGTTCGATTTTCGTCCCAGTATTCTGAATTGCCTTTCAGTACAGTAAGTTCACCGATCGACCGGCTGGCAAACTGATATGGACCTGTGCCAACAGGATTGGTCTCAACACTGTCATTACCATTCTCTCGAATAGATGTCGGACTTATAAACCTCGGTGTTCCCGAGCCGCCCATCGCAAGCCGACGGAGAAATTCAATGTTGGGTGTTTCGAGTTTGATTTCAAAGGTGTAGTCATCGACAACGCGATAACTTTCGAGATCCTGCCACATCCAGCGCATTAGTCCGCTGGCAATCGACTGATAGTACTCAAACTCAGGGTCTAACATCCGATCCATATTAAACTTTACGGCGGCTGCATCGAAGTTTGTACCGTCATGAAACTTAACGCCTTTACGCAAGTTGAACGTGTACGTGAGGCCGTCATCCGAAATATCCCACGATTCAGCCAATGCAGGTACAAGAGGCGGTTGGGTGACATCATCCCGAGTCAAGTCTTCGGCAACGAAGCCTTCGAACACGTGCATGATTACACGGAACGTATTCCACGTAGTGGATGCATGCGGATCAAGCCTGGACAGATTCGCTTCGATAGCTATAACAACTGTGTCGGCTGGACTGGCCTGCGCAATTGCCTGCTCTGGCATAATTGCCAAGCCACATGCTGAAATGGCAATCGCAAGCGCACTAGCCGGCCCGATAGCGCCTCGCTTTAGTTTCTTCATGATTTGCTTTTGCATGATGTAGCTCCTTCGTACTTCGCGTTTAAGTCAGACGGGCAAAAGCCTGTCTCCTCCTCGTACAAATGACAGGCCACACTTCTGCTCCCGTCAATCGACTTCAGTAAAGGCGTTGTGTCTTTGCATTGGGGAAGACGATGCGTGCAGGCGGCATGGTATACGCAACCTTTTCCGTCAATGCGACCCTCTTCAACGTCTTCAATAGCAGCCGCTGCGTTCAACCAGCGTTCGTCGCCATCCATGGTTAAAATCGTATCCAAGAAATTTCTTGTAAACGGATGAGCTGGCAGTTTATGAATGTCGTTGCTTCGCCCAGCTTCCAGAATTTGGCCCCGATACATGACTAGCGTGCGGTCACACATATAACGGACTATGCCTAAATCATGTGAAACGAAGAGGTACGCAATATCCAGTTTGCTTTGAAGCTCTTTTAAGAGATTGAGAATTTGCGCCTGAACGGACACATCTAATGCAGATACAGGCTCATCGAGAATCAGCAACCGTGGCTCCAGCGCCAGCGCCCGAGCAATCGCGATGCGCTGGCACTGGCCACCGCTAAATTCATGGGGGTAGCGAGATGTTGCAGCTGGGTCTAAGCCAACGAGCTCCATCAGACTCTCGGCTTTAGCCAGAGCCGCTTTTTTAGGCATTGAAAAATTAAGCAACGGTCTTGCAATGCTGTCTCCCACCGTGCGACGGGGATTCAGTGAGTGCAGCGGATCTTGGAAAACAACTTGAATATCGCGCCGAAAAAGACGCATTCGGTCTGGACTGACCTCAGTCAAAAGTTCGCCATCAAACCAGACCTCTCCCTGGTCAGGCTCAATCAGTCTGGAAACTATTCGAGCCAATGTTGATTTTCCCGAACCGGATCCCCCAACGAGTCCTACTGTTTCTCCGGGAAAAATATCAAAACTTACGCCGTCTACCGCTTTGGTACTGGCAATAACTTTCTTTCGAAGAAAACCGCTCGTCGTTGTGTAGCTAAGGTGTATGTTGCGCGCAGAAAGCAAAGGTCGACTCATACAATACCTCCCTCCGAATCAACTCGATGGCACCTTACCGCTCGGCTTTCCGAGATTTTTTTTAGTTCTGGCAGCTCATTTCTGCAAACGTCAGTGACGTGTACACAGCGATCAGCGAAACGGCACCCGGAGGGAGGGTCGACCAGATTCGGCGGAATTCCAGGGATCTGGTAGAGCGCTTCGTCATCGTTGACGTTATCAGGAACGGAACGAATCAAAGCCTTCGTATAGGGGTGCAGAGGGCTCTTCAAAACCTCTTGAACGTCGCCTTCCTCTTGAACAAGCCCGGCATACATCACAACCACACGGTGAGCAATAGCGCGCACAACCCCAAAATCATGAGTAATCAATAAAATGGGCAACCCATGCTCTTGGTTCAATTTACGGAGGAGAAACAATACTTTCGCTTGAATACCAACATCTAACGCAGTTGTTGGCTCGTCTGCAATTAACAATGCCGGCTGGCAAGCAAAAGTGATCGCAAGAGAAACACGCTGGCACATGCCACCGCTCAACTGGTGAGGGTATGAGGCCGCTACTCGCTTCCAATCACCAAAACCGACTTCCCGTAATCCCTGCTCCACGAATCGGTAGCACTCTGCTTTGGTCATTTCTGGTCGGTGCAGAGCCAGCGTTTCTAAAAACGCTTCTTCAATCGTGAACGATGGGTCAAGACTGCCACGGGGGTTCTGGAACAGCATTGCGGCTGCGGTGCCGCGAATTGCCTCCAGCTCACCCTCAGACATGGCTAAAATGTCTTGGCCGTTAAGGATGACTGAACCAGACACAAAATGACCGGGCGGTGAACTGATCAGTCGGAGAGCGGCCAGCGCCGTCACACTTTTGCCCGACCCAGACTCGCCAACCAACGCAACAATCTCACCCTCTTCGACAGACAGGCTGACATTGTCCACGGCACGTAAAGGGCCAGCCGGAGTATCAAACCAAATTTTCAATTCGGAAATGTGCAACCCGCCAGGATGGTGGGTTTTCTGATCAGAATGGGATGACGCAAACATTTTTGGCATATCGCAACCACAACATCGGTTGAAGTGGGAGGCACGCCAACCTTGATAAGCCGCTGGGGCTTTCATGCGCTATTGCCATTCTGAATACACAAGTCGGGCCAACTTTATTTTTTGTCTTATATTCAATAATTTAACTTGTAATCTTGAGCAACTCGCTGGAACTGATTTGCTCAAAAATGCATCAAATCGGGGCGGTATCGCTCCAACAAGTGGCAAAACAGGCGGAACCAAAAACGGTAGGCAAAAATTTAGCGAAAAATAGGTCCACGGATATACCGATGATTGTGGAAGAAAAGCTTAAAATACCGTCGGCGATTAGTTGGCCAATACTGTCGTGGCTTTAGTAATGTTTGGATTAGTTAAGCAAATTCTTTCAACGTTTTGTCTCCAACAAGTATTGAGTCACCGGGAAAGCCCCAACTTTTTCTGCATGCTTTCAGACCACTCGCGATAAACCTCTGCGCAGACTTTCGCATTATGCTGACTGTAGGGTGTTG
>JBLIIB010000162.1:0-9602 GCA_047634795.1 Candidatus Azotimanducaceae bacterium | reverse complement strand
GATGATCCGACGCTGCGGGTGGAGAGTCCGAAACTGGGCAGACCATTGCCGGACACCCTGACTGAGCGGGATGTCGAGCTATTGCTGGCGGCGCCGGATTTATCAACATCCATTGGTCTTCGCGACCGGACAATGCTTGAAGTACTTTATGCGTGCGGACTACGAGTCAGTGAGTTGACCGGCCTGAAGTTGAGCGAGATCAATCTGCGGCAAGGCGTTGTGCGAATCGTGGGGAAGGGGTCCAAAGAACGACTCGTTCCCATGGGACAAGAATCGATTGATTGGCTAAATCGCTATTTTGGCGAGGCGCGAAATGAGCTGTTAAAAAAGAATCTCGCCAGCGATGTGGTGTTTCCGAGCAATCGGGGTGTGTTCATGACCCGGCAAACCTTTTGGCATCGAATCAAGCGTCATGCGGACAGTGCCGGCATTGTTAAGAGGTTATCGCCTCACACATTGCGACATGCTTTTGCGACTCATTTGCTCAACCATGGTGCTGACCTTCGAGTTGTGCAGTTGTTGCTCGGCCACTCTGATCTGTCCACAACACAAATCTATACTCACGTCGCTCAGCATCGTCTGAAGTCTCTCCATCAGATGCACCATCCCAGGGGTTAAAATGAACCTTTGAGGGAAGCTTTTGTTGCGAAGGCAGGTCTCATTGATACAAAGTGCGATGGCTGCTCGCTGCCGTTTTTGAGGGTCTTATTAGGCAACTGCGCTAGTAAATGCGAAAATGGGAGAGCGTTGCACATACCCGAGCAGCCCCTAACCCAGAAATGACTGATAACTAGATAAAGATGATGACTGTGACAAAGACTGTGATTAATAATATGACGCGAACCCATCGTGCAAGCACCCGTTCCTTTGCCTCACGGGTCATTCTCCTGATCGCTGCAGGATTGATCAGCTTTATTGGTGGCCTTGCTCATGCTGATGAAAACCAGCGTAGTGAAGCCCTGACGCCCGAACAAGCCAGGCAAAAGTTGTTGGCTGCGCAGCCGGATTTACCGATTTCCAGTATTCGGCAAAGTCGTCTCGAAGGTTTCTACGAAATAACGATGCCCGGTGGCCCAACACTGCATATGAACGAAGGTGCAGACTACTTCTTTGCCGGAGATCTGTTTCTGATTAATGCGGAAGGATTGATTAACGCAACCGAGTTGGTGAAAGTGGAGCGACGAAAGACCATGTTGGATGAGCTTGATGAAGCCGATATGGTGGTTTTTGCCCCCAGACCAGAACTAACCAAAGCGACCATTACGGTTTTTACCGACATCGATTGTGGTTACTGTCGGAAACTACATCTGGAAGTTCCTGAACTCAATCGATTGGGGATCAAAGTGAGATATCTTGCTTTCCCTAGGGCGGGCGTCGGGTCAGAATCTTACCAGAAAGCCGTGTCTACCTGGTGTGCTGATAATCCGCAGATTGCGATGACGCAGGCCAAGTCAGGAAAGGAAATAGAGAGCAAGACTTGCCCTAATCCCGTAGCCCGCCAATACGCGCTCGCTGGCGAATTTGGTGTGAACGGAACGCCCGCAGTGATCTACGAAAACGGAATGATCCAAGACGGATATTTACCAGCGGCTGAAACCGCACGGCGCGTTTTTGATTCCCAGTCCGGCGAATAGCTTTGTCTGGATTATTCAGAGGTCCGTCAAAGTAAGTTAAGCTAGGTCGTTTAAGCACCTTGCAAACCCATGAGCGAGCTTTCCCGCGCTGAACGCCACGCTGAGCAGCGCTACGACATTTTTGTTCAGCGTAATTTGACACGAAACTTCTTTGCGCATCTCGCTCACGGAATGTTCGGGCAGACCGGGTTTCGATTTATCAATGCCCCGACGTTCATCCCCGCTTATCTTCTCCTGTTATCCGGCGGCTCCAATCTTGTCGTAGGCCTTGCGATGGCGCTTCAGGGATTTGGACAAATGCTGACGCCCATGGTTGGCGCTAACCTGATATCACACCGCCAGCGAGTGCTTCCTCTTGGTTTTCTGGTGGGTTCCGGCATGCGGTTGAGCGTGCTAGGCATGGGGTTGGCAGGCTTCTTTCTAGATCAGCAGGGCACGTTGATTGCGATGATTTGTCTGCTGGGCCTTTTTGGTCTTTTCGAGGGAATGCAGGGCGTTATTTTCAACTTCCTGATGTCGAAAGTCATTCCTGTCAAAAAACGTGGGCGTTTAACGGGACTTCGAAACTTTCTTGCCGGAATTACTGCGGCCGTAGTGGCTTACATCGGGGGAACCTATCTGATTGGTGAATCCAACGCCTTGGCAGGATATTCCTGGACGTTCATTTTGGCGTTTGTGCTGACATCTTTTGGTCTCTTAACCCTTACGTTGGTCCGAGAGCCGCAGCCTCCAACAGTGATGACGCAGGTGAGCTTGTTACAGCAACTCCGAAGTGTGCCTGAGTTTTTGCGTTCAGATCGGGCTTTCACTCGTTATTTCATCGCTCGTGCGATTGCGACAACGGGGCGAATGGCCATGCCTTTTTATATTCTCTATGCTGGTAATTCCATTGGGCTGACTGGCGTCACACTGGGTATTGTGACCTTTGCGTTTACAATAGCAGGTACGGTATCAAACTTGATTTGGGGTGCTATTGCTGACGCGCGAGGTTTTCGACTCGTGTTCATTACATCCACGCTGCTCTGGGTGATCTCAAGCGCGGTACTGCTAATTCAGCCGGGATACGCGTTGACGATAATTATCTTTGCCGGGATTGGCGCCGCTTCTCAAGGCTTTGAGAACTCATCAAGAAATATTGTTTTAGAGTTTGGAGACAGGCGTACTACGCCGACCCGCATCGCAATTGCTAACACTGCATCACAGGTAACGGGTAGTCTGGGACCGCTATTGGGGGGGGTGATGGCCACATTCTTAGGGTATGAATCGGTGTTTGTGGTGGCGATACTGTTCCTCCTCCTGGGTGCAGGAATGGTCCAGCTATTCGTTCCTGAACCAAGAACTCGTCAGCCTTAGGGTGACAGTCGCTTATTTAGTCGGGTAACATGTCGCGCGTAACGACTGGAGACGACTTTGTATACTCAATCATTCGCAGCATCTTCTTACCATGCGGTTCCCGCAGGAATAAGCGCTGCCTGTTATTTGGCGAGAGCCTGTCTGACCACCGCCGCAGCGGCGACAATTTAATTCTGTATTAAGAGTGCCGGGTCTGCGCTCTTGAGTGCAGGCCCGGCTTTTTTATGCTTCATATTCCACCAACGAAATAGATAAATACAATGACAATGGACGATTTTCCGCGAATCAAACGGCTTCCCCCTTACATCTTCAGCATCACTGACACGTTGAAGCGTGAGGCGAGAGCCCGCGGCGAAGATATTATTGATTTTGGTATGGGAAACCCGGATCAGCCAACGCCACAGCACATTGTTGATAAGTTGATAGAGACTTCACAGCGTGGAGACACTCATCGTTATTCTCAATCAAAGGGTATTCCCAGGCTCCGAGGCGCCATCTGCAACTGGTACAAAGACAGATATGATGTTGATCTGAACCCGGAAACTGAAGCGATTGTGACGTTGGGGTCCAAAGAAGGTATTGCTCATCTTGCGATGGCAGTGCTGGGGCCAGGAGATACCGTACTCGTACCCAATCCGTCTTACCCCGTACACCCCTATGGTTTTGTTATTGCGGATGCAGACGTGCGACACGTCCCGCTGACCAGCGACGTCGACTTTTTTGATGAACTGGTACGCGCCATCGATAACACCTGGCCAAAACCAAAAGTACTGGTGATTAACTTCCCCGGTAACCCGACCACAGAATGTGTCGAGCTGGAGTTCTTCGAGAAGGTCGTTGCCATCGCTAAAGAGCACAATATCTGGATCGTGCAGGATCTGGCTTATGCAGACATTGTCTTCGACGGTTACAAGGCCCCCAGTATTCTTCAGGTGCCCGGCGCAAAAGATGTTGCGGTCGAATTTTTCACGATGTCTAAAAGCTACAATATGCCGGGGTGGAGAGTGGGTTTTTGTGTCGGAAACCCCACTTTGGTCGGCGCTCTGGGGCGGATTAAATCCTATTTGGACTACGGCATGTTTACGCCTATTCAAGTTGCGGCCGTCACGGCGCTAGAAGGTGACCAGACCTGTGTGGCAGAGATTTGCGAGATGTATCGAAAACGTCGCGATGTCCTGTGCGACGGCCTGAATTCTATTGGCTGGGAGGTTACGCCGCCTAAGGCCACTATGTTTGTCTGGGCAAAGATACCGCCCCAATTCCAACATATGGGTTCTCTGGAATTCAGTAAACTTTTGCTGAAGGAAGCGAAAGTGGCGGTTTCACCGGGAATCGGTTTTGGTCAGTATGGCGATGATCATGTGCGAATTGCGTTGATCGAAAATGAGCATCGGACGCGACAAGCACTCAGAGGCATCAAAAAGATGTTCAAAAAGGGTGCGCCGGAGGCGTCGGAATGAAAATAGGAATGTGTGGCCTGGGTACCGTTGGGTCCGGGTTGTTCAATTTGTTCGAGAAACACGAATCGCTGATTGCACGAAAAACAAGTCATCCGCCGCGCCTCGTGCATATTGGCGCACGTCGCGATCATTCGGATTGTGATCTCAGCAGTGTGCGCGTCAGCCGCGATATTTTCGATGTGGCGCGCGACCCTGGCGTCGATTTGCTGGTTGAATTGATCGGAGGCACAGACGTCGCAAAAGACCTGGTGCTTGAGGCGATTGACCATGGCAAGCACATCGTGACTGCTAACAAGGCGCTCATCGCGTTACACGGAGATGAGGTGTTTGCGGCGGCGGCGGCAAAAAATGTCTCGGTACGGTTCGAGGCTTCTATTGCCGGCAGTATCCCTATTGTCAAAGCAATCAGGGAAGGCCTCGCCGGAAACAGAATAGATTGGGTGGCAGGCATTATTAACGGCACAACCAATTTCATTCTGACTGAAATGTCGAAGCCGGGTAGCAACCGCTCGTTCAACGACGTTTTAACTGAGGCGCAATCTCTCGGCTATGCAGAAGCTGATCCCACGTTTGATGTAGAAGGAATTGATGCTGCCCACAAGCTGACGATCCTGGCGGCGCTGGCGTTTGGCGTGCCACTGAACTTTCCTGCCATTTACACCGAAGGTATTACCGCGATCACCGCAAAAGACATCGCTTTCGCAAAAGAGCTTGGCTATTGCATTAAGCATCTTGGGATTGCGAAACAGGTCAACGGCAAAACTGAATTGCGGGTTCACCCGACGTTAGTCGAAACTAGCCATATGCTGGCACAGGTCAACGATGTCATGAATGCTCTGATGGTAGGGGGTGATGCTGCTGGTCCTACTATGTATTACGGCGCAGGGGCGGGTGCTGGTCCTACGGCTTCAGCCGTAATGGCGGACATTATTGATGCGGTCCGCCACAGTGATGTGCCCAATCTTGGTTTTGTACAACAAATCGAATCTGAAGTGCTCAAAGTCGATCAAGTAGTTGGCTCGTGTTACCTCAGGTTAGAAGTGCTGGATCGGCCCGGTGTGATGGCTAATGTTTCTACCACGCTCAGCAATCACGGTGTCAGTATCGAGGCCCTTAATCAAAAAGATGCTCGTCTTGGTGATGCACAAATTGTCATCATCACTAACGAAGTCGTAGAGGCGGACATGAATGCGGCTATTGAAGAGCTTCAGGCGTTGCCAGCGGTGACTAATGATGTCGTCAGAATCAGGCTTGCTAATCTCTAGTTTTGTCGCGCTTTGCGCGATGTTGGATTCGTGAAGAAGCGAATCGTCAGGCGCAAGCCTTCTACGGAAGAAGGTGGCACCCTGCTTGAACGATTGTTCGCTTTGAGAGGGATATCCAATCCTTCCGAGCTCGATCATGGCCTTGCCGGCATGTTGCCCCCCTCGTCTCTCAAAAACCTTGAAATAGCGGCTGATCTCGTCGCGAAGCATCTGCATTTAAACAGTAAGATTCTCATCGTTGGTGATTTCGATGCTGACGGCGCAACGAGTTGCGCGTTGATGGTAAGCGCACTTACCGCGATGGGAGCCGTGGGCGTTGAATATCTGGTGCCTGATCGATTTCGATATGGTTACGGTTTGACTCCGGAGATTGTTGAGGTCGCCTTTGCGCGTTCGCCGGATTTGATCATCACAGTGGATAACGGTATTGCCAGTATTGACGGCGTCAATCGGGCCAATGCACTCGGCATTCAGGTCCTGGTGACTGATCATCATCTACCGGGCGGGACGCTGCCAGACGCAGAGACTATTTTGAATCCCAACCAGCCGGGATGTGAATTCGCCAGCAAGGCGTTGGCGGGTGTAGGTGTCGCTTTTTACCTGTTGATTGGGCTGAGGCAAAACTTAAGAGCCAGCGGCTGGTTTGAACAACGCCTTGAGCCGAATCTGGCGGAGTTTCTTGATCTTGTCGCGCTGGGTACCATTGCGGATGTGGTCCCTATGGATCAAAACAATCGTCGACTCGTGTCAGAAGGGCTAAAACGCATTAGAGCAGGTCGTTGCCGCCCCGGGCTTGCTGCGTTGTTGGCAGTTTCCGGGATTGATCCCAAGCAAGTGGCGTCTAGAGATCTCGCTTTTTTTGTGGGTCCACGATTGAATGCTGCGGGCAGGCTTGAAGATATGACGATCGGTATTGAATGCCTGATGGCTGATGATCATTCAGCGCCCGCTTTGGCGATGCAATTGGATGATCTGAATTCGCAGCGCAAGGATATTGAAGCTGACATGCGGGAAGAGGCCATGCATGCACTGAAGACATTGTCTTTGAAGGATCAACAAACCGCCGGGTTGTGTTTTTACAGGCCTGACTGGCATCAGGGGATTGTTGGGATCGTGGCCTCCCGAATAAAAGATAAATCCCATCGTCCGGTGATTGCATTTGCTCGGGTGGGTGAGAACGAACTTAAGGGATCTGGCAGATCAATCCAGGGGTTTCATATGCGCGATGCGCTTGATCTGATTGCGACCCGGCATCAGGGTTTGCTCACCAAGTTCGGCGGGCACGCCATGGCCGCGGGTTTGACCCTGCGCGAGAGTGACTTCGAATCGTTCTCGGCTGCATTTGACGAAGTAGTTCGCGAGACGCTGGGTGAGGCTTCGATAGAGCAGGTAGTGATAACGGACGGAGAATTGGGGCAACCGCCCACTCTTCAATTAGCAAAAGATATTGTTGATGCTGCGCCCTGGGGTCAGGGGTTTCCGGAACCTGAGTTTGACGACAAGTTTGAAATACTGTCTCAGCGCATCGTTGGCAGCGCTCATCTCAAATTGTTGCTTCAGCCGACCGAGGGCCCACCGATTGATGCCATTTGTTTCAATCAGGGATTGACGGTTGATGGCCGCTATGTTCGATGTGCCTATCGTCTGGATATCAATCGCTATCGAGGAGCAGAAAAGCCCCAACTAATTGTTTCACTGATCCAGTAAACCTGCGCCGAGTGTCGGCGCAGGTTGTCGATTCAAACCTGATTAAGCCGGTCTGTTCTGCAACCGAACTTTGCGACAACCGGTCCACGCGACCCGGTCTGCGCGACCCGGTCTACGCGACCCGGTCTACTCAACAAAAGGTTCGCTGTAATTTTCGGGACCTTCACGTTTGATATCCTCAACCCAGTCGCCCTCATAGGGCCAACTGTCTGGATCCTCAGGATTGGGACCTTGCCAGAATCGAGCCAGTGGACCTTCTCCGACAGGTTCCAGGGACCAGGCTTGGCGCCTAAAGGTCCAGCTTTCCGGTACCAATCGGTGCGCCTCTCGAAAGTGCTTCACTGCCAGAGTGTGGTCACCACTTGCTTCCAAATGACTGGCCAATTCGAAGTGAGCGTGTCCAAGCGATCGATCCTGATCACGGGGCCTGGATCTTTCGATGACCTTATCCGCGCTCATGGCATAACGGCTGTCTTCACCGTGCTCGACCCAATCTGCCAATGCGGCATGGTAGGTTTCATTGTCATTTGTAATTTTTGAAGCTTGCCCCATCATTTCTACCATGCGTTCTGGCAAATCGTCTGGAAGTTTCATGGTGGGTGCGGCGTTTTCTTTTGGCGGTGACGGCGCAGCTTCTGCCGGCCTCACAATCATGCCCTTTTCGTCAATCCAAATGGCGCTGGGAATGTTGATGACGC
Source organism: Candidatus Azotimanducaceae bacterium (assembly GCA_047634795.1). Taxonomy (GTDB): domain Bacteria; phylum Pseudomonadota; class Gammaproteobacteria; order Pseudomonadales; family Azotimanducaceae; genus UBA9659. Next base: position 1,485 of record JBLIIB010000162.1, on the reverse strand, counting down.
CAAACAACTCTGCCATCACATGGTGCTGATCAATTAGCGATGGGTGATTGGGTGAGGCGGCTTCGATAAAGGGTCTGCAGCCTGCTGCGCCCAGTGAGTCCAATCCAACGGTGACGAGTTCGACACCGCGGTCGTGATATTTGTTTCTAAGTTCCTGCCACACGGGCAGTTCGCCGGAGCATCCTCAGTAGGGCGCCCAAGCGTAAACGATCACTTTCTGCCCGATGAGGCTCGAAAGACTAAAAAGATTTCCGTCAAGATCTGGCAGGGTCAGCTCTGGCGCTTTGGCGGTGACTAGGGCCCGACCACCAACAGATTCTGGTCCAAGCGCATATTTCCCTGCGGAAGGTTCTTCAGCAATAGGCATTTGCATGGCATCTGCGACCGCGCGGACATCGACGGTGTCACCACTTTGACCGTTAAGTGGGATACAAACGTCGCCTTTGCAGGCACCCTCTGGCTTGATTTCCCAGCCAGTACCGGCGGCGAACGCCTCCGTTGATATATTAAGTGAATCCAGCAGCATAGGGCTTCTCCGGTTGTTTTGAGCGGTTTTGATAAGAGGCAACGGCAACTATAGAGGAGAGATGCTACAGCAATGCTGTAGTCGACGGTAGCGGCTGAAAAGCCATTTCGATACAATGCGGCGTCCATTTGGCAGTATCCCTATGTTAGAAACCAACGCAATCATCGCCCGCATTAAAGTCCTGAAAGATCGCACCGACGTGCTTCGGGGGTATCTTTGACTACGACCATCGAAAAGAGCGGCTTACAGAAGTAGAACTCGAACTGGCTGATCCCAAGGTTTGGGATGATCCTGATCGGGCGCAGAAGCTGGGTCAGGAGCGTTCCGCCCTTGAAGCGGTGGTCGGCACGATTGATGAGCTTGATGAGGGGCTAGCCGATAGCTTAGACATTGTAGAACTCGCGGCAGAAGAGAATGAAGCTTCGCTCCTGGAAGATGCGGTAGCAGATCTTGATGCGCTGGATGCCAAACTTGAAGCGCTGGAATTTCGCCGCATGTTTTCGGGGGAGATGGATGCCAATGGCGCCTACCTGGACATCCAGTCGGGTTCCGGGGGCACCGAGGCTCAGGATTGGGCAGAAATGCTGTTGCGCATGTATTTGCGGTGGGGTGAAAGCCATGGCTTCAAAACTGAAATCATGGAAGTCTCTGCCGGTGACGTCGCTGGGATAAAAGGCGCGACCATCCACCTGCAGGGCGACTATGCCTTCGGTTGGCTAAGGACCGAAACCGGCGTCCATCGACTCGTGCGTAAGTCTCCCTTTGATTCAGGTAACCGTCGACATACGTCATTCGCGTCGGTGTTCGTTTCTCCTGAGCTGGACGATGACATAGAAATCGATCTCGATATGTCGGAAGTCCGCGTGGACACTTATCGGGCCAGCGGCGCGGGTGGACAGCATGTGAACAAGACCGATTCTGCGGTTCGGTTGACGCACGAGCCCAGTGGTATTGTCGTG
>JBLIIB010000161.1:0-9644 GCA_047634795.1 Candidatus Azotimanducaceae bacterium | reverse complement strand
AACCTCTGGATTGCAGACCCAGCCATTGCGCCCAAATTTGGTCAACGTACCTCTTTAAGCCGTGCGGGCATCTTCGCTTTGACCTTGAGTTTTAGTTTAGCCATGGCACTTGGACTTGTATCTGAATTGGCCAACAATACGATCACCTCCGGAGAAGACGTCGAGAAAAAATTGAACATGCCCTTGCTCGGTTACCTGCCGCTGATCCAAAATGTCGACACATCCATCGCGGGTCTGACGTTCAGGGAGTACATCGACAACCCGGAATCGAGGTTTTCAGAAGCCCTTCGAACCATTAGGACATCCATTACACTTAGCACACTGAACAATGTCGCAGGCACAAACAGGTACCTGGTGACTTCAAGTCAGAGTCAAGAGGGTAAGACCTCCGTCGCGTTGAGTCTCGCCGCCGCTTTAGGCCAAACATCAAAGGTCTTGATCATTGATGGTGATCTAAGACGACCGTCTCTCGAAAAAATCCTAAACACTACGAACCACAAGTTCCCCGGCCTCGCTGATGTCATCGCCCATAGCGTAACGATCGATGAAGCAATACAGCACTTAGAGGACGCATCTATTGATGTGATGTACGCCGGATCTAGAACCATCAGGCCATTGGAATTGCTAGCGTCTTCTCAGTTCACTCAGCTCATGAACGATCTAAGTGGACGCTATGAAACTATTATTATAGACTCGCCCCCATGTATATCCGTCAGTGACGCCTATGTCTTGGGTACCCAGGTGGACTCCATCATATTCGTTGCAAAGATCGGTGAAGTGCCGATCCCAGCTGTCAGAAATTGCCTGAACCGATTCAAAAATATCGATACAGAATTTGCCGGCGTGCTCATCAACCAGATCGACTTTGAAGCGGCACACAACTACGGACGATATCAGTCTTATTTCGACTATCAGGGATACGCTGAACACCTCGGTCCAGAATTAGAACAATCCTCGCCAAAGAGCAAAAATTCAGGGACGGAAACATCCTGAACCCGCTAGCCTGGTTCAGGCAGCTCTACGTTTTCTGGCCATACCTATCGAGACGCTGGCCATCTCTTGCACTCGTACAGGGACTACAATTACTGCGCCCCATCGTTGGTGGCATTGGCATTATGCTTATCGTACCAATCCTGCAGCAATTGGATTTGCCCGCAGAATCAACTAACCAGCGTTTGAATCAAATTCTCCAGTTTTTACCGGGAACCTCTCAATTAAATTACGTACTGGCGTTTTTCTTCTTTCTTATGCTGACGTCTGCATCAATCAACTATGCCCAGGCAGTGATCGCAGAAACGCTCGAACAGGGAATTCTTTTTGACATTCGGTCTGACCTGTACACGATGTTGATGAACTCAGAATTTCAGCATCTGATGCAAACTCACCAGGCGGACTACACGAGAATTTTGACTGAAGAGAGTGAATCGGTAAACGCATCCTTAGATCAGTTATTCAGCCTAACCGGCCAATTAACCCTAATCATTATCTATACGCTATTGAGTCTCTATCTGTCACCAATACTCACCGGAGTTGCGGTGGCTGTTGGGCTCGTTCTGCTGTTTTCTGGACTGCCTATACAGCAAATCATCGCCCGAATCGGTCAACGACATCTCGATGCAACAGAATCTCTTTATCGACTCGCATCGGATCAGATCAAAGGCCTAAAAACCATCAAGAGCAGCGGCACCCAAGACCGTCATATCAAATCTTTCACCTCTACCACTGAGACATTGGCCCAAGAAGAACTGCGCTACACAAAAATCACAGCACTGACCCAATGGGTTCATACACTGATCAGCGCCTTTGCATTTTGCCTGCTCATCTTCGCGGCTATCCACTGGGCAGATACCGACCTTGCTACTCTGGCCGTGCTTGCCCTTATTTTTACACGGCTCGTCCCCCAGGTGAGCCGACTACATGTCTACCTACAGCATTTTGTATTTCTTGGCCCCAGTCTCACCGCCGTCTCAGATCTCATCAAAACAGTCTCTAGACATCAGGAGCGTAGTGAAACCCCGACTGATTTCGATCTTACCGACGGAATTCGAACGGACAAACTGAGTTATCGGTACCCTGAGACCAGTCACTACATACTCGATGGCTTTGAAGCAAAATTCCCGGCGAACTCCCTCACTGTGGTTAAGGGGGCCTCCGGAATCGGCAAGTCAACGCTAGCTGATTTACTAGCCGGAATTACGCTACCCACCTCGGGAACGATCGATGTTGCTGACAAGGTCATTGATGCAACGAATCATCAAAGCTGGCGGCGCAAAGTGGCCTACTTACCGCAGTCCACCTTCATCGTCGAAGCGACTATTCGGGACAATCTCAATTTGTTGCGTCACGAACCCGCATCGGACGAGCATCTGATAGAGGCACTAAAACTATGCGCAGCTGAGTTTGTACTAACTTTCGAGCGAGGACTCGACACCTGCGTTGGTGATGGCGGCGTTAACTTGTCTGGAGGCGAGCGGCAAAGACTACAATTAGCACGAGCAATGCTCGACCCAAGGCCAATTCTGATACTGGACGAAGCCACCTCTAACCTAGACCGTGCATCGGAGTTAGCGATAGCGAAGACCCTTTCATCCCTGAAAACAAACACAGTTGTTGTCGTTATGACGCACAGGGATAGTTTCAATGCCGTCGCCGATCAAATTGTAAGTATTGATACAATGCTCACCTCACCAAAGCGCGACCAGACAAAGAGTCCAAAATGTTGATAAAACCTATGACCAAATTTGCTCACTCCGACGAAACTAAATCGCTCCTGACAAAAAACATCTCCGCCTTCGATGATCAACGCCAATCATTAACCGGCCATAGGCATGCAGCGGTTGCGCTCACCATTTACGATGTCGATGGTGAAGCATCCATAATCGTGACACGCAGATCTACTCGCCTAAAGGAACACAGTGGCCAATGGGCATTACCCGGCGGTAGAGTCGATGAGGGAGAAACCGCAATTGAAGCTGCGCTTCGCGAACTTGACGAAGAAGTTAACCTCTCGATTAATTCAGAGAACGTCATGGGAACGTTAGATGACTACATCACCCGTTCGGGATATGTGATTACACCGGTCGTCGTTTGGTCAGACGCGAAAGCCTCCCTACTCTCGCCGAATCCCGACGAAGTCGCTTCGATTCATCCCTTCGGTTTCGACGAACTCATCAGAAAGGATTCACCAAATCTCGAGTCTATTCCACAGAGCAATCTACAAGTACTTTCAATGAACTACCTGGACGATGTGATTTACGCGCCTACCGCCGCTATGTTGTATCAGTTTCGGGAGGTTGCCATTCTCGGCGCCAGTACACGTGTATTACACTTTGACCAGCCGCTGTTTGCGTGGAAATAATCTGACGCGCCACCCTTAACGGAGCGCGATTGGGCGCGCACCAAAAAACTGGTCTAATACCGCCCTAATCCAAATTTCACAGGATGCTGTCTGTGTCAGAAACTTACTATGTTGTTGCCGCCATCTCTGAATTAGAGCAAACGTCCCAAATGCACGTTGAACTCAATGGCGAAGAAATCTTGTTATGCAAAGAAGGTGATGATTATTTCGCGGTGAGCTACTACTGCTCCCACGAAGCATTTACGCTGGAAGGTGGAACGATCACCAATGCCTGTATCACCTGCCCCTATCATGGGGCGGAATTTAACCTAAAAACCGGCGAGGCCATGTCAGCACCTGCCTTTGAGTCCATCAAGACTTACCCGGTTCGATTGGAAGATAACACCATCGCTATTGGTATTTCGGAGGGTTGATTTTAGGGGGGAGCTGTTTATTCTCGCACGAGCCGGGGCTTTTCGGCCGGTAGATTGTGGGTACGACAACATCCACTCGAGCGGGGCTCAGGGCTGTTTATTCTCGCACGAGCCGGGGCTTTTCGGCCGGTAAATTGTGGGTACGACAACATCCACTCGTGCAGGGCTCAGGGCTGTTTATTCTCGTACGAGCCGGGGCTTTTCGGCCGGTAGATTGTGGGTACGACAACATCCACTCGAGCAGGGCTCAGGGCTGTTTATACAGCCCGTCCAGCAAGTCGTTTTGGCTTTCTTCCAGGGCGGCGAGCCCCTGCAGGTGGACATCGATGAACTCATCGATGCTGGCGTAAACAGCGATTTCTCTACCCTGCCACAAAACGACGTAGTCGCCTGACGATTTTCGGTGATAGAGGCCGGTTTTGGATGGGCTTTCAGTGGACATACAAGTCGGTTGATTTTCTCTGAAAGCAGCCTACCATGAGTGCCTAAACAAATCCCAGCTCCGGTGTTTTTGCTGTCTCTATGAAAATAAAAATAATAGCTGCTTCACTTATTACATGCCTAGCAATGCCTGCACTGGCGGAAGAGTCTCTCCCTCGGGTCAAAGACGCTAAATCTGAACTCCGCGGACAGTCCGAGGACCTTCAATGGTTGCCGCACTCGGTCACGGTTCTTGAAAAATCTGAACTTGGAGAAACCTTCCGGCGCGATCTGGAAGACCTTGAAGGCATTGCGCCAGGACTGATTGTCGATCGTATGAACACGACACCTCGGGGTGCAGCCATAGCGATACGCGGACTTGGCTCCTCGGGCGCGTCTAAAGCTTTTGACCCGGCGGTGGCAGTGAACATTGATGGCGTCTACATAGGTACTCATACGTCCCGGCTTCAGGCCTTGTTCGATTTCGACCGCGTTGAGATCGTCAGGGGACCCAGCACTTTTGAAGCCAATCCAAACATTGCAGGGTCCATTAATCTTGAGCGTGCTCGACCCACGGGAGAACTCGATGTCGATGTGAGAGCGAGTATTGGTGGCGATGAGCGCCGTGAAGCAGATGTTGTAGTGAATACAACGTCACTCGGCGGGGTCAGTGCAAAGTTGGGTGTCTACTGGAAGGATCAGGGAGGCGCCTACATGAAAAATGTCTTCAGTGGACGAGAGGAAAATACCGATGACTATACGCTCGTTTCTACTACCGTAGCCTGGGATTTTAAGAATTTATTTCAAGCTACCTATACTTTCGACGCTGAACGGAGCGAACAAACAACCCCCGCACTCCTCAATATTAGTGCACCGAGTGACTTGCTCTGCACCACAACCAATACCAGCAACTTTCCGAACTGTCGTCGCGGTGTCGGCAACCCTGAATTAGATTCACTTCGAAAAACCGCACAAAACTTCAGCAACGATGCTGAACTCGATGGCGACTATCACACACTCAAAGTGACCTTCGATGCATTCAACCATAGCTTTACGAGTATCACGGGCTACAGAAGCACCGATGAACAGTTCAACCTTGACCTGGACGCATCGAACGCGGATTTCTACCACGTAAGCCAATCGCAATCCTATGACCAACTCAGCCAGAAGATTGTCGGGCGGGGCAAGTGGAATGAACGATTACGCTATAGCGGCGGTATTTACTTGTTGGAATCTGAATACGACATTTTCCAACAGGAGTTTCACATCCTGAAACAACTGGGCGACGCTGGATTCACAGGTGGCCGTGCTGCTGGTGAAATACAGGCACTCGCGTCGTCCCAGGAATCTTCATTGATTTCTGTATTCGCGCACGCCCAGTACGAGCTTAACGATCAATGGATTGCTGACTTCGGCGCAAGAGGGACAGAAGTAGACCGGAGATTTGATCACAGCCCCTCTCGGATAAGCCTGGGGAACAACATAAGCCCATTACGCACATTGCTTGAAGGAAAGGAAACGTCCAAAGAGTTTTTGATTTCGGGCGGACTCTCCTACAAGGTCGACGAAGAAGCCATGATCTTCTTCCGCTACTCAGAAGGTTTCCTACCCGGCGGGTTCGATGAAAACGCCATGTCCGCGGCATCGGCTAACTCCTACGGTTCTGAGACATCAAGAACCGGTGAGATTGGTCTAAAGAGCGACTGGTGGAACGACCGACTCCGCGTGAACCTGACCTACTACAAGACCGTATTAGACGACAAGGTGGAGCGGTTTGATGCCGTTGTCACAGGCGGCGCCATTGAATCCATTTTAGACAATGTTGCTGAGGTCGAAATTACAGGATGGGAACTTGAGCTCGAATCGACACCTCTGGACAACCTGGTGTTAAGAACAACCTATAGCCATATTAATTCTGACTACAACGAATACGACGTTGCAGATTTAACGGGTGCAAACGCCACAATCAGTCTTTCCAATCTTTCTCCAAGCCGCGCACCTGCTGACAATCTGTTTATGTCTGCTATCTATTCATTACCCATCGGTCCTGGACGTCTCACTACTTACGCGGGTTATAGACTGTACAGTGACTATCAGACCTATCCCCTTCTGCCAGAAGGTGATGTTAAAAACTGGAGCTCTTGGGACCTGTCACTCACCTATGAGTACAAGGACTGGGAATTTCGCTTGTTCAGTAACAACGTAAAGAACAAAGAATTCATTCAAAATGTTCAGAACATCTCGCAGACCGCTATTCTTCCGGTGAGCGCGGGGGCCACCAGTGTGCCTTCTATCATCACTCTGAGCGAATACAATCAGCCCAGATTCACTGGAATCGAAATTGTATTTACACCCAAATTTTAGACTACTGATCTCACCCTCTTGATAATGTGCGGGTCTGATCGCGAGGATCTGATACACAAGCAACCCAAAGTCAGATTAGGAGACATCAGAAATGAAATCTCCTATGTGTCTATCCGCAATGAGCACCGTCGAGTTTAACGATGTCGAAGCCGATCTTTGTACCCAGTGTTATGGCCTATTTTCGACCACCTGAAAAAGAAACGCTTTGCAGCATGACAGGCGCCGAAATGCTCGATATGAACGCTGCGTTTGTTGATGAGCGATACAATGAAATACTGGATTTCGTTTGTCCTGTTCTCATGGAATAGTCGCGGGCAATAGTCGCGGGCAATAGTCGCGGGCAATAGCTGCATGCCCTAAACGTGCAACTAAGAGGCGCCATGTTTTACACACAGCCCCCATTCGAGATCAGGTTGGAGGCGTGCGGCAATTGCAAAAGCATCTTTTTTGAAGTCGGTGAGTTTAGGGACTATCTGCAACACGGACTGGACGAGCCATTCCGAGATATCATAAACAATATTTAGGTAAGCTCTGATTAAATGGGTATGCAGGTCGGGCCGCGCAGGTGGGGACGACCAATAGACTCAAATCAGGGTTTCTAAGCTGACACCATCTTGGCTTGGCCCTGCCACACTTCGTGAGTTTTAAACTTGAACCCGCCTAGACTTAAACCCAAATGGGGCTGAAATGCTAAATGTTAGATAAACACAGGGATTGATGAACGCTACGCAAACGCTGGCTTAACTTCCTTAACGAACCGCTCGGTTTGCGCCATGACATCGCTCGTTCCCGACGCCATTGGCAGCATGACAAACTTCTGACATCCCGCAGACACAAACTCTTCGATCCGCCTGATCATATCGTCGGCGTTCCCGGCAACCAGATAGCGATCTGCGGAGCCGTTGATTCTGGCGGAAAAACCTTTCGCCGTCGTTGCGACAATCTCATCTTCAGGGCTGCCAAATCGAAACAAAAAGGATGCGCCATAATGATCTTCATCAATATTTCTGCCGGTATCAAGCAACGCAGTCTTGATGCCATCGACAACAATTCTCGCTTGTTCCGGGGTGTCAATTCCACCCAACCAACCGGTGCCCAATCTTGCGGTTCGCCGCATCGCGACTTCACTTGAGCCACCTATCCATAGCGGTATATGTCGGTTCGCAGGTTTAGGAGAAATCGAGGCTCCTTCATACTGAAAAAATTCTCCATTGAAGCTCACTTCATCTTCACGCCACAATCTGGCAATCAATTCCAACGCCTCATCTGCCTTTTTCCCACGACGTTTAGTCGGGGCCCCAGTGGCAACGTAATCACGTGAAAAAGCGCTGCCAAGTCCGAACGCAGGTAACAACCGGCCGTTGCTGAGAAAATCAATCGTGGCACACTGCTTTGCCGTTAGTAGAGGATCGCGCAACGCTATCGAGGCAACATTCATTCCAAATCTGATTTTTGATGTTCGGCCTGCTAACGCCGCCATCACGGACATGCATTCGAGCATGGCATCCTTGGAAACCAACCGATCGGTTTGCCAAATCGAATCGACACCGGAGTCCTCGCAGTAATCCACCCAGGTCCAATAATCATCCGCACAATCAAACGGGAAACGGGAAATGCCTAATCCTAAACCTAATGTCACCGTTCGCCTTCCTTTTCGTCATGCACTACAGGTACGCAGGTGCGCTCAAAATCAACCGTGACACAAATGATGTCGTCAGAGGTCTGTTCCACTTCTATATTCTGCGCCGGTTCAAAGGGACGAAGCAGCGGTTTGTCTTGCGCCGCCGGCACGCCCGAGCAACCCGAAATCACGAATGAGAAGAAAAAAATGAAACCTAGCTCGAACGCTCGTCTGCGCACTGTCGAAAGAAAGGAATTGTCATAAAAATTGGTCAAAGTGCTACATCCTAAGACTGATATTTTTCATCAAGCGCCCAGATAGATTCAAAACCGAGCAGTGTGTTTAAAGCATGAATATCCGCAACGGGATCTTCCTGACCGGACTTCAATCCAGCAGCAGCGGCTGCAACCCCATCGAATATCGCTCCCAGAAGATATATCGGATGTATCACCAATTGAAAGCCCATGGCGTAAAGCTCGGCATCCGGCGGCATCGGGGTTCTGCCACCGGCGACCATATTGGCAACCAATGGAGTGCCTGAAAACCGTTGACAAATCATTCGCATCTCATCAACACTCTCAGGAGATTCCACGAAAAGAACGTCGGCGCCCGCCGTGAGATATGCATCTGCACGCTTTAGGGCTTCGTCAATGCCGTGCCCGCTCAAAGCATCCGTACGCGCAACAATGAGAAAGTCATCGCTGGCGCGCGAATCTAGCGCTACTTTGATCTTTTTCGCCATTTCATCGACAGGAATCACGCGGCGGTTTTTAGTATGGCCACACCGTTTGGGGAATTCCTGATCTTCAAGCTGGATGGCCTCGGCCCCTGCCATCTCATAGCCCGCAACGGCTCGGGCCACATTAGCTAAGCCGCCGAACCCGGTATCGCCATCAGCAACGATACTCGCATCGGTGACCATCGATATTGCCCGAAGGCGTTCAACCATCTCGGCATAAGATGCAAAGGCGGCATCAGGTTCGCCGAGTAGCGTTGCATTAACGCCGTAGCCCGTCATATAAAGAACATCAAAGCCAGCCGCCTCAGCGATTCTGGCAGAAAATGGATCAAAGACGCCCGGCGCGGTTAAATGTTCACCGGCTTCAAACCGACTGCGTAGGGTCATGGTGTATATCTGCGCTCCAGGGGCACTAATGGATTAACCTGCGCCGTATTCTACACCTTTCACTAGCATTCTTTAGGCCTGCGTCATATCCATACTAAGCTCAGGGCTAAGTTCAGGGTTAAATTCGATGCCTAAATTTAAATTCAAGGTTCAACTCAATGTAGCTCTATGGCTCTGTCGATATCGCAAAAAAGAGTCACAACATTGACGAGGTTATTTTGGATTCCGCATCCAAAAGCAAGGCACCCATATCCTCGAGCTCCTTGCGTTGGCCCACGATGTGTTGACACATCGTGGTGGCATCTCTTAGCGAGCGATCCAACGTAGATTGTCTGGCATAGA
>JBLIIB010000160.1:0-9664 GCA_047634795.1 Candidatus Azotimanducaceae bacterium | reverse complement strand
CGATCACGATCAAAGGCAAGGGCACGGCGTATTGCTCAATCCAATCGCAATGACCTTGATCCACGAAGGCGTCGATCAGTTTGTAGGCTGTGTCACGAACAAAAGCATCCATGCCTTCAATTTTCTTGGGCCTGAACGCTTCATTAAACATGGCGCGCATTTGTTTGTGATTTGGATCATCACGACCCGCAAGCGTTGCTCCAGGCACCCATCCTTTCTCTTCGTAAAGGGCATTCATTCGCTCGGCACGGTCATTATCTAACCGATCCCGACTTCCTCCCTGCCCGCCGCGCATATCATTAGAAAAGTTTTTGGGATCAAGAAGAATAGCGCGTATATCTTCAAATCGGGTCACCACATAGAATCCGGTAACCGGGTCTACCCAAACCGGGGCGTCATCTCGCAGCATTTCATACGCATGGTAAGGGCAGTTTTGCAGCTTATAGTCGAGAAAATTAATATCTTCTAATTGATTGATCTCAACGGGATCATAGGGTTTTTCAGACATCGGGCGCCCCTGTTTTTCTGAGTGAGGCAAGGCATTGCGCAATATCAGTGCTCACCGGATTTCGGGTGGAGGCCACCAGTGTTGATAGCAAGTTGATCTGAAGACTTAACAGCATTTGCTTATTTTTCTCCACACCCTTGTTCAACATAATAAAGGTCGCCCAGTAGTTGCCCATCATCAACGTCGCCAGATGTTCAATAAGAACGTCATCCAGCAGTTCAGCACGATCTTTCATTGCGCTGAGAGAGGTACGAAAATCATATCGGACATTTTTTAATAGAAGCTCAACTAAAGCATCACCTGGGGTCGCACGCAACAACGCATTAGTGATCGCATCGCCGTAAGCAGGATTCGTTCCTCTGAGCCAGGCGCCGTTTTCCACGACCCTAAGCAGATATTGCCAGCCAGGCCCTTTCGATTCGCCGTCGATCTTCTGATAGTTTTTAACAATGAGTTCACGCAATGCTTCAAGCAGCAGCTCATCCTTGGTGTTGTAGAGATTATAAAGAGTCGTTGGTGACACCCCTGCACTCTCGGCCACTTGACTCATCACCGTGCCTTCGTAGCCATGGTCAGCCACCAGTTGCCTCGTCGCGTTGAGTATGCGGTGACGACGATCCTCTTGTTTCGGCGTTCGCGGTTTTACATTTGTCATAAGTTTAGCTCATGTAACTTGAGGGTCGCCCGCCATATACTGCTCGACTTTTTCTCGTGCAGCTTCTTTGCTTTCAAACCACAGAGCATTAATTTCCGTAAAAGCCTGAGATTCAGATGGTACTGCATCTCCTTCAAATATAGCCCCTACGGGACAGGCTGATTCGCAAACACCGCAATCAATACATTCGTTGGGTTCGATGTAACACATGCGATCTTCGTCTGTGACATAAATACAATCTACTGGACACACTTCAACACAGGACTGGTCCAAGACATCGATACAAGCGTTGGCAATCACGTAGGTCATTGAAACTATTTACCTCTTGTCTTTCCGAATCGGTGTTTCCGCATCGTAACGGATTGCTCTGCGGAGGTGAACGGTTCCCGGGGAATTGCACCGGGACTCTTCTCAGAGTAGTCTAATTCAGATTTTTGTACTTGACTACAGTTAAGCAGACTGTTGAGGTGAAAAGACTTCAACGGCCCGCGAGACGGGTGATGCGGCAAATCTTTGACCCGTTCTTGCAAGCCACAATCAAATAAGAAAGTCTTCCGGGAGAGCTTCTGTGACGATTTTTTGTATCCACCGCGACACAATCTTAAGTTCTGCAATGCATCGCTTTACTGCGCCTAGCTTTTCTGGTTATTGCGCAAACCACCGCAGACGGTCATATATCTGTGCATACCGTGCGAACGGCAGAAGAGGACCGTTCACCTAATTTTGTTCCCCTCCGCTGCATGCCGGCCCTGGGAGTGATGTGCAGCTTTTTTTGGACCAGTTTTTGGCTACGCTCGCCATCCAATAAGCACCCCGCCCTGTCCAGTAAATCATGAGAGAGTTCCGCACCTTATTTGGATTCCTCTGAGGCATTGCAACACCGCGACGCTCGCGGTAGTCTATTTTTGTACTTGACTACAAGTTTGGTTCATTCAAAGCATTTTCAGCCAAGCAAACGAGCAGACACCCGGGTCTGGTGCACCTACTCGATCTTGATATCAGGAGCCTTGAACGCCTTATGATGACCCTCGAAGACATGCTTGAAAAAGAGAACATCAAAGAACTGAGAATTAAATATAGCCACTTCTTTGACGGTAAGCAGATAGACGACCTGGCGGACCTTTTTACCGCAGATGCGGTGTGTGAATTTGGGCCCGATTATGGGGGTGACTGGGTGGGTAAAGACACTATCAAAGAGAATTTTCGCAGCTATGCAGAACGCGAAGGACCGTCGTTTGGAGTGCTACACGCAGTGACGAATCCTCTCATCACATTGATCGACAGCCATACCGCACATGGGCGTTGGTACCTACACGACCTTAATGCGCAGGAAGGTGTCACCAACCCTTTGATACTTTACGGCGTATACGATGACGTTTATAAGAAAGTGTTCGGCAAGTGGCTGATTTATCGAACCAGAATCGACTTCCTCTGGCCAAAACGGCAGGTGGGTTTACCAAGAGAATTTTAGCAGGAGCTTTACCATGAGCAATGCACTGGACTTTATCAATGACATGGCAGAGTCTGAACAAGACTATTCTGCCCGTAAAGAATTCCCACAAATGCCGGAAGGTCAGGCTGTTGATATGGGGCACGCCGCCGATGGCACCCCACTATTTGACCCGCGAGTACTCGATTCCCCCGAATTTTTCAGGAACCCGTATCCCTACTACAAGATTCTGCGTGATCATTATCCCGTCTACTACGATAAGCTGCACAACACCTATTGGGTAACGCGATATGACGACATTAGCGAATGCTACTTTGACGATGAAGGTTTCAATACCATCCCAAAAGGATCATCCAGCGGCGTACTCGGCAACACGCAGCTTGAGCTTTCCGGCGTCGAACATCGGCGTCGACGAAATCTGTATGGACAACATCTCGTAGGTCAGTCGCTCAATCATCGAATCCCAGCGATCGAAAGATTGGCCAGCGATATGATCGACGACTGGGACAAAATGGCGAGCGAAGGCTCCGAATTTGTCATCGATGCGAACGGAAAGCGCACCGTGGAACTAGGTGCGGTGTTTGCGAACGAGTTTCCAATCCGCGTCGTTTGCGAAGTCCTCGGTTTTCCACAAGAATCCCAGTCCCAGTTTTACTATTGGTACAACTCCATGATGACCGGACTTGGCGGTTCGGAAACTCACAAAATGGGTGTGGACGCTCGTCAGGACTTGGAAGACTATCTAGAAGAACTCGTCGCTGAGCGAAGAAAGAACCCTACCTTTCTCTATGACAACGACGGCAATCCCATCGGGAAAGACATCATCAGCAAACTTTGCGAATCGAAAATTGATGGTGACTACCTTTCAACGGAAGAGATCACATCCAACATTGCTTTAGTGGTTGGCGGCGGTGGCGAAACAACACGTGGCGCTATTATGAATATGTGGACGCTGCTACTCAGACATCCAGATCAGTTTGACGCAGTCGCGCAAGATTCTGACAATTGGGATCGGGCCTTTCACGAAACGCTCAGGCATTCATCCTCCATTGGAGGACAACCCAGGCACAACACCTATGATGTTGAAATGCACGGCGTAAAAGTGCCGGCTGGCTCACTCATGCAAATGGTCGATTTCAGCGCAAACCATGATGAACGCATATTTAAGGACCCTGAAACCTTCAACCTCTTCAGAGAAGATCTTTATTACGGTAAATTACTGAGATCGGGTTACAGAAAAGAAGGCAAATCTAGCCACATGGCATTTGGTGTTGGTCCTCACCTTTGTCCTGGCGCCTGGATCTCCCATCAAGAAGGCGTTGTTGGATCAAAGATCTTAATAGAGCGATTGAAAAATGCGCGAATCGTCGAAGAAAAAATGCCGAAGGATATTAATAGCACGCTATCTGCTCCTATGGGTATCAGCTCTGTCCGGGCGTTATGGATCGAATTCGACAAAGAAAACTAAGAACGCTCTGATCAAGTGGATATCTGGGTCGGGCCGCGCAGGTCGGGCCGCGCAGGTCGGGCCGCGCAGGTCGGGCCGCGCAGGTCGGGCCGCGCAGGTCGGGACAAGCAGGTCGGGACAAGCAGGTCGGGACAAGCAGGTCGGGACAAGCGACCCGGCGTTCCGGCTGGGGCACACATGCTTTGGTAAGGCCCGAAAGCAGTAATGGCCTGTGCGGACCGAAAAATAGACTTTAATCGGAGGTTCCCTAATGTGAAATCCCGATTGGTAACAATAATTTCGAAGCATTAGATTGGCACGATAGCGCGATGCGACAGTTGCGCATCAATAAAAGAGGAAATTTTGTGGCAACAATGAGCAAATCAGATTCAATTGCGGGCCGCAATGGCATCGTCATTGCCAAGCGGACCTACGAGGGAAATGGATCAGGCTTTCGAACCTACGAGGTTTACCAACGAGAGAGAGTTGGCGAGAGCACCGAGAAGATTAAACCGAATCAACTGATTTCGGACGACTACAGAATCAATCCTTATCCTGCGCTTGATATTCTGAGGGAAAACTACCCCTGCTATCGCGACTGGTTATCAAACAGCTTCTGGGTGACGCAATACAACGACGTCACATCCATTTTCGCGGATGATGCTAATTTCGAGTCGAGACCGCGTGCCTGGTACTACGGTATCGAGGACTACGGTTCGAAAGACAATGGTATCAACGAAAATGGTATCGACGAATCTGATACCCAAAAAACCGGTCGTAACCTGAACCACGAACTCAGTGTGCTGAACGCAGAAGCAAGCTGTACGGACAACATTGCACTGGGACTCGCTGAAAAACTGGCAGAAACGCTCGCGTCACAGGGAAGCTGTGATCTTGCGACCGAGTTTGCCGCAAGATTCGCTTTGGAGATCACCGCCGCTCGTTACGGGATACAGGCGGAAGATTTCGAATTCTTTTCATCAGCCTATTGGCGGATGCAGCGCGGAACATCATTTGATCCCGCACTGCAGAACGATGGAAAAAAAGCGATGGATGAACTCGTCACATTCTTTAAACCAATCGTCGAAGCGCGAAGCGCCAACCCCGGCGATGATGTTGTTTCAGCCATGGTTACCCTACAAATTCCGGCAACCGCCATCGACGTGGTAGCCACACTACTAGAAACAGATCATGAGACATTGCACGGCGCTCTTGCCAACCTTTGGTTCCTATTGCTCACCCACCCGGCTGAATTCGAAAAGGCCAGGTCCGAGCAACGGCTGATGAAGCTCGCCTATCTTGAAACGATTAGACATTCAACGCCGGTACTGACTATCGACCGTTTCGCCCGGCATGAAGTAGAACGATTCGGAAGACTCATTCCCGAGGGTGCACGTGTTATCTGCAGCGCGGCGTCGGCCAATAGAGATCCGAGAGTGTTTCATGATCCTGACCGATTCATCGCAGATAGAACCGATATGTGCCAAAGAGAGCCGAGGGGCCAGTACCGCGCGGATGGCCTACCATCAGGCATCACGTTCAAGTTAGGTAAACCTTCGATCTATCCTGCTGTACCCGAAGATCGCCCCCGTTCGAAATATGCTCAAAACAGAGACCTTGCGGTCATTGCGTCACAAGCGCTAATCGCACACCTTGGGGATATCGAGCTTTCAAAACACCATACACCGCGCCTGAGCAGTCTCACGGTTGGAGAAATGCATACCTGCTGGAAACTACCGGTCACCTATAAGTCGAATTAATTTCGTAAGACGACACCCTCGGAGATAACCAATGTCTGAAGCAAAGAAAGAAAACCCTACGGCCATAGACCCCCGTGTATTTGATTCAGAGGAATTTCAGAGAGATCCCTTTCCGATCTACAAACAACTTCGAGACCAGCACCCGATCTACCATGACCGATTTCACAATCGCTGGATTATTTCCAGATATTCGGATGTCGATGCTGCCTTTCAGGACAATGAGAGTTTTGATCGCGCAATGTACAAGCCAGACGGTCCGTACGAATTCGGCTCAAGCCATGTCTTTGGACCCAACATTCTGGAATATGGCAACAGCGGCGAACATCGACGACTGCGCAACATCGTCGCGGGTCAGTTTGTAGGGCAAAAGCTCCAGGACTTTCTTCCCATGATCCATCAAATTTCTGATGAGGTCATCGATCGCTTTATTGATGCAGGCGAAGTCGAGTTAGTGAGTCAGTTTGCAAGCCAGGTACCCATAAGGGTTATCTCAAACATGCTCGGGTTGCCGCGCGAAGACGAAGACACTTTTGTCGAATGGTACCAGCGATTAATTGCTGGACTCGGCTTTGGCGGCGAGCATCTGGCAGCCGGTATTGAAGCCAGAAACGACATGTGGGACTACATAGACCCGATGATCGAGGAACGTACCAAAAATCCGGGCGAAGATCTGCTATCACGCATTTGCGTAGCCGAAGTCGCGGGTAGTCGAATGTCCCCCGAAGAAATTAAAGGGTTTGTAGCACTGCTACTCGCCGCGGGTGGCGACACGACCGAAAAAGCCATCGCGAACATGTGGTACCACCTGATGTATACCAGACCTGACCAAATGATGGATGTCATCGACACGCCAGATCTGTGGGAAAACGTCTTCACAGAAATGATGCGCTTTGACCCTGTCGTCCATGCTCAGTTTCGATACACCACAAGGGAGATTGAGATTCATAACGATGTCATCCCCGAACGCGCCGGAGTAATTTTATATCTGGGTGCAGGTAATCGGGACGAACGTGCATTCAAGAACCCCGACGTCTTCGACATACACCGCGACGATCTGCACATGGGTCGGGAAAACCGCTCTGGCAGATATAAGGACGGAAAAAACGGTCACCTTGGTTTCGGCATTGGCCAACATTTCTGTATGGGTTATGCCATGGCAAGACAGGAATCTGCCATCGCATGCAGTAGGCTCGGCGCACGGGTCAAAAACCTACGAAAGAAATTTGACCAGCACCCCGGAATTTCTTCCCCGTCGATTGACTCCGGCGGCTTTCGAACACCCGATGAACTTTGGATGGAATTCGACCGGTGAAGATTACCATCGATAAAGAGAAGTGCTTCCTCTCGGGAGAGTGCTACTACAATCACCCTGAACTCTTTCAAGCGGATGATGACGGTGCTCCTATCGTAATAACGGGTAATCTCAGCATAGATGTAATCAGGAAACATGCGCAAGAAGCGGCTGAAGTTTGCCCCGCTGTCGCGATTCACATAGAGGAATGATTCGGGGTCGCGCCAGGCGCGACTGACCCACTCTCTCTTCAAAGTGATTGTTCAAAACGCGCGGCAAACCAGCACCAATGTTGCAATTTACAACTTCTTTTAACAAAAAAAGGAACAATACGGTGGAACAACGCATCCTGGGACGCACAGGCGTCTCGGTCAGTAAATTTTGTTTTGGTGCAGGCATGTTTGGTTACTTCGGAAACAGCGATGAAGCCGAGTGCCGCCGAATGGTTGATATGGCGCTTGATCATGGCATCAATTATTTTGATACGTCGGATGTTTACTCGCACGGAGAATCAGAGACCCTGCTCGGCAAAGCGTTGAAAGGCAAACGGGACGGTGTGATTCTTGCGACAAAGTTCTCTCTACCCATGGATGAAAACCCCAATCATCGTGGAACCTCCCGCAGATGGATCATGAAAGCCGTCGAAGATAGCTTGCGGAGGCTGGATACCGACTACATTGATCTTTATCAAGTCCATCGTCCGGATGCCACGGTCGATATAGATGAAACACTGGGCGCACTGTCTGACCTTGTCCATCAGGGAAAGGTTCGGATGATTGGTTCATCGACTTTCCCTGCCGAACAGATCGTCGAAGCACACTGGTGTTCTGAGCGACGCGGACGGGAACGATTCAGAACAGAACAACCACCCTACTCCATCTTTGCTCGCAGAATAGAAGCTGACGTTTTGCCGACGTGTCAGCGATACGACATGGGCGTGGTGGTTTGGAGTCCGTTGAGCCAGGGTTGGCTCACAGGAAAATGGCGTCACGGTCAAAAACCCAACGACACCCAAAGACAAAATCTGCAACCCCACTTGTATCAAATGGACCGCCCGGACAATCAGCGCAAACTCGATCTAATCGATGAACTGGACATTATCGCAAGCGATGCCGGCATCTCACTTATGCATATGGCCATTGCCTTTGTCTGCGCGCATCCGGCAGTGACCTCGGCGATTCTTGGGCCAAGAACACTGAATCAATTGGAAGGCTTGCTTGAAGGTGCCGACGTTGAACTCACCGGAGAAACTCTGGATGCCATCGATGCGCTCATCCCGCCCGGCGCTAACATTAGTCATGACGATGATGGCTATGTAGCCCCTGAAATTGACAACAAAGCACTCAGAAGACGCGCCAACACGAGCACGCCACATAATGCGGCCAGAGAGACTATGGATAACATAGAAAGCTACCGTAAGGCTCAGACCAAAGAGCGTGACGAATAGCCCGGATTCGGTACGGGTTTATTGAACGCATCCCTTGCAAGAAGTTTTAGAGACCCAACATAGGGAACTAAAAGTTGCGGGGGCTCCGCATTCCACAACTAAAAGTTGCGGGAATTAAATGGTTCGTAATCTTCTGCTAGAAAATCCCGACTGATGAGCATTTTCATCACTTCAGACGTACCAGCATAGATAGGCGATATCGCCGCATCGGTGTACTGCCTCGAAATCGCATATTCATCCATATAGCCTGCGCCGCCATGTAACTGGACACCCAATGCCGCCGATTTAACCTGCAGTTCACTGGTGTGATATTTGGCTTTGGCAGCGTCCACCGCAGTGAGCTGCCCTGCATTCTGCGCCGCCACACACTGGTCGATGAAGGTCTGCGTGATATCCAATTCAGTTCGAATCTCGGCTAGCTTGAACTGAGTGTTTTGGAAGTCTGCGACTTTTTTGCCGAAGATATTTCTGGCCTTCACGAATTCCAATGTTAGGTCAAATGAGAGCTGCGCTTGCGCTAGATACTGGCAAGCACCAATGAGCCGCTCCTCCGCAAGCCCTTCCATTAGGTAGTAAAAACCCTTTCCCGGCTCACCCAACACATTGGCTGCTGGCACTCGCACATCATTAAAGAAGAGCTCTGCCGTGTCCTGCGCCTTCAGCCCCATTTTCTTAAGGTTTCTACCACGTTCGAACCCTGGCATATCCCGCTCAATCAGAAGCAAAGTCATTTCGTGAGGTTTGTCATCAGCGCCGGTCTTAGCCGCAACAACCACAAGATCTGAATTGATACCGTTGGAGATATAGGTCTTTTGCCCGTTAAGCACCCAATCGTCGCCATCTTTCACGGCACGACTTCTCATACCCGCAAGGTCAGAACCTGCATCGGGCTCCGTCATGGCGACGGCAAGAATAGACTCCCCGGAGGTACAAGCGGGCAGGAACCGATCTTGTTGTTCCGTTGAGCCGAACCGCGTGATGTAAGGACCAACCAATCGGCTGTGAAGCGTATTGAACCAATCGGCACAACGCGCATAAGCCGTCTCTTCGATGATCACCTGCTCAAACCGGAAATCGTTGTCGCCCTTACCGCCATGCTTTTCCTC
>JBLIIB010000159.1:0-9693 GCA_047634795.1 Candidatus Azotimanducaceae bacterium | reverse complement strand
ACAAAGACAAGTCGTCAGCTATGCAGCTTGCCGTTCTTCGGGCTGCTCTAATGTTTGGCGTAACACTTCATTATCCCGTTCTTGTTTTTCCAAATCGACAAACGGCAATAACAACAAAAACACCAAATTTAGTCCAGCCGCAAAATAAAATATCTGCGGGTGGCTTAAAACTTCACTCAACGCCACAAGTATGCCTGCACCAAAGGATGAGAATAGATTCGCGCAGGCCATGTAAACGGCAAACTGGGTCGCGGATATAGAATCCAGACAAATTCTCATAAAGAGCGCAATGATGGAAATCGTGACAATTTGCTGGCTGATCTCACTCACCATAATCATAGACTGATAGAACGGTACCAAACCCCAGGCAGATTCAAAGAAACCAAACGCAGCGAACAATAAAAATCGCACAAAAATAAAGGTTGCCAACACCCTGAACACGCCCGCCTTATCGATCAACGCACCAAAGAGCACGCCAAGAACAGCAGCAACAACGCCAGCGAAGGACACCCAATTAGTGAATTCAGTTTGCTCCCACCCTAGCGATTGAACGGTAATTACAGGGTTTATCGCAACCATAATGCCGCCCACCGTGCGCTGCAGCCCTCCGACAACAATAAGCAACAGACTCATGGGCAGAATCAACGCTTTGATCAAGGTTACAACAATGTCACGCCAAGAGGTGTTCACTGCCGCAAGCGCTTCCTCCGACGCCACGCCACTCGTCCAGGGCAGCAATCGTTCACCCGGCCGCTCCCTGAGCACCAGTGGAAAAATCATGACAACAAAAATAGTCACGGCCATCACCAGCGCGGCCGGGGTTAATCCTACGGAGACCAGCAATGCACTACCTAAGGCACCAGACAGGCTAATCCCTGCTACCTGCCCACCAAACATGTATGCATTGGCCTGCGCTCGCTCGGAATTGTCCAGAATATCAATAGCCATACCATCTACGGCAACATCCTGAACGGATCCAAACACATTGGCGAGAAATCCGATCGCTGCAAGCAGGTAGAAACTTTCTTTAGGATCAGGCGCAAGGATTGCCAGTAGGATAAAAGAAAAAATCAGCCCGGATTGTGCAAGTAGCACCCAGGGCCTGCGTCTGCCCATCGCCGGAAATGAAAACCGATCCATGATTGGCCCGGCGAAAAGCTTGAAACTCCAGGGTAAAAAAACGATGGCAATAAACCCGGCCACTTGAGCCAGTGCCATGCCTTGGGACGCGAACCAGGTTGGGATGGCAACTTGAAAAAGCCCTATCGGTAAACCCTGACATCCATAGAGCAAGCACAGGGTGGTAAACCTGAGCCATCGGGACTGACGCAATACTGGAGCGTTCTCAAACATCCCGGAGTTTATAACACACTGGAAAACACACTGCTCTGGCAATAGCGTTTGTAGGTGCGATATGGCAGATTACCGCTTTGAACCTTGGAGCCAACCATTGAAAGTTATCTGTCTCACAGGCGGCCTCGCTGCCGGAAAATCAACCGCTGTAAAGTATCTTGAACAACAAGGCGCCAAGGTGATAGATGCCGATGTGCTTGGACATCGCGCCTACGATCCGGGCACGGACGCTTTCAACGCTGTCGTCAACACTTTTGGTGACGACGTAAAGTCAGAGGATGGCGAGATCGATCGCAGGGTCCTCGGCGGAAAAGTTTTTGGCCAGCCCGAGAAACTCAAACAACTCACTGACATTGTCTGGCCTGAAATTCGCCGACTGGCAGAAAACGAAATCTCGATGAGTCAAAAATCCAACCCTGAAAAAATCGTGGTGCTGGAAGCCGCCGTGCTGTTCGAAGCCGGCTGGGAAAACGTCGGTGATGAAGTCTGGGTCGTTGTAGTTGATCCAGAAACAGCGATCGAGCGTGCTATGGCTCGCGACGGTTATCCACGAGAATCGGTGCAAAGCAGACTGGACTCTCAATTGAGCAACGAAGAGCGAATCGCCCGCGCTGATGTGATCATCACCAACAATGCGCAGACCGAAGATATGATCAAACAGCTAGATGAGGCCTGGGCCAACACGAACGCCTAACGTGGGGCTTTGGCGCCAAGACTCAGGTTTTTGGCGAGAGCCACCACAATAAGCCGGCACCGACCGCCACGGTTCCTCCGTAAACAATGGCGACGGTGCCTAATCCGAGCGACGGCAGGATAGGCGCCATCAACATAAGAATATGAAGGCTCAGGAAGATAATCGCGACATTAAACCAGGCGAGTTCCCGCGCAACCGGCGTCGAAAGGTCCGGGTCTAGTATCCGGAGCAAGAGCAGACCGCTGCCCGTCGAACCAGTGCAGCATCCAAAGAGTGTAATCGCTCTTTCTACCGGCAGGGTGTTCAGCAATCGACCAAATCCGAAACAGAGCAATGCGGTTGTTGAGGCAACGCATAGACTCACCAGCATGATCACGCCGAAATGCTCGGATAACAGCGCAAACTGAATGCTCATCACCGTAGCCGTCATCATCAGATCCACAGACGAGCCGGTAATCCGCTTCTGCGTTTCGTTATCCATGTAATGCCCATAACCCAACCGGTCAACGAGCGATCTGATCAGCAGACAAACCATCAACCCATGAATAAAAAACAGGTTGTGAGAAAAGAACACGTGAGTCGGCACACCCATGAACGTGACACCATCCGTCATTATCTGCATTTGTCTTAAGTAAATATCGGTCGCCAAATAGGCGACACCCAGAATGCTGATATGAAAGACTAGCGAATCCACATTGGCAGAGTGTGTGACTTGTTTCCCGGCAGATGGACCACTGCCATCAGGGTGAACACCCTTAAGGAAGGCTTCATCCAATCGTGCAGCAGTATTGGTATTTAACCCTTTCTTTATCGCGTATCGCGCCGCAGGCACACCCACAATAAACGAGATGATAAAGCCAAGTGACGCATAGATCAGACCAAAATTGACCGCGTCATCAACATCAAACTCGTTCTGCCAGATGGACCCCATGGCCATCGCCTGACCAGGGCCTTGGGTAAAACCGTGAGTCACGATAATACCAAGATAGTGCGAGAGTTCTCCTCCGGTCGCTGCGTTAAACGCCATCAACGCACTCAACCCAACCAATGCCTGTAGCGCAAGACTCATGGTCCAACCTAGGGACAACCATAGCCCTCCGGCTTTAACCGAAGTCGGCGCAGTACCGTTGTTTTCCTTTCCGGTAAGCACCAGCGACATGAAACTTAAGGTAAAGAAGTGAAAAGCAAAGGCCACAAAATCCTGACTCTCGAAACCAAAGGAAAATCCCGTAGTAATCAAGAAAAAACCAATGGTCCCGCCCAGCAGGCTTGCTGGAATCAACGCCACCTGAATAAAGCGCAATCGTGCACGAAGCACCGTGCCGACCAAAATCATGGCCGCCATAAACGCAAAGGCAATCACGCCTTCAAAGCTTTCAGCCATAATGGATAAGCACCTTGGATAGCACGAAGAATGAGGTGGAAAAAACAGCGTAGGAAAAAATCATAAAGCCCACATGAATCGCAGGCTACCATCGTATCACTGGGGCAGCGTTTTTAGCTCAGAAAAGGCAGAAGAACAAAAACGGTCAAGCACGCGAGTGCGATAGTACTCAGGAGGGCACCAACGTGGGTAAAAATGTGAGCAAAGAAGTGTGTGACGAACCATTGAATCATAGATTTCATGCTGCATTCAATACAGCGACGCTGGGTTCCGGAAGGAACAAAAAGTCATATGGAAATAACCTTGCCTTCAGCGAAAACGCCTAATAGTCTGTTATTCGGCCACAGGTCACCACCCCGCAAAGAAGGTAAACCCTGGTCGGCAGCCAAAAGCACCGTGAGTTGTCACGCCGACTATCTGTCATCACATGCCAAAAAGAGGAGCACACGCCATGGGAAGTTATTGTCTTGAAGTTGTTCGAAAAGATTTGAACCAGACGAGAACAATTGATCTACCGGATCCCAGCACTGTCACGCTGAGCGACGGGGAAGCCATCATCAAGGTCGATCGATTCGGCCTGACCGCCAACAACATTACCTACGGTGTTGCCGGAGACATGATTGGTTACTGGCAGTTTTTCCCTCCGCAGGACTCGGATGGCTCGGATAAAAAGTTCGGCCGAATTCCGGTTTGGGGTGTAGGCACCGTCATTGACGGCGGCAATTCAGACCTCACCGCTGGCGACGAATATTATGGTTATTTCCCAATGGCGAGTTACCTTATTGTGAAACCAAACCACGTCACGCCACGTGGTTTTACCGACGGCGCCGAGCATCGATCAGCTCTACCAGCGGTCTACAATCAGTACTCATTGATGACCGCTGGAAACGGCTTTGATCGACAGCAAGATAGCCATCGAATGGTCTACTACCCTCTATTCATCACAGGATTTGTGCTAGATGATTACCTTGCCGACAACAAATTTTTTGGCTCCGACAAAATTATTCTATCCAGCGCCTCCAGCAAGACATCGTTCAGCCTGGCATTTTTACTCAGCCAGCGTGAGGATCGTCACGTTGTTGGCCTCACTTCTAATGGCAACAAAGCATTTGTTGAAAGCATGGGCATTTATGATGAAGTCGTCACTTACGACACCATCGAAACGATGGACGCCAGCAGCAAGGTCGCCTTTGTAGACATGGCGGGCAACCGAACGGTGACGGAAGCACTACACCACCATTTTAAAGAGAACATGGTTTGCTCATGCGGCGTCGGGATCACTCACTGGGAATCCAGAGATGGTCAGCCACCGTTGGAGCTTCCTGGCGCCAAGCCAGAAACGTTTTTTGCACCCACTCAGATTCAGAAACGCACGAAAGCGTCCGGTCCTGAAAAACTCCAGGCAGATATGGCGCTCGCCTGGAGCAGCTTTCTTGAAAACGTTGACGGATGGGTCACCATCAACGAACGCAGTGGCGCGGATGCTATTGCTGCTACCTATCAAGAAGTGCTTAACGGTGCCAAACCAGACCAGTCTTTTGCGCTGGCGCTGTAAACAGCACTGAAAAAACCAGGGAAGTGCTGATTAATCAGCACTTCCCTGGTCCTGTTCGAACACCGTGTTATCCCGTACTCTGCCATAGAGCCAGAGTGCGGGTAGCAACAGCAATCCAGCAGTCGCTATGGCAAGACGAAGCCCCAACTCCCGCCCTAATAACCCCACGCCTGGCCCGCCCGCTATTTGACCCAATGCGTCAGCCTGACTGTGCATTGAGATCACGGTCGCGCGAGAAGATGAGGGCAGATTACGATTAAACCAGGCCATGGTTAACGGTCCAATGAGACTTCTTAGAGGCTGCATCACCACGTAAATGCCAATCGCTACCCATAGGCTTCCGGACCAGGCAAATACCAACACACAAATCATGATCAAAAGCGTGATGGCCGACAGCGCCCGCGCCAACTGCCTGGCACTATCCGTATCAACCAGTCGTTCGGCCAACATCACAACACCGAGTGCCAGTAAGATACCCAGCGCGCCCAGCAAGCCGAACACGATGACCGGCGTAAACTCCGTGACCTCTGCAAACGGAAAGTTGCGCAAAAGATGGGCAATGCTCAAGCGATCGTACCCTTCACTGAAAGCGCCGAAAACTAATCCCATTAGCACCAGCAACATCAGCGTTGCTGAGCCGCTAACCACCTTTGCGCCCGATTGGAACGTCTGCAACATCCCTGGTTCAGATGAGTCAGATCAATCCGGTTCAAAGCCCGTTTCGGGCATAAGCCCCACCAGTAACGCGCCCCACACTAAAAACAGCATGCCGGACGATATAAGTGGCCAGTGCAATGCGATAGAACCTAGGATAACCGCAATAATGATACCCAGTAACGCACCGAAGTTGCCCACGCGAGCCGCTTTAAGGTAGGTTGCGCAGCCTCAGATTCGTCGATTTCATCTGCTAACCAGGCCTGTTGGACACCTGATATGAACGTCCAACCTATCCCCCCGGATAAACGAAGCCACCAAAAAGGCAGCGAACGTCGGCACAAAGCCCATGATGAGAAAGGCAGCACCCGTGATCAGATAACCCGTGATGACCGAAAATTTACGAGACCAAGTATCGACGACAAAGCCAGTAGGCACTTCAAATAGAAACGCACTGAGCTACAGTGCCGTGCCCACCAGAACAAGCTGCAGCGCGTCGAGTTGCACAACCTCAACCTGACAGATCATGAACACGGGGACATTAACCAGAACAGAAGGCCCCAAACAAAACTAGAAGCGAGATACACCTGCGCGACTGGCATCATCAACACATCTTCCATTCCATGGGCTGAAGGAGCGTGTGGTTTAGGGCTTTGAGGTTTAAGTACTTTTTAAGTACTCAAGGTTAATGACCAAGTGTCGTCATTCCCGGACCACGAGTCAAAAGTGTGAACCTAAGCGCTCGACATAGCCTCAGAATTAACTACCATAGGTTTAAAGAATATAGCGAATAGGAACACGACATTAGCGACATCTACGCCATTGTGTTCAAAGGCGACATCGTTGAGGGTTTTGACAGTGCCAGCGTTCAGGCACACCTGTCAAAGCTGCTAAAAATCGACGCAAAAAAAACGGCTTCGCTATTTTCTGGCAAACAAATCGTTTTAAAGAAAACTGCTGACAAGGCTGCAGCCGCCAAGTATGGCAAAGCGTTGAAGAAAGTCGGCGCCGACGTCAAAATTAAAATCATTAGGTCAGCCGTCGCAGCACCGGTAGCGGCACCAACGTTCGCAAAAGCACAAGCACCTGTATTTCAAAAGTCTGATGACATACCGGCATTTCAAAAAGCAGACGATGCCCCTGAGTTCCAAACAGCCGATGTAGAACCCAAGCCGAAAACAGCAGCTATTCCTTCAACTGGGGCTATTAAACAGGCTGCGCCCATTGGACAAGCCGCGGCTATTAACCGGGCTGCGCCCATTGGACAAGCCGCGGCGCTTGAACCAGCATCGGCCGCTGCGATCGATACCTCTGGCATTACGATTGCCCCCAACGAGGGAGATCTGTTTGATCCTGAGCCGGCAACAGAATCGCCTGACCTGGATTTAAGTCAGTACGAAGTGGCAGAAAATGATGGATCGCTATTGGTGCCTCCCAGCGAAGAGATTACCGTTGATATTGATTTATCGGCCTTCAGCGTCAAAGACAATGATGGAACACCGCTGGTTGAAGCGAGCGCGGTTGAAGTGCCAAAAGTCGAGGCACCGGATTTCGGTCTGGATGAACCAGGCGCAATTCTAGAAACAATACAGGAAGAAAAAGAGCTGCTGAATCCCAATACCATGGGCATGACGTTAGCGATGGTAGGCTCAGACATGATCGAAGAGGATGAGAAACCGCTGGCGCCGCCCCCTGTTTCTCCCGACACCAGCAAAATTAATCTGGTCACGAATTTCGACATCTAGGGAAGCTCTGATTAGATGGATATTTCTGTCAGGACAAGGCTGGGGCGCACATGTTTTGGTGCGGCCCGAACGCAGCAATGACGAAAATAGACGTTAATCAGAGGTCCCCCAGGGAAGCTCTGATTAGATGGATATTTCTGTCAGGACAAGGCTGGGGCGCACATGTTTTGGTGCCGCCCGAACGCAGTAATGGCGAAAATAGACGTTAATCAGAGGTCCCCCCAGGAAAGCGTTCTCAGGGACAGTCCTCCCCAGGCAGTCAGGCAGACAATCACCACTCCAGTTGCTCACCGGTCCAGTTAAAGAACTTACCGGAGTCTTCCATGGTCAACCCATCAGTCAATCCGATGATACCGCTAGCGCTCTCTTCAACTGAAATATCGGCGTCATCACCACCCATATCCGTTCTCACCCATCCGGGATGAACCGGGCACACGATCACTTTTCGAGAAGCCAGGTCCTGAGCGAGTAATTGCATCACCTTGTTCACAGCCGCCTTGGTCGACCGGTAAGCATACGCGCCCTTGCCTTGTCGCGACAATGCGCCCATTTGACTGGAGACGGTGATCACACGAGGCTTTGACGAGAAGCGCAGATTAGCGACCAGCGCATTCGTCAGGTAAAAAGGTGCCTGAGTATTAACAACAAACGCCTTAATCCAATCGTCTTGGTCGACTTCCGGATACCCGCTGGCCTCGCCACCCATGATGCCGGCATTGTTAATCAATACGTCAATCTTTACGTGTAATAGCGCTGCTGCGAGCGCTTCGACGGACTTCAGATCAGCAACATCCAAACACAACACATCGATATCATGAGTTAATGCAGTAAGCGCTACTGCACTCGAAGGGTTTCTGCAGCAGGCCAGCACTCGCCAACCTTTCTCGATGTACTGCCGAGTCAATTCGAGCCCGATACCTCGATTCGCACCTGAGATCAAAACAGTATCCATCGACTACCTCTTACAAACCTAACAACTAATAGCTAGGAGCGCGCTTCCAACACAACAACCGGTATTTCCCGATCACCCGCGTATTTCTTATAATCGTCATAGGGAGGATAGACCTCCACTAATTGATCCCACATGTTGGATCGTTCATCGCCTTGCGCATCTCGCGAAGCGACTTTCAGGATCAATGCCCCAACACGAATTTCGCAATTCGGTTCAGCCAACAAATTGAGATACCAAAGTGGATGTGCTGGCGCACCACCTTTAGAGGCAATGATCACATACGCATCTCCCACCTTTTTGTAGATCAACGGCAACATGACTTCATTGCCGCTTTTCCTGCCTTTGCAGACCAACAACAATGTTGGCAGGATACCCTTACCGCCGGCGGCACTGGAATCCCACATGTGTGCCGCTTCCGGATCTTTTAAATAGAGCTCAACGTGATCGCGAACCCAATTTGGTAACTCACTCGGTATGTCTGACATTAAGTTTCTCTCTTGTGTTTCTGGATAGTGTTGCTGGGTCCGCGCTTAACACACGCTGAGTCTTACGGTATTGGTCGCTAAAATATGGGCGCTCAGACCAACCCACGACTCTCAAGCAACGGCGCCACTTCAGGTTCGCGGCCGCGAAACTGGCGGTAAAGCTTCATCGGGTCATCCGAGCCACCTTTTTCAAGAATGTTCTCTCGAAACGCTCGGGCTGTTGCCTGATCAAAAATGCCTTTTTCTTTAAAAGCTTCAAAGCCGTCCGCATCGAGCACTTCAGCCCAGATATAAACGTAATAGCCTGCTGAGTACTCGTCACCAGTGAAAATATGTTGGA
The DNA here is from genome assembly GCA_047634795.1 of Candidatus Azotimanducaceae bacterium. Taxonomy (GTDB): domain Bacteria; phylum Pseudomonadota; class Gammaproteobacteria; order Pseudomonadales; family Azotimanducaceae; genus UBA9659. Next base: position 531 of record JBLIIB010000159.1, on the reverse strand, counting down.
AATAGCTGGTCTTGTAGCGCGGGTCAATCATATCCACCTTGTTGATCGCATTCATCGCATCACTTTCAAACGCGCCGATATCACTCGGGGTATCAATTGCCTCATGCCACGCGAAATCAAGGTAGCAGGCCGCGAGATACTCGGTAGTACCAAATCCCTGATTGAACGTTTCAGAAGCTTTGAGCTTTTCGATCAACTCGTTCGACAAAGGTTCTCCCGTCTCAAAATGAATGGCATAAGACTTGAGCACTTCTTTTTCCATCGCCCAGTGTTCCATGATCTGAGAGGGCAATTCGACAAAATCCATTTTCACATTGGTGCCCGAAAGACTTTGGTATTGAACCTTGCTGAGCAGACCGTGCAATCCGTGCCCAAACTCATGGAACAAGGTGCGCACTTCATCTACACCCAGCAGACAGGGATCAGATTTGGGAAAGTTGCAGCAGTTCACAATCACTGGATGCACATGGCCATCAATCGCAGATTGCTCACGGAACGCCGACATCCACGCCCCTCCACGCTTCGAAGCCC
>JBLIIB010000158.1:0-9698 GCA_047634795.1 Candidatus Azotimanducaceae bacterium | reverse complement strand
AAAGACTACCTACTGGTTCTTAGGCCCAAACGACAAGGTAGCCTGACCATTCCCAGTATCGGCGCCGGCAACTCAAGAACAGAGCCTATTTCGCTAAGAGTCCAGGCCCAAACTCAATCTCAAAAACAACGCATGCGGCAGTTTGTGTTTTTCGAGACACAGGTAGATACCAAAGAGACCTACGTACAGGGCCAGATTTTGTATTCCGTACGCCTGTTTTACTCCGACGCCATTGGCGGCGACTTTCCACTGGCACCCGCACTTGTTGATGCCATCATTGAAAATATTGAGAACGAAAAACGCTTTGAATCGATTGTTGACGGTCGTCGCTACTACGTCTTGGAAAAACAGTACGCCATCTTCCCGCAAAAAAGCGGTGAGCTATTAATCCCCCGAGAGCGCTTTGTTGGCACGCGCGGCCGCGGCGGCATGTTTTCCCAAAGACAACGCGTCACCGCCATGTCCGAATCGCACACGGTCAACGTAAAACCAGTGCCCGCAGAATTCGCCGGGCAATACTGGATTCCTGCAGAGTCGCTAAGCATCCATGAATCCTGGGCCGAGGCGCCACCCGTTTTCCGAGTAGGTGAACCTGTCAATCGAACACTAACAATAAAAGCGGGGGGCATTCCACACACATTGCTACCCGTGTTTCAGGATGTGGCGATTGATGGCGCCAAGGTCTATGCCGATCCACCTGACGCTCAGAACCGCCCTGCCGCTGACGGCATAACCGCACTCCAACAAACGACCCTCGGCATCGTTCCCACAAAATCTGGCAGCATCACGCTTCCGGAAATTCGCATACCCTGGTGGAATACACGCAGTAACCGGGAGGAAATCGCCGTCATACCGGAATCGACTTTTGAGGTGATGCCCGCGGCGAACCAAGCATTCGTTGCACCTATTGCCATGCAGACACCCCAAATCCAGGAAGGGATCGATGTGACTATGACGGGCGTCGCGAAAACATGGCAGTGGATGAGCATCTGTTTAGCATTGTTGTGGATATTATCAACATGGCAATGGATCATTGCCAGACGAAAACTTCGCGCCTTGCAACATCAAGATGCCCCGGACCTCCATATCCAGAATCTGTCCCCGGACGAACAAAGCGCTTACGCGAAGCTCAAGTCCGCATGCCGGGTGAACGATAGTCAGGCAGCACATCGGCTCTTGTTCCTGTGGGGAAAGGCACGCTTCCCCTCAGTTCAATCGATCAATGACGTTTTAACCCAGGCACCTGAACTCAAAGAGCCCGCACAAGCCCTCGAAGCGTTTCTATTCGCAGGAGAGAGTGCCAGTCACTGGGAAGGTAAAAAACTGATTAAGACAGTAACCGTCTTACGCTCGGCAACATCTCAAAAAACGAAGCGCACGGTTTTAGCTGAGCAACTCAATCCCGCGTAGTGCCGCCTTCCCTCAGACATCAGTGGCATGGTGCCTCTTAGTCAGCACTCAAACTCAGAGGTTTTGACGTTCAGGATATCGATCACAGTAATGTGCCTGTTCGTTTCAACGAGCACCCTGGCTGAGATGTCTGATGCCACCCACGGATATGCTACTCAAAGTTTCCGGTACAGTAGTTCAAATCAACGCTATTCCCGACGCTATGCGAGCCTTTAGCGATGGCGTTTCCGCCCGAAACGACTCAATCGACGAACCAATGGACGAGCCAACGGACAGGGAATCCATCATGAACAACATGGTCACGCCGGATGGCGTTTTTCACCCGTATTCAAAAAGAGAGGAATGCCATACTCAACGAGCAAAATGCAGAAGTGCTCATGGCCTGATTTAGTTCACCTGGAAGCCGTCGAATCACGCCAACTGAAGAATATCCCTCAACGGTCTCAGCCATCAATATATGCGGCGAAGAGCAGCCTGTCTTACTCAACGAACGACGCGTTGAACTCGCGCGTATCATCAACGCGATTAGTGACACCAATGAGGTTTCTCTAGAAATGCAGAAACAGATGGTGCTCAGAGTCGTTACAGCAATCCGCAGGATAAAAAAGCCCGCCGGACAGCACGAGGTCTCAGAAACCAGGGCGTTCATGTAACAAAATCGCGCTCAAAGCCTGGCATGTCTGGAGCAGCCGCATCATTGCTTTCGTCTACACGTACAAAAATGGCAAACAGTCTGATCGAGCGCGACATCTAGCCCCTTCAGCCCCCTGAACCGCAGTCATTCGGCGTCGCGTTCGAGGAAGGCTTAACCACAGAGATGGTCCGCGGTGTCCACAACACCGCCGTTGCGCTCGCTAAAGAACACATGCGCACACCGTCAAGAAAGGACAAAGAATCCCTCTTGCGCGCTTCGTACTGTCCCTGCGCACTGTCTTTCGATCTATCCTTTCGTACTGTCCCTTCGTTGTGTCCTTTCTAACTTTTCGAACTCTCTTTTCGAACACTCTCTTTGAACTGTCCTTACGAACTGTCCTTACGAGCTATGACAGACTCTTGCTTGCGATCTCGAACACATCAGGCGACAAAGCTTCAGTATCGAGTATCTTTTGAAGCTCACCTTTCATGAGCATTTGGCGATTCTCGTCATACTTTCTCCAGCGCGTTAGCGGACCCAACATCCGCGCCGCCATCTGCGGATTCATAACATTCAGTTCAATCACAATATCCGCCAGAAAAGCATAGCCCTCGCCGTCTGCCTGATGGAAGTTGGTGATATTACCCATCGCAAATTGTGCCACCAAAGCCCGCGTTCTGTTGGGCACCCGCATATTGAACGCCTCATGCTTCATCAGCGCCTTGACCTTTGTGAGTGCGCCCGGCAACGGACAGGACGCCTGAATCGCGAACCACTGGTCAACTACCAGCGCCTCATCGGACCAACGCTCATAAAAGCTGGCTAACGCCTTTTCTTTAAAAGGTGCAGCCAATTCAGATGCCGAATTCACCAGTGCTCTAAGCGCCGCACTGGTATCTGTCATATTGTCCGCCGACTCAAACTGCTCAAAGCAAAGCTGCGCCATCTCGGAGCGTTCTGGCTGCATGAGATAACTTAGCGCCACATTTTTAAGCGCCCTTGCGGCCATCTGGCTCGCCTCTGGCAGATAGGCCACGCGATCCTGATTCAATTTGTAAACGGACAACAACAATCCGCTCAACCGTGTCGCAATTTCCGTGCGTACCTGCTCTCTGGCCGCATGAATCGCTTCAACATTGGCGACATCAGATAACTCGATCAGATAGCTCTCTGCAGGCATCGCCAGCATATGAGCGATCATGGCTTTGTCCAGGTTCTCATCACTATGGCGATCAACCGCTTGGGAGAGATTGGCCTCAAACGCGTTGATCAAACGCTCATCGACTTCTGCTGCATCGCCTTTTTCAATGGCCTTAACCATTTCTGCGATCACATCCACCGCCAGGCGCTGACCAGCTTCCCATCGATTGAAACCATCCGCATCAAAACTCATCAAAAACATCAGATCATCGCGACTGTAGTCATACTGAAGCCGCACAGGTGCCGAAAAACCCCTAAGCAATGATGGCACTGGCGCATTTTTGATGCCCTCAAACACAAAAGTTTGTGCCTGTTCAGTCAAATTCAGAACGACACTAAAAGCGCTTTCATTTTCCTCAACACTGGCGCTATCAAGCCCAGTTAAAGAGAAACGAATATCCTGACCCGATTCATCCATCAATCCGATCTTGATAGGCATGTGATACGACTCTTTCTCAGGCTGGCCGGGTGTCGCGGCGCAGGATTGTGTCAATCGCAGCGTAAAGGTTTGGCCCGCAGCGTTATACTCGCCCGTAACATCAACTACCGGCGTGCCCGCTTGCCGATACCAACCGCGAAACTGCGCTAGATCAACGCCACTGGCGTCCTCCATGGCAACAACAAAGTCTTCCGTCGTTACCGCTTGCCCATCGTGCCGATCAAAATACAAATCGGTGCCCGCACGGAAATTTTTGGCACCCAGCAGTGTCCGAATCATTCCAACAACCTCGGCGCCTTTTTCATAAACCGTCGCGGTGTAGAAATTGTTGATCTCGATAAACGAATCCGGCCTGATGGGATGCGCCATGGGCCCGGCATCCTCAGGAAACTGCGCGCTACGCAGCATCGCCACGTCATTCACCCGGCAAACCGTCGCAGACCCCATATCAGCCGAAAACTGCTGGTCTCTTAAAACCGTAAACCCTTCCTTCAGACTCAATTGAAACCAATCGCGGCAAGTCACGCGATTACCCGACCAATTGTGAAAGTACTCATGCGCCACAACGCTTTCAACACGCTGGTACGCGGCGTCTGTTGTCGTGTCCGGACGAGCCAGCACGCAGGACGTATTGAAAATATTGAGACCTTTATTTTCCATCGCACCCATGTTGAAGCTCTCAACGGCGACAATCATGAAAATATCGAGATCGTACTCGCGACCATAAACCTGTTCATCCCAACGCATGGCGTTTTTCAGGGATTTCATCGCATGGTCGACCTTGTCGATGTTGTGCGACTCGGTGAAAATTTGAAGCACGACCTTCCTGCCGCTCATCGTGACAAATTCATCGTCGACGAACTGAAGATCACCGGCCACCAACGCAAAAAGATACGCTGGCTTCATAAATGGGTCCTGCCAGGTCACCCAATGTCGATCGCCTTTGTCACCGCGGTTAATGTCATTCCCGTTAGAAAGGAGCACCGGATAGCTCGACTTATCCGCTTCGACCGTGGTTGTGTAACGGGACATCACATCCGGGCGATCCAAGTACCACGTAATGTTGCGAAAACCTTCTGCTTCGCACTGCGTGCAGTACATGTCCCCGGATTTGTAAAGTCCCTCAAGCGCGGTATTATCTTCTGGGCAAATGCGGACCACGGTTTGCAATTCAAACTTTTCCGGCACGTTAAAAATCTGCAGTTCTTCGTCTTCAACCTGATACTCGTTGGATGACAGCGTCGTGCCATTGACCACGATCGATTCTGTCTTCAGCCCGGGCGCCCCATTCAACACCAGGTTTTTGGTATCCTCAATGCCCGCAGCGGGGTTACGCACCATGCTTAACGTTGCGGTGACCACCGTTGTGCCTTCATAGATATCAACATGCAATCCGGTCTCTTCAATCAGAAACGGTGGCACCTTATAGTCTTTCAGATAAATTGCTTTGGGCTGGCCTTCTTCGATCATCACAGGTCTGTTTTCAACATCGGGAACGGGTAAACATTGTATCCTGAAATTCAATCAGGTTCCTGACGCCAGACCGAACAAACCCGGACAAGAACTGGTTTGTTGTGAGCAAGGCCTGCGCGATAATGCCCTTGGAAAAGGACGTTGCCGCGCAGGCAAATAGCCTGCAGCAGCTAGCCTTCAATCGAACAAAAAGGAATGGGTAACGTGAATACAGGCTTCTTAAGAAAAATGACAAGCGAGATCCAGATGGACCCGAAACGCCACCCTAATCTTCCCGCGGGGGCCGTTCAATATGGTCTAAGGCTGGATGACAGCACGCTGCCGCTCAACGAACATATCGGTAGCACCATCACCCTCAAACATACCGGAAGAATCGAATGTCAGGCCTGTGGCCGACCCAGCAAAAAGAGCTTCAGCCAGGGATACTGTTACCCCTGTTTCAAAAAACTGGCCCAGTGTGACCTGTGCATTATGAGCCCGGAACGTTGCCACTTCGACGCAGGCACCTGCCGCGACAACACGTTTGCTGAAACATTCTGCATGCAACCCCACATTGTCTACCTGGCCAACTCATCAGGGATCAAAGTGGGTATTACCAAGGAAGCAAACCTGCCGACGCGCTGGATCGATCAGGGTGCCGTGCAGGCGTTGCCGATCATGAAGGTGATGACACGGCAACAGTCAGGGTTCGTTGAAGTGGCGTTCAAGAACTACGTCGCGGACAAAACGCAGTGGCAAAGGATGCTGAAATCCCAAGCAGACCACGTCGACATGATCGAAGTCAGGGATGAACTCATGGAACGGGTTAAACCAGAACTGGCACCGGTTATTGAGCGTTTTGGCGCGAGCAATATTCAGCCAATACGCGACGCCGAAGTGCAGACCCTAACCTATCCGGTTTTAGAATATCCAACCAAGGTCGTCTCAATGAATTTTGATAAGACGCCAACAGTGACGGGGCAATTGCAGGGTATCAAAGGCCAATACCTGATTTTCGATACCGGCGTAATTAACCTCAGACGGTTTACCAGCTATGAAGTTGAATTTATTCCGGGTGAACCGAACGTTGATCAAGAAATAGAACAGCTAAGCCTGCTGTAAGCATCCCACCGATCATACCGCCCAGGTGCGCACCATTAGCGATAGAGCCTAAGCCCAGAGAGTCCAGTATTCCCGTAAACCCAATGGCAAGGAAAACGAACATAAACATATAAATCCCATTGGGGACGCCCATCGTTCGTTCGGGACGTACCTTGCTCCAAACAAAACTAAAACCAAGCAAGCCAAACACCACGCCTGACATGCCGCCAAATAACACCGGGCCTGTCATCAGATATTGCGAAAAGTTGGCCACCAACGAGGAGATGATCACCACGAGAAGCAATGTCCAGGACCCCAGCTTTAGTTCGATACGGCGCCCAATGTCCCAAACCCACAACAGGTTAAAGACAACGTGCAAAATGGAGAAATGCAGAAACATAGGGGTTAACAAGCGCCAGTATTCGCCGGCCTCAAGCGTTTCAGCCAGCGTCCGGAAATAGGCATTTCCGATCACTTCGTCCGTAGCTAAAAAGGTCATTTGCTCCAGCAGCGAGCGAAAAGCGCCCGTTTCAAGACTCATGCCCACCGGGAACAATACGATACTCAAAATAATCAACGACAGGGTGAGCGGGAAACGCGCCATATTACCGACCAACTTAGCTAGGAATCGCAACTGCGGCAGATCTGATCCCACCTCTGGCAGCGCCAGCGTACCGGCGGATACGGCGCGATAGGCGGTTGTGACCTGCAGCGCTTCTTCGTCACTCACCACCCATATCACCTGATTGAGCCCTTCCTCGGTAATTCGATGCCGAATCCCACGGCTCGCGACATACTGGCTAAAGGCCTCCAGATTAATACTGACTGGTACTTCCAAGGCGTTGATCAAGTCCACATTAATATCCCGATGCGAAACACCGTTCAATTCGGTGTAAAATAGTAGTTTAACTAATTTCCCTCGATAATTCGGTGCATACATCAGGGCGCGACCGGATAATGATGGACAGAAACGATACAGCAACGAAACAAGGCCGACACAGGAACGAAAAAGCATGATAGAAAATGCCGATCAGCACGTACTCAGCCAGCTCACCGAATGGATCGAGACTGGTCAAAAAGCCTGGCTTGCGACGGTTGTGAAAACCTGGGGCTCGTCCCCCAGACCCGTCGGTTCACTGCTCTGCTGTAACGAGGCAGGACAGGTCGCGGGATCGCTTTCCGGCGGGTGCATTGAAGAAGATCTGCTGGAAAAAATCACGCGAGGCGAACTCGCCACCGACAAACCCGAAGTCATGCTCTATGGCAAGAACCAGGAGGAAAGTGATCGATTCGGCCTGCCATGCGGCGGGCAACTACACATCGTTGTTGAGCCCCAGATGGACAAACGCAACCTCGATGGGTTCAAAGCCATCGCCGCCAGACTCAGCGTAAGACAATGTATTGAGCGCACCGTTGATATGGCCACCGGCGAGATGTCGGTCAATCACCAAGATCGGTTTAAACACCTGAACTTTACGGGTGAGCTTGCCAATGCCGATAAGCCGGGTGAAAAATTTCTTAGACAGACTTATGGACCACGCTATCAGTTGTTCCTGATAGGAGCGGGTCAGGTATCGATGTATCTCGCGCAAATGGCACAAATGCTCGACTACCATGTCGTGGTTTGCGACCCCCGTGAAGAAGTGATTGATCAGTGGACGGTTGAGGGCACTCAACTGGTCAACGATATGCCGGACGATGCCGTGCGAAACCACGCCGATGATTACTTCTCTGCGATTATCGCGCTAACACACGATCCCCGTATCGACGATATGGGCCTGATGGAGGCGCTCAAGACCGACTCTTTTTTTATTGGCGCTATGGGTTCTACCCGAACGTCAGCTAAACGCAGGGAGCGGCTGTTACAACTGGACCTCACTGAAGTACAGATCGCAAAGCTGCATGGGCCAGTGGGTCTACCCATCGGTAGTAAAACGCCGGCTGAAATCGCCATCGCCATCCTCGCGCAAATCACAGCGTTGAGAAGCGACAAAGAACATATTATCGAAGCGGACTTCAGGCGCGAGGCGCAGACGGAAGCTGCAGCCAGCTAATGATTGGCGCTATGGTGCTAGCCGCAGGATCAAGCAGGCGCTTTGGCGCGGATAAGCGCCGGGCGACCTTGCCCAACGGTCAGTTAGTGGTTGAGCAAACCACCAGCAAAGCACTCGAAGCTTTCGACCAGGTACTTTTGGTTCTGAGAAATGAGGACGAGCCATTCGCGAGCGAACTTGTTGAACGTCTAAATCACCCCAACTTACAGACCTTTTGTGCGCCCGACTCTGCCCTGGGCATGGGTCACAGTTTGGCCGGCGCTGCGGCATTGATTGATGGCTGGCAGGCCGCTTTTATTTTGCTGGCCGATATGCCATTTATTACAACAGAGACCTTGAATCACCTGCGCGAGGAAATGCTCAGAGCAGCCAATGACCAAACAATCCTGATACCAGAGTATCAGGGAGAAAGAGGTCAACCCGTGGGATTTGCCAAAAAGTATTTTGAAGCGCTACGCGCACTCTCCGGAGATACCGGCGCTCGACATCTTATTAAACAATATGGCGCTAACGTATCGGCTATCCCGGTATCTGACCGGGGTATCCTCCAAGACATTGATACACCAGCGGATCTCAGCGCGCTTTAAGGCTCTGGTGCAGCGCCTGATGTGACAACGGCATTTTCCCTTGTGCCACCATCAATGACTAAGGCGCTTACCCCTACTAATAACCGATCTACCGTCTGCGGCATCCAATGCTTTGGACTATTTCATGGGCTGTGACATGAAAAATGTCGCCCTTTTCAAGCCGAAAATTCCACCTAGCAAGAACCGTCCTGACCGTTAATGCCCGTAATTCGAACAGTTTTAGTCAATTAAGTGTCGCTCCCTATCGTCACTGACGGACCGAACCACTAATGGTTTCCTCTTCAAACTTTATAACTTCTTCTACCGTGTCCCCACCACCGCTCGCCTTGGCTGGCTCTACTTGCGCGGTTAACTCAACATCAACTTGTTGGGCCACGGCTACTGCGGGGGCCGTAGGATCGGCAGCATCGGCATCGGTGTCGGCATCGGCATCCGCATCAGCATCAGCATCAGCATCAGCATCGGCGTCATCACCCGTCGAACTAGCGGCTGATTCAGCTTCAGCAGCTTTTATCGCTGTGTCTACCTGCACAGCCAAGACCCTAACCACTGCCGCAAGGGCTGGGGGGATTTCTGCCGAGACGGTGACCTTACCCGAGCTATCGACGGTCGCTATGCTCGCCAGTTGATCTACCCCAAATGATTCAACCTTTGGTGTGCCGTCAGCATTCATTACGGGGCGACCGCCGGAATCGACAATGGCTATATCTATAACACCGGAGGGTACGCTGATAACGAGTTGACCATTAGCATCTTGAACCGCGTTTATTACGGTTCCCCTGACACCGATGACACCATTGGGTGTCGATATCCGGGAGTGT
>JBLIIB010000157.1:0-9747 GCA_047634795.1 Candidatus Azotimanducaceae bacterium | reverse complement strand
CTATTAACTCTGAGGCCAACATTGGCAGCGAGAGGCACAGTACCTCAGTCCACATCAACGAAAATACCCGATGACCGAGTCGCACGGCCTGGCATTATCGCGGCGTATGGCTGTCTTTTCGCTTCGATGTGTCTGCATCGAGATGAACACAATAGTTCGTATCATCCGCTGTAGCAGCGTTGAGGGGACCTAAACCTGGGCGCAAATTATTGGCAGAGGGGTGACGCTAGAAAACTCATTGACGCCATAATCCTTGCGTTCTTAGCCTGAAATATTAAGAACGCTCTGATGTCGACTCTAATTCATCGCCCAAATCAGGTCACCGATGCGGCATCGTCAGATAATTTTGCGGACAGCGCTTGAATCGTATCAGGCACGTCGTAATCGTAGGGTGTGTACCAGGGTGTCATGGTTTTCATGATGGCCGGGGACATTCGCAGCCAGATTGTAGGATAGGCAATATTGGGCACGTGATAGCTCTGGTCATATCTCGCCACATCGGTAGGGGACATGATTTTCATGCAATCTATAATGAACTTGAGGATATGACTCTGCGCGACCCAGCACATTTTTGCCCTGAAAGGGTAGTCGCCATATAGATCCTCGTATATGTCGAAGGCCACGGTCCGGTGCTCTATTTCTTCAGTCATATGCCATTCAAACAGCGCGGCAAAACGAGGATCTGTCTTCCTATGTCGCTTCCCCAACTCATGAAGGCTCTGCAGGGCTAATTGGGTTGTCAACGCCTCAAACCCCTCGACGAATCCGACACACCATTTGTCATCTTTATTGGACAAGAAATAATCAAAATCTTGTTTCAATTCATCAAATCGTTCTTGCAGTCCCGGATAGCCTTTGCCAAGAATGGCTTCGTTAAATTTTTCGTGTTGCGTGTAATGCTGTGCTTCCTGACGGGAAAATCGCTCAACATTACCCCTCAACTTATCGTCAGTAATCTTATCCAGTACGCGCCGCATCGACTTAACCAGAAACGGTTCAAGATAAGCGACATAGAGGCTTGTGCCCGTTGAAAGATAGGATTGTATGATGTCATTTGCCATCCACTTCGGATCAAAGCTCTCAGGTGTAGGTATGTCAAACATCATCTTTCGGACGGGAATATCGTGCATGCAGGGGAACTCGCAATCGATTTGTTTCGAGTCTCAGGTTGAAGTGACTCACTGTCAATCTAAATCACTCAAGGCAACCCCCACATCGGCTCAAGTCAGCCCTGCGACAATCTAAACCTCATCATCTTTCGAGCCGTGGCAAGAACCAATAGACGCCCACACTTAGCCGCCCACGATTAGAGCCGCCTAACAAATAACGGCAACGCCAGCACCAAACCGCAAACCGATCTGATATCGTAAGTACATCAACAATCCCATGTTAGGGAAAGATATGGCACTGAATAAAATCAGCCTTCGAGCAAAAAGAAACCTGCCAACGGTTCTGCTAACGCTGCTCAGTATCGTCCAGGCACTCGCTCTAGAACTGATGTGGTCACATTTGACGGAGCAGGAGTACCTCTATTCGTGGTCCTTCATCGCATTCATTGGCTGGCTGCAGATCCTCGCAACCTTCTTGGGGATATTACTAATATGGTTGATCTACAGCGGTCTGGTCATGAGGTTTAGTTGGGTGCCCTCAACCACCGATGCCGTCTTTCCCTTCTTCGTCGGCATCATCGAATTCGCTGAGATTAGCACACTGGGACCCTCCAAATTTGGTCCCTGGTTTATTCTAACCGGAGTGCTTTTCGCCGCCATGACCTGGGTGAGTCAGGTTACGATGCGACGCGCTCGACTGGACAGTGACAATGACGAGTTTTTCTCATCGGTTAACCCAGCCGCCTGGCGAGACCACTTAATATCTCTGGTGCCTGCTGGCCTACTAATACTGGTCGGCGTCGGAATGTGGATTAGTGGCGATCAACCCTGGCTCGCAACCATCGCATTTATCAGTGTGATCATTTTCCTTCTGATCCAGCTCCGAATGAACCATATATTTATGCAACGTTCATTTCAGCTAAGTGAACAGCCCAAAGAATAAGCGCCAATCAATAGAATAAGCGGCCGACCTAGCGCCGTTCAAACTTGATATGAAAATCGCGCATCGGCATGAAAAACATACTGAAGTCATGCACGGGGTTGGGTAACGCTCTGGCGAGTTGAATGTTTTCCATACGGTCAAGGAGCGCCTTAAAAGCACTCGTCATTTCCTGTTTCGCTAATAGCGCGCCAACACAAAAATGGTTACCACTACCGAAGGCAAGGTTCGCACCTGAATTTCCTCGATCTATATCGAACTCGTGCGGGCATTTGAATTTCGCTTCGTCCCTGTTGGCGGGCCCGTAACCCACCATCACCATACTCTCTGCGGGAATGAGTGTTCCATTCAACTCAACATCTTTTGTCGTTCTTCTCGCTAGAAACTGGACCGGGCTCTCCCAGCGAAGCACCTCATCGACAAATGGCTTTAATAAGGATTCATCGCTTCGCAGCCTTTCCTGCAGTTCTGGAAGCCGAACGAGTACCCACATGCCGTGACTGATGGCATTCTGAGTTGTCTCGAACCCACCAGTGATCAACTGGTGCATCAGATTCTGTAGTTCATGCATTGTTAACGGCGCTTCATCGCTTCCATGGGAATTAACCATCGCCGACATCAGATCGTCACCCGGGTTAGCTCGACGTTCCTCGAAAATCTTCGCCAAAAACTTTTGGGCTTCTAATTCCGTTTCGGCATTCGCTCGAATTTCGTCTTCACTGGCAACGGCAGAACGAGCAGCGCCCAACATGGCATCTGCCCATGTCTTAAATGTGGCAACATCGTTACGATCTAAACCCAATTGCTCAGCGATAATGATGCCAGGCATAGGCATTGCAAAATCATTACTGAATTCGCACTCCCCCTGATCGATAAACCCGTCAATAAGCTCGTTCGATACTTCATCGAGATGCGGCGTTAACTCTCTAACGCGGGCAATGGTGAATACTCGATCAAGCAAAGTTCGATAGCGACTGTGTTCCGGTGGATCCGTTCGCTGCAATGTCTGAACATGCTCCCAGCCACCACCCTCTTTAAGAATGGACTGTTGCAGCCCGGCAAACGGCCCCATGCTCGCTGACCTGACATTTGATGAAAATGTTTCAGGGTCACGCAACACCTGCCGCAAATCGTCATAACGCGTCACCACAAAGGCGCCAGTTTCAGGCATCTGGTAGACGGGACACTGCTCGTGCAAAAGTTGATAGAAATCCCAGGGATCGCTGCTGATTGCAGGGTCCAACAGACTGAAATCAGATACGTTTACCGACATATTCACTTCTCCACCGAGGCACTCCGCCATCGGTTAATCACAATTAGAAATGGCCTCTGAATATCTGCCAGATGCCCTAAAAACACATCACCTGCGGATCTCGGTTTTTAACCCGATCAAATAGGCCTGCTGCCACTTAATCTCGTTTCGCCAACCAAATAATATGCCGTGCGCCCCTACCGTTGTGCGCGCGAACATGCCTTTCATCAACTCTAAAGCCCGCTTTTTGCAAGAGCGAATTAAATTGCGGCGACGGTCCCGCCGACCAGACCGCCAGGACCCCTGATGGACGAAGCGCATGGTAGGCCTCCTCCAGTCCCATCAATGAGTAAAGGTCATCGTTTTCGTCTTGAGTTAAACCTTCAGGCCCATTATCGACGTCCAACAAAATCGCGTCGTACTCTCCTACAGCACGGCTGATCAACTCCGCCACGTCAGACACGATCACCTGCACTCGTTTGTCCGCTAAAGGATGACCAGCGCACTCGCCAAGTACTTCTTGATTCCATTTCACGACACCCGGGATAAGTTCCGCCACGACGACCTTCGCGTTCTCGTGAAGTGACGCTAATGTCGCCGCCAGGGTAAAACCCATACCCAATCCGCCAACAAGCACGCTCGCCGATTGAGCTGTGCTTATAGTTTCACACCCCATCACCCCCAGGGCGTCTTCCGAGCCATGGGTCCTGCTATTCATCAGATCACCCTGCATGCCCGCAATCCGAATGGAAAACTCGCTCCCTCGCCGAAGCAATCGCAATTCGCCGCCTGCGGGAATTTCAGCCGTATCCAATTGTTCCCATTTATTCACTGCGATTCCTTTTAGGCTGAGCTGACCAACGTTGATTAAAACGCCGACACGTATTCGCTTGAAACGCCCCGTCGATTGCTAACATGAGATACCGCCATTCGATGCTGCTATATCGTTCAATGCCGCCAGGCTTCCATCGCGTTTTGTTGGGGCAATTCCCATATTCGGCGCCCGGAATGGTCGGTTGTCTCATAGACGTCGAAGAACGCACTTAGCGCTTCTTGCAATTGTTCCTGTTGTGCCTCGCTCGGTGCAGGAACGGGGAATCGTTCACCCAAGGGATGGGTCAAGTCATACCATTGCTCCTCAGACGAGCCGTCTGGTTGATAGCGACGAATGAGTTTCCATCTCCCATTATGTGTCATCCGAGCATTGCCATACTCTGCAAACTGAAAATCTCGAAAAGACGTCAGTCGTTCGCCCCTTAACAGCGGCAGTAAGCTTTTCCCAGGTCCGTCGTAAGCAGAAAGATCAGCACCAGCAACGTCAGAAAGCGTTGGGAAAATATCGTACAGGTTCACAAATTCATTTCGAACCTGACCGCGCGCCACCAAACGCCTGGGGCCATAAATCACAAGCGGAATATTGATAGCGTCTTCATAGAGGTTCTGCGGAACGCTGGAATTACCTTTCCCATATAGCCCGTATTGACCTGTTTGATGACCATGATCGGACGTGAACACAATCAGTGTGTTTTCGAGTAATTTTCTACCTTCCAGAGCATCCATCAGGCGCCCTACCTGCTCATCTACCAGCGTGACCGCAGCCAGGTACTGAGCAAGTTTTTCAGTATGTGCAGCAACGTAGTCAAAAGGCATTGCGGATGCTCCACTGGCCTTGAGACTGGCGCTATCACCCGGCGCAACAATGTCGCGCGCGATGGGTCGATAGCGCTCAACCAGCCTTTCAGGCAAGCCATCAAACGGGAAATGGGGTTCTACAAAGTTAACAAAGGCTGCAAAAGGTTTATCGCTGGGTTCGTCAATAAAAGCGACCGCTGATTCGGCAAGAAAGCGCGCTTGAACACCAGTGTGAGTTGTAGGATCACCATCCTTTGAAAAATGCACAGTGCCGGAATGCAGATACTGGTTAAACCAGGGCACGCCGCCGCGCTCGTCGTAAGTTAACCAGCGGTCAAAACCTTTAGCAGGCTCCCAACCGTGAGTGTCTGCGTGCCACTTGCCGAATAACCCCACCCGATAACCGCTATCAGACAAAACCTCAGAGATGAGACGCTCGTCTTCAAGCCAGCTTTTCTGTTCACTATCCTTGTCCGAAAGAAAATCATGAACGCCGTGTTGGGATGCCGTGCGGCCCGTGTAGAAACTCACGCGCGCTGCAGAACAAACCGGTGTCGGAGAGATTGCCTGATCAAACCTGACACCCTGCTCTGCAAGAAATTGAATGTTGGGAGTTTCAATTCTCTCGTCGTATTGTCCAAGGCTCCACTTCCCCTGATCGTCAGTCATGACGATGAGAATGTTAGGGGCACCTGCATTTTCTTCAGCGAACAACGCATCCGGCAGAGCGACAAGAAAGCACGCCAAGATCAACAGCACTAAAGAAAAGTGGCAAGGATCAACTGATTTCCTAAACGGGTGCATAGGACTCACTGTAAACAAAACTTGAGCACATTATGCCCTAAGCACCGACAACATAGACAAAAGCGATCGATCGAGAGATCGGTTAAACATGGGCGAGCTCATCCATGCCGCATACCCAGCCCATTCATTGTTGATATCGATTCCACCAAACTCTCTCCGGTTTTTTTGGCACTAAGATGCCTTTAACAAAAATCCTCTTCAAGAACCCGAGTAACTCAACCCCCCTAATGATCTCAACATCATCAAAATGTTGATCCATAATCCGCGTCGCTACTTGGTATTCACGGACCCATGTACACGGACCCATGCATAGGTAGGATGAGCGTTTTGTGTAAACTCAATGTCATAAGGGTCGAACGAGTAGGGTAAGAATTCCCCACCGATAACGCCTGAGAGATCAATCAAACTAGCGTAAAAGATAATGAACTAGCGGGCGAAACCAGTCCGTGCTGAATAAGTCGTCAGTTTGTAGTGTACGGGAAAGACTGACATGCCATAGAATTCGTTTATGGAAGAGCAATTCGAAATCTTTGACGACCATCACAAGGCGATAGGTTTATGCTCGCGAAGTGAAGTCCACCGCAGGGGCTACTGGCATCGATCGGCTAATGTTTTTTTGTTTCGAAGCGATGGACGCCTGATTATCCAACGCAGACATAAAGACAAAGACGTCTGGCCTAATGCGTGGGACCTTAGCGCAGCGGAACACCTAAAGCCGGGAGAAAGCTTTCACGCCGGTGCAACGCGGGGTGTCTGGGAAGAACTTGGCATCAAGAACATCGGTTTGACGCCCTGGGGCAATGCCAGCCGATTTCGCCTTGATATCCCCGACATCGCCATAAAAGACTTCGAAATCCAGATGTCTTTTCGCGGGGTTTCAGATGCGGAAATCAACCACCAAAGCGATGAGGTGGCAGAAATAAGGATCGCCGAGCTTCCCTGGTTGAAGCAAGCCATGCGCCATAATCCCGAAAGATTTACGCCCTGGTTTCACGAACGTGCGCAAGCACTTGGCTTATTTTAAGCACCCACAGCACATGATCGACAACCACAGCAGTTTCGGTATCTTTATCAACGCAAAGACGCGATTAGTGAGAAATGCAGTTGGCAAACACTAAACACATACTCATTGCCGGCGGCGGGATCGGCGGGACAACCGCAGCACTTTGCCTCGCAGCCGAGGGCTTCCAAGTCTCGCTGCTTGAGCAATCAGCAGAACTTGTCGAAACAGGCGCTGGCATACAACTATCACCGAACTGCACGCGGGTATTACATGGTTTGGGCTTAGAGCAGGCACTAAGAGCGTGCTCCTTCTTACCCGAAGGGACACAATTTCGACAATGGCAAACCGGCAAGATCATCAGCGAATCGATCCTCGGTGAGTCGCTACTGGAACGCTATGGGGCGCCTTACTATCACATACACCGCGGCGACCTGATGCAGGTGCTAGCCAATGCCGCCGACAACTCACCGAATATCTCGTTGCATACCAATGCCCGCGTCACCGGCTTCGAGCAGGACGGCAATAGCGTCACCGTTCTCCTTGAGGGTCAAAAGGTTAACGGCGATATCCTGATTGGCGCTGATGGCATCCACTCATTGATCCGTGAGCAATTATGGGGTGTCGAGCAACCGGCATTCACCGGCAACGTCGCCTGGCGTGCACTCGTGCCGAGCGATCAACTACCCAAAGGACTCATTCGGCCCATGTCCACCGTCTGGTGGGGACCAGGAAAGCACTTTGTTCACTATTACGTTCGTGGCGGCGACCTGGTTAATTGCGTCTGTGTTGTAGAAAAAACCGGCTGGGAAGTTGAATCATGGACCGAATCCGGCGACGTCTCAGAACTTCATGCAGACTTTTCTGGATGGCACGGTGATATCCAACAGCTCATCGATCACATTGACGACGCCTCGCTTTACAAATGGGCCCTGTTCGATCGAGCGCCCATGAGCCAATGGGGTATCGAGCGCGTGACGTTACTCGGAGATGCTTGCCACCCAACACTGCCATTTATGGCACAGGGTGCCGCGATGGCAATCGAAGACGCTGCTGTCCTGGCCAATTGTCTGAGCGCATTCAATGACGCGACAACCGCGCTACAGCGATACGAAACGCTTAGAAAAAGTCGTACCGCTAGTATTCAGCGAGGATCCAGACGCAACGCAAAAGTATTTCATCTCAGCGGAATCCCAGCTTTTTTTCGCGACAGGGCCGCGCGAGCTGCCGGTGACTATACGCTTGATAAGCTTTTTAGATACAACGCCCTAGAGGAATATTGAGAGAGGAATATTGAGAGAGGGATAATAAAAGGGTCGCTCAATAGGGCACTCAACCTCGATTTAAACGCAACTTCCCTAATGGAAAAATTGACCGATACAATTTGGAGGAAGGCATGGCTAGCGGCGAATGTAACTGTGGGACCGTCGGCTTTGATATTAAACAGCAAGCGAACGATGTGTTCGTCAGTCACTGCTCCATCTGTCGCAGGTCTACAGGTAGCCACGGTATCGCGGTGATTGTTGTCGAGAAAGACGCCTTTCAATGTACCCGCAGCACGGAAGCGATCAGAACCTGGAAGAAACCGGAGGCAGACTGGCGGACCGGGTTCTGCGGTCAGTGCCGCTCTCCCCCTACCCGGCGTCAATGATGAAAGCAGCATGTTCACTCCGGCCGGATTGCTAACGGTTGGCGCAGAATCTCTCACGGTAAAACACCATATCTTTGTCGATTCAAAAGCAGCACGGGATGGAATCGGCGACAATGGGCAACGACACAAAAATGCTTTTCAGGGCTAAACAAACGAAATGATGAATAAACAATTCGCCGCACTCACCAACGACATAAAAATCGCCTATCTGGAACGCGCTGGCGGCAGCACCCCGCTCGTACTGCTTCATGGCATCACTGAAAGCTCTCGAAGCTTTGAACACCTGCTGCCTTCAATATCCGCACATTGCCACGTATATGCGCTTGATCTTCGAGGCCACGGGGATTCATCAAAGCCAGACGAGCTTTATCAAACCGAAGCCTATGCGGCCGATGTCATTGGATTCATCACCGAAGTAATTAAGGAACCAGTATTGCTGGCCGGACATTCTCTAGGTGGACTTGTCACGGTTCAGGTTGCCGCCAGTGCACCACAACTCACCCAGCGTATCCTGCTTGAGGACCCGCCTTTGTATTTCGTCAATGGATTAAATGACGTTTATCGGGCGGCATTCGAAGCCATGGCCCTCATAGCAACCACGTTACAAAATGGTAGCACAGCCCGCGACACCTGGTTCGACGTGCTGGCTAATGCGCCTGATCCTTATACAGGGAAACCGGGTATCGAATCCGTCGGCGAAACCAAGATCAATCAACGTCTGGACTCACTGAGTCAATTAGCCCCCAAGGCACTTCAGGATGGTTTGGATGTCTCCCTTAATAAATCTGGTTTGGATGACTCCTTAAAATGGAATGCAGACGACTTCCTAAAGCACATCTCATGTCCGGTGACCCTGCTGACGGGAAATGCAGACCTGGGCTCGGTGATGACCACAGAAGACTCACAAAAAGCCATGGCGCGACTGAACGACGGTCAACACATCCACTTTTCAGATGTTGGTCATATGATTCACGACAACAAGCCCGAAGAATGGATGGAAGCCATCAGGCGCTTCAGCGAGATTGACTAGGGAAGCGCTCTATCCCCTGAAATGCCTATCTCTAAATTCGGTTCAATCACCAAACGACCAGATGAGATAGCGTATTTCCCAGGCTCAAATAGGTCACCCGACGCAAGATAGGATGGCCACGCGAAAATGTAAAAAAGTCCGGCTCGGCCAAATACAAAAAACAGCACAACCAAAGCCGTCCGACTCACCCCGGCACCTTTGCTGTAGGCAAAGTGCTCAGCGGCGACAGCATTGTTTCGCGCAGCGGAATATTGCGAGAGCTTAGCTATTACTCATCAACAATTACCGAGGGCGGGTTTTTAACCCCACCGCTGGCACCATCGACGGTG
>JBLIIB010000156.1:0-9770 GCA_047634795.1 Candidatus Azotimanducaceae bacterium | reverse complement strand
GTCCGGTTGCGGTGCCTGTTCGATGGGAAATTGCGAAAGACCCTTTAATGTCGAAAGTGATTCAGCGCGGTGAGTCCCTGGCTGAGCCGGACTTCGCTCATTCCGTTCATATCGATGTCCGCAGGTTAGAGCCTAATAGTGAGTACTGGTATCGCTTCAGTATCGGCGACTGGACATCCCAGACGGGTCGCACGAAAACGCTGCCGGCGCGAAGTCGTCACACTTCAGGCGTGCGTTTTGTGACAACTTCCTGCCAAAACTATACCCACGGTGAATTTCTCGCATACGAGCATATTATTGCTGAACAGCCAGACTTTGTGATTCATCTGGGTGATTACATTTACGATACATCGTTCGGTGAAAGTTACCGGCAACACGAGTCACAAGAGATTCCGGTGACGCTTGAGGCGTTTCGTAAACGCCATGCGCTCTATAAGACTGACCAGCAGTTGCAGCGTGCCCATGCTGCGCTGCCATTTTTCACCATTATCGACAATCATGATGCGACTGAAGATCGAGATCTATCAGCGTCCCTTCAGCGCGCCGCGGCCTATCAGGCATGGTACGAGCATATGCCCGTCAGGGGATACCGCTCGCCTGGGGATAATCATTTTGACCTCAAGCGCCTGATTCCGCTCGGAGATTTGGCGCAGATCAGTCTGTTGGATACACGTCAATTTCGTGACAAAAAAGACCTGTGTGGCGATACCGCGGACACGAACCTCGGGTTTGGTAATTATCGAACGCGATGCGACGACCTTTTCGACGATAGCAGGACAATGCTAGGCAAAGCGCAAGAGGATTGGTTGTCTGCAAACCTGATCAAGAACACGGCGGCCTGGAACGTCATCGCGTCATCAGGCCCTCTATTGCCCTTTCGCATTCACGTCGATGAAACGGAATATGGGTACATTGGTGCCTGGGATGCCTACCCTGCCAATCGCGCCCGCTTAGTCGATGCATTATCCCGCGCAACGAAGGGGCATCCCCTGGTGTTAAGTGGTGATATGCACTCCTTTTGGGCGCTCGACGGTGAGCTATTTCCCCATACGGACGAACGAATTCCATTGGTCGAATTTGTTTCCTCATCCATTTCTGCCAATTGGCCTGAACCACTCTCCAGGCCGGTCAGAGAAAGCCTTGTGCGCAACCCACAGATTCAGTTGTACGACGGCGATCACAGGGGCTATCTCGTGCACAACGTGACACATGACCGCTGGCAAACGACCTATCGAGCGGTGGAAACAGTGAAAGAGACAACCTCATCCGTATTTGATCTGGAAACCTTTGTGCTGAAACATGGAGAGCCAAGCATGCAGAGATTGAACTAAGGCTCACTCCTTTGTTTAAAAGCTACGCGCTTTAGGTCTGCGCTCCTTGCAAAACTCTATTGGAAACCTTTATCCGAAACTGTCATTGCAAACCGTCATTAAAAAAAAGGGTCGATGTGACCCCTTGAGTTATGGCTACTAAGCGCGACTCTGAATGAACTTCGAGTAAACTATATTATGGAAATTCACGGGTCACGAGGTAAATCATGAAAATCGCCGTTGTTACGGGCACGAGTACGGGTATTGGGCTGACCACCAGTCTCTTTTTGGCAAAAAAGGGCTACAAGGTCTTCGCGGGTATGCGAAACACGGCTAAAGCTGATGCGTTGAAAACAGCGGCGGCGGCAGATGACCTGCCGATTGAAATTGTTCAGCTGGATGTTTGTGATGCAGCGTCTGTCAAATCAGCGTTTGCTGAAATTACGAAAACCGGCCCTGTGGATGTGTTGATTAACAACGCGGGCATTGGTGGTTCCGGTCCGCTTGAGTTGACACCGGAAGACGAGCATCGACAGATGTTCGAAACCAATTATTTCGGTGCACTCGCTTGTATTCAGGCGGTTCTGCCTGAGATGCGTGAACGAAAAACGGGTTGTATCGTGAACATTACGTCCGCCGTTGGTTTGCTGGCGACGCCTAACCAGATTGCTTACTCGGCGTCCAAGTGGGCCCTTGAATGTCTGGGTGAAGCGCTCGCCCATGAAGTTTATCGGTTCGGTGTACGTGTGGTGAATGTTGAGCCCGGCGTCATCATGACGAACATTTTCGAAAATTCTGCAGAACAAAGCCATTACGATAAGGCCTCTCCCTACCAGCCGATTATGCGTCGCAATGGCAAGATCTTTGCGGCTGGATTCAAGCGTGCTGTTCCTGCTGATGTCGTCGCTGAAAAAATCTATGAGGCGATAACGACGGATGACTACAAACTTCGGTGGCCGGTGGGACCCGATGCCGAGGGCATGATGGACGCACGGAATAAATTGTCCTCGGAAGAGTGGATAAGCATGGGTGATGACTTAACCGATGAGGAGTACAACGAGCGATTCAAGGCCAACTTTGGTGTCGACCTTTAGTGCTTGCAGGCCGCCTCTATTTTTTTAATACCCCCGACTCTTTTATCACAAGGGCTTCTACTAAACGGGGTTAATCATAGATGGGGTGAAAGTTGCCAAATGCACCCTCGCAAAAATCGCCGGGATCGTTAAACCTGCGGTTAATATTAAGCGCTGAAATATCCGTCATGTCCTGATCCATTAGATCAAAATCCAAGGTCAGGTTTTCCTGCATTCGTTCAGGGCTACTGCTCTTGGTAACCAGGTTGGTGCTGCGTTGAATTCCCCACTTTAAGATGACCTGCGCTGGCGTTCGACTCAGTCGCTCGGCGACGCGATTGATCACGGGGTTAACCAATAGAGATTCATGCTGATCTGCCATATCAAGTTCGAAATAGGACAACGCGCCGAGAGGCGAAAATGCAGTGACCCCTAGACCGTATTGCTTGGCCAGACGTATTAGAGGCTCCTGAGTGAGAAAAGGATGGGATTCAATCTGCAACATTTCCGGCGGGTCTATCGCATAGTTCATCAGGTCGTGTAACAGTCCTGAACTGTAGTTGCAGATACCAATATGTCTAACCGCGCTGGATGACTTAAGCGCCTCCATCGCGCGCCAGGTGTCTTGCAGCGATATTTTCGCTGGTATCATTTTCGGTTCGAAACCCTCGGGGTCGAAAATCCATTCGGGAGGATAGCGAGATTCAATAGACACGTACTCGAGCGCAATAGGGAAGTGGATTAGGTAGAGATCAAGATAGTCGAGTTGCAGATCCTTTAGCGTCTTCTCGAGAGCAAGCGGAACGTGATCTGGATGGTGATAAGTGTTCCAGAGTTTCGAGGTAATCCACAGATCGTCCCGGGTGCATAAGCCATCTTCTATTGCGTGTTTTAGGCCTTTTCCAACTTCGGTTTCATTGCCGTAATCGCAGGCAGCATCAAAATGTCGATAACCGGCTTTTATTGCGCTGTAAACAATATCCGCGCAATCCTCGTTTGGTACTTTCCAAAGGCCAAAACCCAGACGCGGGATGCTCTCGATCGATTGAAACGTCACGCTTGTCTCTTGTATTTACGCAGTGAGCGCGCGAGTTTAGTTGATTCCATTGGGGAGTGACTATTCGAATAGTTCTTTTTGTGCACGCCTGACAAAGACTAGGCCGATGGTGGCATTAAAAAGGATAAAGAAGTTGTGCTGAACTAATCCGAATGCTGACATTTCTGCCGGGTACTCCGGAAACAAAACAACCCACATGGAAACAGCGACTGCCCGGAACGGTCCTGGAATCGATGCGCCAAAGAAGATGACCGGAAGAATGCCCAGCATTTGCAGGTAAGAGTATTCGATACCAAAAAGAGACAGTGCTTCGGAGTAGACCACCACCGCTGCGAGCAGTGCGGGCGAGCGCAACACGAGGATTATCAGGTATTGACTGAGTTTCGCCTCACGGAATGCAAATAGAATGTCTTTGTCTCGAAGGGCGATATTCGGGAAGATTTTGCCCTGGAAGTAAAGAAACGCAACGGCGAACACCGCGACGATTGCCATCCCGACAAAGGGCAGTGCACGGAATACTTCAGGGAGGTTTTCCCACTGTAGTGCAAGGCCGACATTGGCCCAGGCACATAAATAAAGTAGTTCACACACCATGATAAACAGCATGCTAGAACCGAGCTTCCATCCCGGTACGCCCTCTCTGCGATTGAGGTATAGCGCCATCGCGCCTTTGCCAACTTGTTCGTTCAGTATGGATAGGATGTAGGTGCTTGCGCGCACCGGGAGAATATCCCTGTAAGTCACCTTGGCGTTAAACCAGTTGATGACCCGCCACACGATGAGCGAATCGATGGCGAAGAAAAAGAGCGAATAGGGGACCATCATTGCGAGCCACAGCCACCAGTTGACTTTGCCGAACACACTGCCGAGGTAAGCAAAAACTGTCATGTCTTGTGCTGCAGCGGGACCGGCAATTCTTGTGTAAAGAAAGGCGAAACAGGCGAGGGTGATGACCCAGGGAATCGTGCGCTTCAAGAGCCCGCCTTTCTTGGGGGGTTCCTGCGAGTCTGCTGTGTGGGTGCCTTGTTGCTCTTCTGCTTCGGTCAAGAATTTCTCAGTTGCTACATGGTTAACAGATGGTATCACCTCTTACTTCCGTTGGTAATGTATCACTTGTTATGCCAACCAAAGAGGTGTGTCGTGATCGCTCACAATTTTCGTCCCACAATTTTCGTCTCGCAATCATAGTTATGAAGGCGGTACAAAGACCGGAATGAATTGCCTGCTTTGAATTTTCCATCCTTCAACGGTGCGAACAAATTCATCGTGATATTCACCTAGCGCGGAAAATTCGGTCAGCGGTAACGGAAGGGTTCCAGCCGGGGATGAATAGACAGTCACATAACTGACCCCGGAGGCATGGTCTTTATCTATCAGAACGATTCTGATGGTGCTCATCATGTGTCTTAGAAGTGGTCCGCTTTTAGCATCGGCAACGCGTTGTTCAATGGCTTCTCGACCCTCTATTTTGTTTCCCATAACGATGAGTTGGGCGTCTTGTGTAAATAGCTTGGCCAGCTCGCCCGCGTGCCCCTGATCTCTGTGGTAAGCGTAGTCAATGACCAGGCTGCGGCAGGCTGCTTTGTCTTTGAGCACGTCTTTGAGGTCGATTTGGGTGTGTTCGACGGCTTTCGCCTGCCATACGTTGAAGCCGCCCAAAGCTAGGATGTTTACCAATATTATCGAGATGAATACCGTCGAGAGTCTTAGCAAAACGTTGTCTCCTTTTGTTAGTGACAGGCGATTTTCAGGCGCGTTTTACGATCATGATCGAATACACCGACTTTCGACAAGCTTAGACAAAAGATTAGTTTATTGAATCAACCTGCCACGACCCTCTACAATCAAGGTTATATCGCCTAATTTCCTTGGACAAATTTATGAGTAAGTACCAGTTAGTCGTCAACGGTGAAAACATCGAGGTCGACGCGAGCCCCAATATGCCCTTGCTATGGGTACTCCGAGACAAGCTGAAACTCACCGGTACCAAGTATGGCTGCGGGATCGCGCAGTGTGGTGCCTGCACCGTGCACGTTGATGGGCAGCCCGTTCGCTCTTGTGTCTTGCCCGTATCTGCGGTCTCGGGTTCTGTCACCACCATCGAAGGCTTGGCGCAGGGAGGCGAACTTCATCCCTTGCAGGCAGCCTGGATCGAGCACGATGTCCCGCAGTGTGGTTACTGCCAGTCAGGCCAGATTATGAGCGCAGCGGCGCTGCTTGAAACTAATCAAGAGCCGTCCGATAAAGATATCGATACCGCTATGGCAGGTAACTACTGCCGTTGCGGCACTTATATACGCATTAGGAAAGCCATCCACACGGCCGCGTCATACTACAACGCGGATAAAACGGACATGTTGGGAGCGGTTAAATGACTATTAGTGATATGAACCGCCGCGACTTTCTCAAAGTTTCTGCGTTGACCGGTGGCGGATTGGTTATGCAAATGACTATCCCGGCCGCGATGGCAGAAGAACTTGGGACTTTAGTTGGCTCAAAAGAGCTCAATATCTTTGTTGAAATCGCCTCGGATGGCCAGATCACAATTTATTCTGCCACACCGGAAATGGGGCAAGGGATCAAGACAAGCCTGCCCATGATCATCGCGGAAGAGATGGGCGCAAAATGGGAAGATGTGGTTGTTCTGGACGCGCCAGTTGATACCGAGAGGTTTGGGCTTCAAGGCGCCGGCGGATCAACATCAATCCCCAGAAACTTCGATAAAATGCGTCAGATGGGCGCCTCCGCCAGAGAAATGCTGATTGGCGCAGCGTCACAATCAATGGAAGTAGATCGTAAAGATCTTGAAGCGCGCGATAGTCAGGTGGTCCATGTATCGGGCCAAAGCTTAAGCTTTGGTGAGCTTGCTGCACTGGCGGTCCGCCAGCCGATTCCTGATCCCGAGGGCTTGTCTTTTAAAGATCCTAGCTCGTACACCATTATTGGTGCCTCGGTGGGCGGTGTTGATAATTTGGTGATTGCGACGGGTCGGTCTCACTTTGGTATCGATGTTGATGTCCCTGGCATGCAGTACGCGTCATACACGCGATGTCCAAAAGTGGGGGGGGTTGCGCTTAGCTTTAACGAGGCAGAGATTGCGAGCATGCCTGGAGTAACCCAAGCGTTCATTCTTGAGCCAGATGACCGGGCAGGCAGTGCGCCCACGATGGCGTTTCTTGAAGGTATGGCCGTGCTGCGGGGCGGCGTTGCGATCGTTGGAGAAGATACCTGGTCCGTCCTAGACGCTAAGAGCCGCCTCAAGGTGAAATGGGACGAGTCTGATGCGTCAAAAGATTCTTGGACCGGGATGATTAACCAGGCGAAAGCGCTGGCTGAAAAAGATGGTGAAACGGTTCGACGTGAAAATGCAGATGTGCTGACCGCTTTGTCAGACGAGAACAACGAGAGGCTGGAAGCCTTTTATCAATTTCCCTATGTTGCGCACGTTTGTATGGAGCCGATGAACTGTACCGCAGACTTTCGCCCCGGTCAGGGTGGTAAGCCAGACAGTATTGAAATCTGGGTTCCGAGCCAATTCCCGGATCAGGTGAAGGACATTGCGCTCGCTATGCTGGGAATTGCTGGGGAAAATGTCAAAGTGAATGGCACAAGAATGGGCGGTGGTTTTGGCCGTCGTGCTATCCATGATTTTGCCTCTGAAGCGATGGCCATCTCTCACCGAGCCGGTGTTCCAGTGAAGCTGACGTGGACGCGGACCGATGATATCCATGGCGACTTCTTCCGTGCAGGAGGATTTGAGAATATGAAAGGTGCTGTGAGTCCCGACGGGAAATTGGCGGCTTGGGATCAACACTACATCGGTTTTAACAAGGGTGGGAAACCAGTAGTAGGCTCAGGTCTTTGGGGCAACGAGTTCACCATGTCGGCGATGGAAAACGCCCGGGTCACCCAAACCATGATTGAAATTGATACGCCGTGTGGTGCCTGGCGAGCGCCTAGCTCAAACACCAACGCCTTTGTTGAACAGAGTTTTATCCACGAATTGTCCGAACTCGCCGGTCGAGATCACCTTGAGTTCCTATTGGAGCTTATGGGGTCCCGAAGGTGGACCACGCAGGGAAATGTCAATGCGCTCAATACGGGTCGCGCGATTGATGTCATCAAACTGGCCGCAGAAAAAGCGGGCTGGGGCCGCAGAATGCCTGCTGGCACGGGACTTGGGCTTTCATTCTATTTTTGTCACGCGGCTCACGTTGCGGAAGTGGCAGAAGTGAGTGTCGATGCCAACCGAAACTTCCGGGTGAATAAGGTCACCGTGGCGGTTGATGTGGGTCCCATCATTAATATGAGTGGTGCGCTGAGTCAGATACAGGGTTCAGTCATTGACGGTTTGAGTACCATGGCGACGCAGATAATCACGATGGAAGATGGTGTCATCCAGCAGGATAACTTCCATCAGTATCCGGTGATGCGGATCGCTTCAACGCCTGACGTGGACGTGCACTTTATCCAGAGTGACAATCCACCGACGGGACTCGGTGAGCCGGCATTGCCGCCGCTCGCGCCTGCCGTGACGAATGCGATCTATAGTGCGACAGGTGAGCGGATTCGATCTATGCCGCTGAGCAATGAAGGCTTTACGCTAGTTTAGGTCTGGTTTACGTCTGGCTTCGGTCGGTGTCTGAAGCGATCCAGCGCGGAAGTTAACGAAGAAAACTCGTTTGCTTCAGGAGTGCCTGGGTTGCTTCTTCAGCCAGCTCTTCCATGGTGAAATCTACGGGTTTGAGGTTAATGGGTTTGACCTTATCGACATAGCCGAAGCTTTGGCCGGCGATGTCTCCTTAGGGTCCAGACTGTGTGAAAAGTCGCCCCCTGCTTTCCTGATCGTGCGCACAGCGCTCTCGTTTATGTTTTGTCGGAACAACCTGACGACGACTGCATCAGAATAAGGTTCTAAGGACCTCTAAAAAGAGATGCCTTCTCGATTCTGACTTTTCACACAGCCTCGGTCGGTAGCGGAAGTCCAGGCTGATCGACATTCAAGGTCTGCTTTGAAGTGGCAAGCAGACGACCTTAAACGGTTCTGATACGCTCCGAGGGTGAACTATTTGATCAATATGGCGGTTCGCCGCTTAACTGGGCGTTCAGGCTGTAGAAAAACCCTCTGACTTTTTTGTGGTGGCGCGTACAGCGCAATAGAAATTATTTTTGGAGGCTAAGATGAAAATCAAACTGCTACAGGCTTTATCTCAGCACAAAGAAAATCGCGATTTTTGGAGAATTTCAAAGATCGGGGTTTTTCTACAGCCTCGTTATGTGCCTGGCGCTTTAGTTTACCGATAGAGATGAGATTTTCGTTAACAGCAAGGAGCAGCAGAAAGCTGGGTTTGGGTAGATATGCTTGAAGTTGAAAATCTAATCGGATTCCTTTCGACAAGAACTGTGGACACCTATGGTGCATGGGCTTCAGTTGTTAGCCTTTCGATCTCAGTGGTCACATTGCTTCTCCTTAGGTCTATGCGAGCGGAAGTTTTACTCGGTGCTAGTATCGAGGAATATATCGAATCCCTAGATGATGAGGCAGGTAAAATCTCAAATCTTCTTAACCCTTACATCGGCAATGAAGCCGAGGTTGATGAAGTGCTCGCGATAATAAACGTCAAACTCAGAACAATTCAAAAGAAGACTAAATCCAATACACTTAAATCAGATCTAAAATCCGCGAGGCGTGGAATCTTTTTTCTTAGATGGCAGTATCGGTTAGGGCAGATGTCCAAAGAAAAGCAGGTTAGGCGAACTCTTACCGATGTTAACGTAGTCGTCGAAGAGTTAGGTAATGTAAAGCGTGAGTTGATGACTGGAACAAAATAATGGCAACAAAAAGAGAATACATCGAATTGATCGGTCGACTTACCGAGCTGACTCAGTCTGAGAAACTAGAGTGGGAAAGGAATCCAGCTCCAGAAAGCCTGGATAGCCCAGAAACGAAGGTCGACTCTGTGTACGAGGTAGAGTACAAAGACCGTTACTTGCGACTGTATGAACAACGCTACAAGCATTTTACTGACGAGTTCGATTTCTACTGGAGTGATCGCGCCGTACTTGAGATCGTAGACGGTGGAGGTGGTTTACTCTGGAAATTTCCAGAATTGCGCAGTACGCAACAACTGCTAGAGGCCGCTCAATATCGTGAGGCTGGAGTTGATGACTTTCTTAGAGATGTCTTCGAAGAGGGCGACGAGTAGTGATAGTCGGCACATAACGAGGCTGTAATTAAATCTGTGTAACTGCCTATTATTAACCCAAGCATTGGGTAAGGATAGGTAGTAATGGACAAGAAAGAACTTAAGGCGCTCGCGCAAGCAGCCG
>JBLIIB010000155.1:0-9790 GCA_047634795.1 Candidatus Azotimanducaceae bacterium | reverse complement strand
ACTTAACGGATGCCAAGCGAGAAGGTGATCGACTGATTGTAGCGATTAATGGCGACGATTCAGTGCACCGACTCAAGGGTGAAGGGCGCCCGATTAACCCGATTGATCGGCGCATGACGATGTTGGCCGGCTTATCTGCCGTGGATTGGGTTGTCACGTTTGAAGACGATACGCCGGAAGCGCTGCTCGAGCGAATTGCACCGGATGTATTGGTGAAAGGCGGTGATTACGGGATCGATCAGGTCGTGGGAGCGGATATTGTTCGTGCAGCGGGTGGTACTGTCAAAGTACTGAGTCTGCTTGAAGACTGTTCAACCACAGCGTTGGTGGAAAAGATTCGCGATCTTTAGTGATCTGCCCGTTGATAGCTTGGATCGTGCGGGCCTGCTTGTTTTCATTCGCTTGGTCGTATTCTACTGATCAAAGAATAGCTATGTGAACTGCGTTGCCTTCGCTGCGATACGAATATTGCTTTTGAGGTGATCCGGGTTGATGGTGCCAACCACCGCGCAATGAACGCCGGGGTCTGACAAGACATAAGACAGGCTCTCGTTTGCCTGCGCGTGCCCACTGTCCAATGCCTTCTTGACCAGTATTCCAACCCCTTGATCAGCAGCCGTGTGAATCAGCTCTCGATGAGACGCATCGGATGAATTGAATGTCACCATCAGCACATCACACTCATTCATGGCGAGCTGCGCGCCTGCAACGGTTTTCCCCGACAGCCCAATATAACGAATATCACCCTTTGCCTGCCGCTGCCTCAGTGTCTCCATGGCGTCAGTTTTTGTGAGGATATCGATGTCTCTGCCATCGGAGTGAATAAGCACAATATCAAGGTAGTCGGTACCTAGATGGCGGAGACTCTCATCGACGCTTTGGTTCAATGCGGCGGTGGAGTAATCGTAGTGTGAATCGCCCCCGTTGTATTGTTCGCCCGCTTTGGAGCAAATGACCCACTCCTCCCGCAGACCCGGCAGTAATTTTCCGAGGCGAGATTCGCTGACGCCATAGGCGGGAGCCGTATCAATAAGGTTGATACCGGATTCGCGGGCAAGATTCAGCAACCTGACAATGTCGTCATCCCCGGGGAGCTCAAAAGGCGTTGGGTATTTTATGCCGCGGTTTCTGCCGAATTTAACCGTGCCTAAGGCTAGCGGCGCGGTGTCGATATCCAGAGAGCCAAGTGGTCGACGTGTCAGCTTCATAAGGTTTGTGCGTCGGATTGCTCCCACGGAGCTGGAGCGACCAGGGCGGCGGGACCAAGCATCAATGCAGAACTAGAAGGATTGGCGTTGGTACTGATAGTAGGATCATCCAGTTGGCTTAATACCATGTCGCCCATGAGGGGCGTCAGGGTTAATTTGGTTGGCCAACAGACCATGGTGTTGCCAAATCGTTTCACAAAGGGTGTGTCTGGGCGAAGACCTTCGGCCCCGCCGGGTTCTGCGCGATCAATTCTTAAACTCTCAAACACGCAATCTTCCATGTTGATCCAGGGTAGCAGCAGCGAGAGTTCTCTCTTTGCGTGCTCTATCTGATCTATGTCTTCGCGAGCCACGCCGGTCTCGGCAAGCAGACCACCGAGATACCAGGTGTTTTTCCCTCCGTGTCCACTGCTTGGAGCCGGATGGGTTGAAAAGGTGATTCTTGGTTTGTCGGCCGATTTCATGGTCACAGCATGTGCGTAAAGCGCAGGCAGGTCTCCGGTGACCATCAACTGGTGCAGAGGCCGTCGTTGCATGGTGAGCGGTAGCCCTGCTTGATTGATCAGTTCTTCGTTTCCGCTGCCGGCAGCAAAAATGTAGTGATTGGCTTTCAGGACACGGCCATTGTCCAGCGTGAGACAATCGATGCCGTGTTCGCCTCGTTCGACCCGTGCATCTCCTTTTATCGCGAGTCCCGGATGCTGGTCGGCGAGGTGCCGGAGCAGTGAGCCCGTGTCTATAACCAGATCAAGAAGTTGATACAGGGTCCCCTTGAACGCATCATGATGAAACACCGGAGGGTAGTCTTCTGGTTTGACGGATTTGATTCTGCCTCTGGTGGCTTTACTGCCAAAGAAAGTTGTGATTTTCGACGTGATTCTTTGATCTGAAAACATGTAGTACGCGTCTGACAATATCGAAACGCCCCTAAGATCCAGGGATCCTTCGCCGATGAGACACTGCCGCCATCGATCGGGCATGTCGGCGATGGTTTCAGATGCGCCGGTGGGTGCGCCAGACAGCATGTATTTGACGCCGCCATGGATCATCCCCTGAGATGCCAACGTTTGACCACAGCCAAGTTGATCCCGCTCTACTAAGACCGCGGAGTACCCCGTCCGCGTCAGCAGGTTGAGTAACCAAAGCCCCGCGATACCACCACCAAGAATGGCAACATCTGTTTTGTGCACGTTTTGTGACACCCTGTTCTCCAAGTCTAAGGAACCTCCGATTAATGTCTATTTGCGTCGGGCCCCGCAGGCCATTGCCACGTTCGGGCCGCACCAAAAAATGTCCGCCCCGACCGGAACACCGGATCGCTTGTCCTGACAAAAATATCCATTTAATCAGAGCTGCCTTGATTCTCCACGCCCAGTTCTCGCGTTCATTGTAAGCGGTTTTGAGTATACAAGAAGTCTGAGTTGTCGCCCTCTTGTGCGGCGGCTATGCTAGCCGTGACTTATGGTTGTACCAGCTTGGAACAACTGCCCTTTCTCTTTGGGGAATGCTTCTAGTTTGAGTGCTTTTGATTCAGAGTTCACTCATTTGGGTTCTTCTCATTTAGGTTCTTCTCATTATAGGTTCAAGGTTTTTGAGTTCTGCGGGTTCTAGAATTAATGGTCTATCGATTTATTTACAGTGTGGTTTTTTATCTGGCGATTCCTCTTGTGTTGGTCCGGTTGCTATACCGCTCGCTTAAGGAACCGTTATACCGAGTAGCCATTGCGGAGCGGTTTGGATGCTACAAAATTCTGGATGATTCTTTTCTTTTAGGTGAAGAGCCCTCAGATAAAGAGCCCGAAGGGAAAAGGGATCAAAAAAGCGAACCCAGGAATCTAACATCAGGACCCATCTGGATACACGCCGTATCCGCAGGCGAAACGATCGCGGCCGTGCCGCTGATCCGAAGGCTCGTCGCGAAGGGGTATGTGTGTCTGGTCACTCATATGACGCCAACCGGTCGGCAGCGAGTCGAAGTGTTACTGGCAGATGAGATTAGAGTCGGCACCGTTAAATATTGTTATGCGCCCTATGATTTGCGGGGTTTCGTACAAAGGTTCATCAAAAATAACAGGCCCAGGGCTCTTCTGACGATCGATACCGAGCTCTGGCCCAATACTATAGCCGCGTGCCGCGCTAACCATATCCATACCGTGCTGATCAACGGAAGGTTGTCAGCCCGATCAGCAAAGGGTTATGCGCGAATAGCGCCATTGATTGGTCCGATGCTGACAACCATCGATTTGCTCACAGTCCAGACTCACCAGCATCGCGAGCGATTTTTAGCCCTCGGTGTTGCGCCGGAACGCCTGCACGTGACGGGCAGTATCAAGTTTGATGGTGAGTACGCGACGGATCATTCCGAGCGCAAATTCCGATTGAATTCATTGATTGGCAGCAGAGCCGTTTTGCTGGGTGCCAGTACTCACGAGGGTGAAGAGTCCGCGCTGCTTCAGGCCTACATTGCAGCGAAGCTCAACATTCACGATGGGCTGCTTGTGCTGGTTCCGCGTCATACTCACAGGACCCAGCGAGTACTAGACCTTTGCGATGAGGCCGGTGTGGAGGTGCAGCGGTTTTCTGACCTCGGCCAACAGGCATCGCTCGATGACGACATTGATGTATTACTGGTTGATGTCATGGGTGAACTGGAGGGGTTCTATGAATTCGCTCAGATTGCCTTTGTGGGCGGCAGTCTTGTGCCCGTGGGCGGTCACAATTTACTTGAGGCTGTTAGGGCCGGAGCGCCGCTCGTGATGGGGCCACACCTCGATAACATTGAAGACATTGCCGCTTTGTTTCTGGCTGCGGAGGGCATGTTTATTGCCACCAACGCGGAGGATCTCACCCGCTATGTTACTGCAATGCTAGCCGACGAGCTCAAGCGATCTACGCAAATAAGTGCGGCAAACCAGGTGCTGGCTGAAAACCGAGGCTCCCTTGATCGTGCCGAGGCATTGGTTTTGTCGTTGATCGGCCTGCCGTTGATGACTCCGTCGTGACCCACGTACTCTTTTTATGCACCGGCAATGCCTGTCGCTCGCAAATGGCGCAGGGTTGGGCGCGGCATCTCGCGGGCAATGCAAACCTTGGGCAATGTACTTTTTCGTCCGCGGGCATTGAGGCGCATGGACTCAACCCCAATGCCGTCAGGGTGATGCTTGAAGCCGGTGTCGACATCAGCGCTCAGACCTCCGATACGTTGAATCGGTTTGATCTAAATGAGTTCGATGTAATCGTCACGGTTTGCGGGAATGCAGATGAGAAATGCCCCGTTTTGCCCGCCACAACTCGTCGTATCCATTGGCCATTGGAGGACCCCGCGAGACTCCCTGCTGGTTTGGCTGAGGCCGGGTTTCGGGCGAGTCGAGATGACATCAGAGAACGTGTTCAGGACCTCCTGGACAGTTTCACGACCTGACAGGTTCGGTTCAAAATATCAAGGTAATAACAGCGCTTTCTTGTTCTAGCTTTGTGGTAATCTTTTAAGCATTACTGTGTAGAAGCGCTCGTTTTAGCTATGACTAACAGATACATCTATGTACCGGACCTGATCGCAGATATGGCGGAATGTGACGCCAACTATATCCGGCTGCGTCAGCTATTTCCGGATATGGACGCAGAAGACGACATTCGTTTTGGTATTCAAACCAAGACAAATGAGGGCGCGACCGTCGTGATTCGAATCAGAGAGCGGTGCCCATTTACGACAATGATTTCGGTTGATGTTACGTCGGAAAATGACAGGCCGTTTATCCGCTGGCCGAATCTGGAATTGCGTGTTTATCATGACGTCAATTCTGCCGAAGTAACCAGCTTTGAGCGGCATAAAAACTTTCGCTATCGGTATGCCACACCGAATGAAAATATGTTCCAGCCGGACGAGAAATCTCAGATCAATCGTTTTCTGGGAGAATTGCTGAGTTACTGCATCGAGCACGGTTATTCTCTGACGCCCGTAGAGTTTTCGTGAAATATTTTCGGGAATTCCCTTTTTAAACCCTTATAATTCGCTCGTTGTTCCTACCCTGACCGATGATAGTTTTGTCATCAGCAAACTTTTCATCAGTAGACAATGATGCCAGCACTCGGTTTCGTCGGTTCGTCATTGGAAGGGAGTTAACTTCAACGACAGGGCGAGAGTTGCTCGCAAAGTGTTTTCCACTGCACTTTCCCAGAAGGGCGCATAGCCTGCCTGTCGATTTCAATTCCACTCAATAAGATTCGAGAACGAATGGCTACCAGTTATCAAGCAGATTCCATTGAGGTCCTTGAAGGACTTGACCCGGTTAGAAAACGACCCGGAATGTACACCGACACCAGCCGCCCAAACCATCTAGCACAAGAGGTCATCGATAACTCGGTAGACGAAGCGCTTGAAGGGCACGCTAACGAAATTCGAGTGACCCTGCGTAAAGATGGCTCTATGTCGGTCAGTGACAACGGCCGTGGTATGCCGGTCGATATCCACAAGAAAGAAAAATTGACCGGCGTTGAATTGATCCTGACGCGACTGCACTCTGGCGCGAAATTTAACAGCGATAACTATAAGTTTTCTGGCGGTTTGCACGGCGTAGGCGTCTCAGTGGTCAACGCACTATCTGAAAACTTTGAGGTTTATATCAAGCGTGATGGGAAACTGCATCACATGGCGTTCAAAGGCGGCCAGAAAGCCAGTGAGCTAACGGTTAAAGACACCGTTGGTAAACGGAACACCGGTACTTTGATTAACTTTACACCTGATGCTTCTTACTTTGATACGCCAAAATTTTCAGTATCCCGGATGAAGCATCTGCTGCGTGCCAAGGCAGTTCTGTGTCCGGGTCTCCGCGTTTTTTTTACTGATGAAACAAGTAAAAAAGATGAAGAAAAAAATTATGAATGGTTTTTTGAGCAGGGTCTGGAAGACTACCTCAGCACAGAGCTTGAAGGTCTGGATCTATTGCCTGAAGTGCCGTTTACCGGTTCCATGTCCAGTGAACGGGAAGCTGTGGACTGGGCCGTGCAGTGGCAATCAGACGGCGGTGAGCTATTGACTGAAAGCTACGTCAATCTCATCCCCACAACTCAAGGTGGTACACACGTCAATGGCCTTCGTGCCGGTTTGCTCGAGGCTCTCCGCGAGTTCTGTGATTTTCGAAACCTCATACCGCGTGGTCTCAAGATTACGGCGGATGATATCTGGGACAAATGTAACTTTGTGCTATCTGCAAAAATGATTGATCCGCAGTTTGCAGGTCAAACCAAAGAAAGGCTTAACTCACGCGAAGCGGTTTCCTTTATCTCTGCGGTAGTCAAAGACAACTTTTCGCTTTGGCTAAACCAACATATCACTGAAGGCGAAGCCATAGCGGAACTTGCGATTTCCAGTGCCCAGGCAAGACTGCGCGCGGGTAAAAAAGTTGCGCGAAAGAAGCCAACGAGCGGCCCGGCGTTACCTGGGAAGCTGGCGGATTGTTCCTGCAGCAACGCCATGGAAGGGGAGTTGTTTTTAGTTGAGGGCGACTCGGCCGGTGGCTCAGCGAAACAGGCAAGGGATCGAGAGACCCAGGCCATCATGCCGCTGCGAGGCAAGATCCTAAATACCTGGGAAGTGGATTCGAACGAAATTTTGGCGTCCCAGGAAGTCCACGATATTTCGGTGGCTCTCGGAATTGATCCTTGTACCGAAGATTTATCCAAACTTAGATACGGCAAGGTCTGTATTCTTGCCGATGCTGATTCAGATGGGCTGCACATCGCGAGCCTGCTGATTGCCTTGTTCGTTAAGCACTTTCATAAACTTGTGGAAGAGGGTCACGTCTTTGTTGCGATGCCACCCCTGTATCGCATTGATGTGGGTAAAGAAGTCTTTTACGCATTGGATGAAGACGAGCGACAAAGAACGCTGGACCGTGTCGCCGCCGACAAGATGCCGGGTAAGGTTGTTGTACAGCGATTTAAGGGGTTGGGCGAAATGAACCCGCTGCAACTCAGGGAAACGGCGATGGCACGGGACACAAGGCGTCTTGTGCGTCTGACCGTCGACGACACAAAAGTGGTCGACGAGTTACTCGATATGCTGCTTTCAAAGAAGCGAGCCCCGGACAGAAAATCCTGGCTTGAGAAGAAAGGCGACCTGGCAGAAATCGGCTAAAAGCTGCATTTTCCTGTGTTTTGTAAACCAACTTTTGTTAAACCAACCACAGAATAAGCATGGACTCATTGGCGCACGCGCACTGACCGCGGCGTCGAAGAAGGTAGATTTATGATTGATACAGTAATGGACGGCGACATCGAACAGATGTCCCTGGCAGAATACACAGAGGGCGCATATCTCAATTATGCGATGTATGTCATTAATGACCGCGCCTTGCCGCACATAGGTGATGGGCTTAAGCCCGTTCAGCGAAGAATCATCTTTGCGATGAACGAGTTGAGACTGGGCGCAGACGCCAAGTATGCAAAGTCGGCACGAACGATTGGTGATGTGATCGGTAAGTTCCACCCGCACGGCGATTCAGCGTGTTACGAGGCGATGGTGCTGATGGCGCAGCCCTTCACTTATCGATATCCGCTGGTTGATGGGCAGGGTAACTGGGGTTCGCCTGATGATCCGAAATCCTATGCTGCGATGCGCTATACAGAATCAAAGCTGACCGCTTACTCTGAAGTGATGCTTGGTGAGCTAAAGCAAGGCACCGTAGACTGGAGCCCGAATTTTGATGGCACCTTGCTTGAACCTATCAACCTACCGGCGCGATTGCCTAATATTTTGCTGAACGGTGGTAGCGGTATTGCGGTGGGTATGGCGACCGATATTTTGCCACACAACCTTAACGAAGTTGTTAGTGCCTGCCTTCATTTACTGGATAAGCCTAAAGCGACTTTGGCTGACCTGATGACACATATTAAAGGTCCTGATTTCCCGACAGGGGCTGAAATCATATCCTCAAAGAAAGATATCGAACAGGTTTACGAGACGGGTCGTGGCGCGATCAGAGCGCGCGCGGTTTATGAGCAGGAAGACGGTGACATTGTTATTACACGGTTGCCCTTCCAAGTTTCGGGTACAAAAATTCTTGAACAGATTGCTGCCCAGATGCAGGCCAAGAAGTTACCCATGGTCGTCGACCTCCGGGACGAAGGAGATCACGAAAACCCGACTCGAATCGTCGTGGTGCCAAAATCCAACCGTGTTGATGTCGAACAGGTGATGACTCATCTATTTGCCACTACCGATCTTGAGCGAACTTATCGCTGCAATTTCAACTTGATTGGGAATGACGGTAAACCCAGGGTCAGGCCGCTGGTTGAGATGTTGACCGAATGGCTGGCGTTCCGTACCGCGACGGTGCTCCGACGGCTCCAGTTTAGACTCGACAAAATCATGGACAGGCTGCACATACTTGAAGGCCTGATGATCGCTTATCTCAATATTGATGAAGTGATCAAGATTATTAGGGAGGAAGATAAACCGAAATTGGCGTTGATGGAACGTTTCGAATTATCCGAAATTCAGGCTGATGCCATTCTCGATATCAGATTGCGGCAGTTGGCCCGGCTTGAAGAAACGAAGATCCGCGGCGAGCAGAATGAACTCAATGCTGAACGCGCTGATCTTGAAAAGACGATCAATTCCAAGGCGCGGCTGAAAACACTGATTAAGAAAGAGCTGGTCGAAGACTCGGAGACCTTCGGTGACGAGCGGAGATGCGCCATCGTTGAGCGCCAGGAAGCTCAGGCATTTGCAGAAAAAGACCTGATCTCTACAGAGCCCGTGACGGTGGTCTTGTCAGAAAAAGGCTGGGCTCGCGCTGCTAAAGGCCACGAGGTGAATGCGATTGAATTGAGTTATCGGTCTGGGGATAGTTTCCTGCAGGCGCTGCCTGGCCGTTCGAATCAGGATGCGGTGTTTCTAGATTCGACGGGGCGGGCCTATACAGCAGCGGTGCATACCTTGCCGACAGCCCGTGGCCAGGGTGAACCTTTGACCGGTCGTTTCAACCCGCCTTCTGGTGCGTTTTTCACCGGGGCTGCATTAGGCGACAACGATGCCAGGTACGTAGTCACCAGTGATGCGGGTTATGGATTTATCGTGAAACATGGAGACATGTTAACCAAGAACAAAGCCGGTAAATCGCTGATGTCGGTCCCTAAGGGCGGGGTCGTCAATGTTCCCGTTGAGGTGACGGATGAAAAAAACCAGTTTGTTGCGGCGTTTAGCAACGAGGGCCGCCTGCTTATCTTCTCGGTGTCTGAGTTACCGAGCCTTTCGCGTGGTAAAGGGGTCAAGGTGATGAATATTCCAAAAGACAGAGTTGAGGCAAGAGAAGAGTTCATGCCGATGGTGAGAATTTTTTCTGAGGTGGATACGTTGGTTGTGACTTCGGGCAAGCGAACGTTAAAGCTTACGATTGATGATCTATCGCACTATCGCGGAGAGCGAGCGCGGCGTGGTTTGAAGCTGCCCCGTGGATTTCAGAAAGTTGACGCGGTGGTTGTCGAGAAAGGTGATTGATCGGATTCAGCTAATAGTTGGCTGACATGAGGCCAGGGAAGATTTCATGGCGATGGTGAGAATTTTTTCTGAGGTGGGTACG
>JBLIIB010000154.1:0-9897 GCA_047634795.1 Candidatus Azotimanducaceae bacterium | reverse complement strand
GTTCTTATTTCTCGCGAGGGGGCGTCAACTACCGCGGATAAGTAACCGGTTGAGTCCTCACCGACAAGTCCTCGGGCTTTGGCGTCGTCCAGTGCCATATCCGCGATTGCAAACGAAGTGGCAAGTATCAGGGCTAGTCCGGCCAGCAATTTTTTTAGGGGCATCTTGTTTAGGGAATTGGTTTTGCTCACTAGAAGATCTCCTTGTCGCTGCTGAATAGGTCGTCCAACTGTTTATCGACCTTTATCACGATCTCGTGCTTGATATTGACGTTCAGATTGATCGTGATCGGCTCAGACGTGTCCAATTTCACAGTCGGGGTGCAGCCTATCATCCACAGGATTGAGAATACGATGAGTGTGTGTTTGACCATCGGATGGTTCCTTGAGCGGATAGTTCTTTTAAAAGTTAGTTCTCTCAAAGGTTAGTTCCCTAAAAGTATAGTTCCTTAAACGAGCGAGCCTAATACGAGCATCGATGATTAACCGTCGGTGTGCATGTTCGCTGCTATCGGCTTAACCTTTGCTGAACGCGTCGTTCGGTGGCCTCGGACGCACGTATTGACTGAAGCAGCGCGGGAATGTTTTCGGTCAGATTCACATTAAAGTGGATCGGTCGCCCGCCCTCTACATCCGGACTCTTGCCTTGAAAACCTACCAGAGCTGCAAGCGCACCGTCCGGTGTGTAATCAACGTCGATTTTCATCTCGGTGTACTCAAAGTTGCGCAGTGCCCGGATTGCAAGATCAAGCCCCATGCTGGTCGCGGGCAGGTCTCCCAGATAGCGAAGGTAGCCACCCGGTGGCCGGGAGGTGAAGCTGCCGCCTGCGACGGCCACACCTGCACGGTTAAGGACCACGGGCAAATGGCCATCGATAATTCCATCACCGCGGAGGTCTTCACCCTCAAGAGCCAGTACGCTGGCAACGGGTAGCCCTTGGACCTTTACGGTAAACTGGCTCGACGTGTCATCGATGTTGTATACCAGCCGTTCGATGGAAATATCTGCCGCGAATACTTTCGCCGAAAAGTCATGGACCTTAGCCAGCGCGGTATCTGTCTCCAGTTGGAAAGCAATTTCAGTCGCAGGAAACCCGATATCAATCGACCCAATAACGATAGGCCCGGGTCCAAGGTGCAGGCTGTCGGTTGCTAGTCTAACGGGGAAGCGGGCATTGATCCCTGTCATTGAGATATCATCGTAACGGCTAACAACTTCTTTTAGGGAAACCTCACCTGCGGCGTCAAAGCGGGGTTCGCCGGAAACATCGAACTGACCCTTCAGTGAAAAGTTTAGCTGACCGCCCATCAGCTCGTAGTCTGCAACCCAACCTGGCAATTCCTTTTTGAACACTGGGCGCTCAATGAGGTGATTCGCGTTGACTTCGAAAGTGCCCGTGTTGCTGGCACGTTTTCCATTAACGATAAAGTTAACCGGAAGTGCTTTGGTCGATCTGTCAGATCTGAAACTTCCTTGGGCGTCAATATCATCCGCGCTGACAACAAGAGAATTGATGTTGAGCCTGGCCTTAGTGTAGTTCAACTGCTTTTGTTCATCAGTGGCAAACGAGAACCGGGTCGACAGGATGCCGCCGTTGTTTGAGAATGACCCGTCAGGGCTCATCTCCACAAGGAATGTCCCGAGCGATTCCAACCCAAGGTCTAGTTCGTCAGTAAGAATGTTGACTAACGAGTTCGGCGCGATGCTTGCCAAATAGCGGCCTTCTTCAATTGATATTTGAACACCCACGTCCAGCCCAAGGCTTTGGAATGGCGCATTAGTAGTGCTCGTAGTGATCAAAGTTACGATCTCTGCGCCCAGTTGGCCGCTGAATGGTGTAAACGGATCAGCGATTGAATCCCACGGGGTCTTCATGTCTAGTTTCAGGTCAAAGTCGAGCGCGAGGCCTTCACCGTTCGGCTGAAAGCGAATGTTCTCGTAGTCAAATGGGTTGGCGGCGACGATCACTTTTCCAGACAACCCGGGCAGGTCGTCATTCAGGCTGGCGGTGGCTAGCCCGGCCAGGCTGATGCCATGCAGTATAAGCCCCTCGCTGGCGCGTGTTGCGCCGGGTAAATTAATAGCGAGGTTTAGATCGGCTTCGCCTGTGATCTGCGATACATCCGGTATACCGGCGACGATCGGGATTTGTGCGCGGTAGTCCAATCCAATCCATGTGTCTTCAAACAGGTACTGACCGTCAGGAGTGTCAATGGTCTTTACGCCTATCATTGATCCTTTGGATTCGGCTCGCAGTTGTTCGGGTCCCAGAGAGAGGTCAATGGGGCCCTTGTAGGTCAAGCCCGTCGCTCTCGCCACATTGCCTTTAATATCAACCTGGAAATTGCCTGTGCCCGTAATGAGTGCTGCGCCTTGCGCCGTCCATGCGCCTGCGCCGGTAAATGTGCCTTTGACGGAACCGGAAGGCTGTTCTATGCCCGCGAGGCGTAAGGCGAGTTCAAAGGCCGCGCCGTCAAGCTGTAGATCACCATCGAATTTGATCAGCCCGGCACCGTCATGTTGCCCCCGGAGCGATAGTACGGATTGTGAATCCTTTGGTGCAATCCGCATGACTATTCGACCTGAAGGCGATAATTGTGACCTTGTCAGAAGGTCTATTGGCAAGAGTTTACTGGTGATGCGAAGGCTCGCTTCTGCGGAGGAAGGGCTCACAGAGATTCGCCCCACAAAATTAACGGCGGGGGCCGCGGTGGTCAACTCAAAATCGCTGACCGTTAACTCGTCTACTGGCATCAGAGCCCAAGGCGAAAGTGTTATCTCGTCGTTGAATTCGGAGCGTGAGGGTGGCATAGCTATCGAGAGGCGCTGGATTTTAACCTCGTCAATATGACGCTCAAACAATCCTGAGAGGTGATATCGGACGATGATGCCATTCGCTATAACTTCTGTGCCGTCTACCGAGAGCGCGAGACGATCAATGTCCAGCCGTCGAAAGCTCGGTCGGTCCATCTTGAACTCGCTGAGTTCAACGCCCTGGGCTCGCAGGTAAGCGCATAGGTATTGAGGTAGTAGGTAAGGAGCAGCGGCATACGTTGCAGCAACGAGAACCACTAATGTGGCCATCATGGCCATGGCAATACGCCTGAAAAGGAGCATTACGTATTCACACCCAGTAGCGCCAATCTTCGGTTATTTGCCTCATAAATTACTCCTTGTTTCGTACAGTAGTTATTGCCGACCGGATTCGTCCGTCGTTATTCACGCTTTCTGATGATAGCTCTCGGTGAAACCTTTGTTTAAAACACCTACTCCTAAACCACTTATTCTTAAAAAAGCTAGTTCGCTTGGTGATAGCAGGAGAAGTTGAAGAGGGCCCCCTGAGTCGGAACTACGTGCGCGGCGAGCTAGTTAATCCGTCTGCACAGGAAGACAATTTTTCGCCTAAGTTGCCGGTTAACTTTATCTCAATCGATCTGTGCTAGCCTTATCCTACTTCTCCAACCCGTCGCCGATCACCAAAAAGCTGTTTGCTTGACCAAGGAATGCCGGCCAATCAAATTGTGACGACAAGCACGGTAGGTCGTTTGCTGATTCCGGTGATGTGATTAACACGTATGACGGATTAAATAGTACCCAGAGGTCACCATTTTGGAAAACAGCGAATACTTTAAAAATTTTTTCGAACGTCTTGAATCTCGCAATCAGGGGCAGGACGAATTTATTCAAGCGGTAAGGGAAGTCGTTTTCGATCTAGAAGACTTATTGTCAGAAGAGCGTTACATCAGTGAGAATCTGCTGGAACGATTGACTGAACCCGACCGTATTATTTCTTTCCGCGTTTGCTGGGAAAACGATGAAGGTTTCCCCGAAGTTAATCGCGGCTGGCGTGTGCAGCATAGTAACCTGCTGGGACCCTATAAGGGCGGTCTGAGGTTTCATGCCACTGTTA
Organism: Candidatus Azotimanducaceae bacterium; assembly: GCA_047634795.1. Lineage (GTDB taxonomy): Bacteria > Pseudomonadota > Gammaproteobacteria > Pseudomonadales > Azotimanducaceae > UBA9659. The sequence continues at coordinate 5,987 of JBLIIB010000154.1, read as the reverse complement.
CCGAATCGGTACTTAAATTCCTTGCGTTTGAGCAGATGTTTAAAAACGCACTCACTGGCCTTACGATCGGCGGTGCCAAGGGCGGGTCTGATTTCAATCCGCGCGGTAGGTCAGATCGTGAAGTGATGCGGTTCTGTTGTGCGTTCATGGATGAATTGTATCGCCATATTGGTGACAAGACCGATGTCCCTGCCGGTGATATCAACGTCGGCAGTAGGGAAATTGGATATCTCTTTGGCCACTATCGACGACTGGCAAACAATTTTTCAGGCGTATTAACGGGTAAGGATATCGAATTCGGCGGAAGCCATGTCAGGCTCGAAGCAACCGGATTTGGTCTCGTGTATTTTGTGAAAGAAATGCTAGAACACAAAGGCGACAGTTTTGAAGATAAAAGTGTAGCGATTTCCGGCTCAGGTAACGTTGCTCTCCACGCCGCCCTGAAAGCCTGCGAATTGGGGGTAAAGGTGATCACCCTCTCATCAAGCAAAGGATTTCTTCACATACCGGATGGCCTGGACAAGGCAATGATCACAACGTTGATCAGCAGTCGTGAGGACTCGACCAAAAAGCTTCAATCACTAGGCGCGGGAGAATGGCATGGTGATAGTGCGCCATGGTCTGTTGCCTGTGACATCGCACTACCTTGCGCAACGCAAAACGAACTGGGTGATGCGCACGCCCGACAACTTATTGCTGGCGGCTGTTTGCTAGTGGCGGAGGGGGCCAATATGCCCTGTGACGAACACGCCATTTTGGCCTTCGAGAAAGCAGGCATCCTGCACGCGCCGGGTAAAGCTTCCAATGCGGGCGGAGTCGCCGTCTCGGCGCTGGAAATGAGTCAGAATGCAGGCTTTTCCAGACGCGAATACAGCGACCTGGATGAAGAGCTGAAACAAATCATGAAAAGTATCCACCAGCGCTGCATAAATGCTGGCGCAATCGATGATTCCGGTTTTATCAACTATCGCAAGGGCGCCAATATCGCTGCTTTCAAACGTATCGCAGGGGCGCTCGTGTCTCAGGGTTTTGGCTAGCGTTCATCTTGGGCTGCCAGTTCGCTTCGTTGGTATCACTGGTAGCCCGCGGTTCGCCGAGATCTAGCGATATCGTTTGAATCCGTTCAGACCATTAAAGTACCGTTAGTAACCGACGAGAAAACCCTGTCTGCTTTCCAGCAGATAAACTGGTCGTGCTTCAATTCAATCTCATCGAAATGTAACGCTCGGGTCGTTTTACGGGCGGGCTCTAGTGTTGGGGGCTTCAATTTTTGGGCTCCAATATGCCGGGCTCTAATCAAGCAGAAACCATCCCGGGCCATCAGAGAACGAGCAAGCTCAATGGAGGTATGAAACAAGCTTACGTTGTCGCTTTACTCAGCCCCCCTTTCAATACACCGCTTAAGTGACTGGTTTGTGATGTGGAAGGCCTATTTGTCCCCCGGGGCGCGAACGATAAAGATAGGTTTAGCCTCACTCACTTTAGCCCAGGTTTTTCCCGTCTCTGTCTTCTCCATGAGGTCCATGACCTCTAGTGCAATGTGTTCGGGCGTCATGAACGTCTCAAGGTCCGTGCGTTGTGCTTCTGGTACCAGTGGAGTGTTAATACCGCCGGGGCAGATGGCATTAATTCTGATATCCCGTCTCGCCAAAGGGGCGCCAAGGCTCCGAACCAGCCCGGTAATGGCGTGTTTACTTGTCGAGTACAGTGGGTCCGGGGCGTAGGGTGCGATGCCAGCCAGCGAGCCGGTGACAACGATCGATGCGCCGGGCTCAAGTAGTGGCAGCAGTGAATGTAATCCGAACACGACCCCATCGACATTCACACCCATTAGCAGGCGATAACGATCGACCGTCATCGAATCGAAGCGGAACTCTGACATGGGCGCGCTGGGTGGGGCGATCTGTATGCCGGCATTCAGGTGGATTCGGTTCGGTGTTCCGAGTTCGTCTCGTGATGCGACAAGGAATTCTGCGAGGCTCTCCCAGTCTTTGTCGTTGGTGACGTCACAGTGGCGATAGAGGGCGCCGGTCTTCTTGGCAAGCTCATTCCCCGCATCATCGTTGACATCAAGGGCCAGCACCTGATGGCCTGCCTGTGTCGCAGCCCTCAAGGTAGCGGCGCCAATACCGGATGCGGCACCGGTAATAATCCAAAACTGAGATGATTCGATCGTCATATTTCTCCTTCCTGCAACGCCTCTGTGCATTCACTTAACGAAGGCGTTGGAGTATTCCTAAGGGCTGTAATTCCCGCCCGGTCTACCTTTGAGTTGCCTTGCTCAACAGCATCTTTGGGTTAATTTGGTCGGGAAATATTGGTTTTCAAGAATACACCGTTTCTGAGGATTGATCTGGTTTTCGCCCGGTGGTCAGGAGGGGAGGTAAGGAAGGGGAGGGAAAGGAAAAGAAGGAAAGGGGTGAAGGTTGAGCGCGGAGATCCTCTGATTCTTTGCAGGGATTTCACCTTCAGAGCGCCCGCAGAAAACAAATATCAATGTATTGTTTTGTGCCGATAGCAGCTATCGTGGTTGAACGTGCTCCTAATCTCTAAGCATCCTGAGTAACGCCACATGCACAGTGACATAAGTGTCAACCCAACCCCCGCCGTCAAGATGATGTTCCTGATCAAGCGTCGGCCGGAAACCAGTCGTGAAGAATTGTTGGTGCTTTGGTTCGCCCATCACATGCCGGTCACCATCAAAGCAATGGGGGGCATCGGGTCTGGATACATTGGTACCGTCTATGACGACAATGACTATCCCTGGGACGGTGTTGCCCAGATGTTTATGGACGAACCACTAGAAACGCCCGTTGAAGGCCACGGCAGTAAGCCCGTTGATAGTTTCCATGAACACGTACAACCCTATTTTGGCTGGGCGACTCGTGAATACATTGTGATGGACGGGTCTCAATGGCTCCCGGTGCGACCGCTCACACTCAATGCACCCTTTCCAACGACTCGGTCCGGCTTCTTTAAGGTGACATATCTGGTGAAGGCGAAGCCGAATATCGATCACGAGGCCTTTTATGACCATTGGTTAGGTGTACATTTAAAGAATGTCTCCGCGACGATGAGGAAGCTCGGAGGGTTTCGCTATGTTATTGGCCTTAGCCTTGATCTAGATAAGGCCCCCTACGCAGGTATGGCTGAATTGTATTTCAAGGATTCGTCGGCATGGAATCAATACAGGGCATCGATTCAACCAGACGGGTTGGAGCAGTGGGTGTCCGAAAAGGAAACTCTGATTCTGTCTGCGCAAACGGAGTTTATTGCTATTCCATAAGCGAAAATCGGTTTAATAGTTGTAACGGATGACACAACGTTGATGTTGAAAGCGGACTTGCCGACTTTTTGGTGATGCCCATCATAACTGGAGGAACGAAATGCATAAGTTAACCCACAAGGTGGCGATGATCACCGGTGCAGGCGGCGGCATTGGCAGGGCAAGCGCGTTAAAGATGGCCAGTGAAGGTGCAGCCATTATGTGCACCGATATCAATATGCAGGCCGCCGAAGGAACTGTCGGAATCATTGTAGAGGCCGGCGGAACGGCAGATGCCTTCGGATTGGATGTGTCTGACTCAGGGCAGGTCAATGACGCGATCGATTACACCGTGTCAAAATTCGGTTCGTTCGATATTCTGTTTAACAACGCCGGTGTCGGCGCTGACTTTGACTGGAACCAGACCATTGCGATTAACCTGTCCGGTGTCTTTTATGGTCTTGATCATGGCGCTAAGTATATGGCTGAACACGGCGGCGGCGTCATCATCAACACGTCTTCCATTGCTGGTTTAGTGGGTCTGACAACGCCAGGGGTCTTTGATCCGGCTGAGGCCAAGGAGGGCACGCGAGCTTATATCGCCGCGAAGCACGGCGTGGTGGGTCTCACCAAACAATATGCATTGGACTACGGTGTACTCGGCGTCAGGGTCAATGCGATTGCACCGGGTTATATTCAGACCGCCATGACGGCAGAAGTCTTCTCTGATCCGGCGGCAGAGGACTATTTACGTGGGCTGACACCGATAGGCCGATTAGGTCAACCCGAAGAAATCGCATCGGTGGCGACCTTCCTGGCGACGGACGATGCGAGTTTCATTACCGGCGTGACGATTCCCGTCGATGGTGGGTACTCAGCCAGATAGTCTCTTAACTCGCCCAGGTGTTGAAGTGCAGTGCTTCGCGATAGTCTTTCCTTCTCGGGCGACCCCAGGCACCTACCGGGTAGCCAACCGGGATCAAAGCCACTGCACCCGTTCCTTCCGGCAAGCCAACAATGTCGCGAACGGGTCGTGCTGTGGTGTTGCCGATGGGACAGTAGTCGGACGCGAGTGTTAACAATACACTCCCCAAACCTCGGGACCTGGCAGCAAGCATCAGATTCTGAATGGCGGGGTAGATAGAACCCAACAATCCCGTCGCTGCTGCCGCATTATCGGGGCAAGGTTGGGTCAGGCAGGCAACAACAATCGCAGGCGCTTCGCTTAGATTCTCGACGGTGTACATGGCCTGACCATAGATGTCCTGTTGTTCTGCCGGGGTCTCGGGGTTTGCGAGCACCATGTCACGAATATAGATGCCGCCGGATTCAGCGTAGGCCAGACCGATTTGCGCAATCAACGCGGGATCCGTCACCACTACGAATGCCCACATTTGATAGTTTCCCGCAGAGGGCGCCATCGTTGCGGCTTCCACCATAAACTCAAGATCCTCGTTAGGCACGGGATCGGGTTTGAGGTGTCGCATTGATCGCGTGGTAAAGATGGCTTCTTCAACTGAGAGTTCGGACATGGTTTATTACCGTGGTGATTGGGTTAGGTTGAACATAAGTGATTTGCGCTGCGCCGTCAGGTCATCAATGGGCTGCGACTTCGCAAGTCGATCCAGATATCCCCCAGGAAATTCCTCTACGAAGCAATTCGTAGTAAACCGGTAATTCCCAGCTGCATTTGACGATATCGCATTCTTTCATGATGGGCTGCATGTCAAAGCGCCCGCAGCAATGGCCAAGCGTGAGGTAGAGTATCTCGCCGCGATCGACTTTCCTGAGGTACATTTGTGGATGCACTCGTTCGGGATTATCCCAGCCGATCGGTAAATCGGACATGTTCTCGCCGCTGTATCGGGACTCAAGCAGGATATCGATGTTGCCGATGACATCACAACAATAAGGTTCGTCCTCAGTTGTGAAATCTTCAATTCCGGCGACAAGCGGATGGTCGGGTTGTGTTACCAACACGCGAAAAGGTTGAATTGGCGGGTGGGTCACGAATCTAGTCCCTAACATTGTCATGAACTCAGGCGCTAGGTTGGGTGCATAGGGAACGCCGGGAATCGTGACGCCGAATGCTTCGATGGGACCATTCGTGGTGTCAAAATCCAGTAGAGAATTGGTCCCGTGCAAAGCGAACCAGCGGCCTCCCTGTTCAAGAAATGTCTCTAATGTTGCTTGCTGCGCGAGTGTGGGTCTTACATCGCAGGTATAGGTCACCAGGAAGTCCGAGGCAAGGATCTGGTCTGCGTTTGAGAAATCCGCTCCGACCTCAACATACGACTCATCCCGTTCTGCCAAAAGTTTAAGGAGTTCCAGTCTCGCGAACTGAATATCATGGAACCTGCCGCCGGCAACGAGATAGATATTGCACTTTTGCGTCATACTTTTGGCCCGTCAGCGATCGAGCGGTTTGGGGCCAGCGACGAAGTCAGCGCTGAGCAAGTTTGCCGTACCGTTCAGCCCAAGCCATCTTCGCGATTGTGGTGACAGATTTCGCTGGGTCGTTTCTGCTAACAATACGTTCCAGTTGACCTGGCTGCGTAGAAACGCGGCAGAGTAGTAACCAAAGATAATCGCGCGCTCTTCGTTTTCTGTCACATTTTCGCCGGAGGTATGCCATAACCTGCCGTCCATGATGATGATTGAACCTGCTTTTGCTTCAAACGACTGCATGTGACCGAGCATGTCGAGAGGGACGTCTTCAGCG
>JBLIIB010000153.1:0-9906 GCA_047634795.1 Candidatus Azotimanducaceae bacterium | reverse complement strand
ATGAACGGTTACAGTCGAGGGGAATTTCCGGGACGCAATTGCCGCTTCTATCAGAGAGCCGACACCCATCGGGACGACGCTAGACTGATTCGTGAAGCATTGGAAACCGATCAGAGTATTAACCTGCTGCTTTGCAACTACCGAGGATGGAAGCCCTTTTCAGAAAGACCTCTACCTCTCTCCGGTGACGTCGTTGTCAGGTGAAATCTTACACTTCATCGGCGCCATGCACGATGTCAGCAAAAAGCTCGAGTTAGAAAAGCAGCTGGCGCGTTAACAGACAATGGAAACCGCAGGTCAGCTCGCCGCTCACGTCGCCCATGACTTCAACAGCTATCTAACGGCCATACAGGGTGGCGCCGAACTCATAAAGGGTCTTGCCTCAAACACTCCAGTGACCCAGTGACCCAGTGACCCAATTAGCCGAACAGATCATCGAAGCGAGCTCGCGAACGCGAGCAACTGACGAAACAGTACCTCGTTTTCAGCAACGCCAGGGGGAAGATGCCACAGACTCTTGATTTAAATAGAGTCATTCGCGATCTCGATTCTCTCCTACAAAGCACCTTAGACGACCAGATTGATCTCGAGACCGTAACCGCCGGCAGCCTCGGCATGGTCAATGCGGATTTATCGCAGGTTAAACAAGTGATCCCTGACCTGGTGATCAACGCGCGTGATGAATTGCCTGACGGCGGCAAGATCACAATAAAGACAGGCAATGTATATCTAGGCCCAGGACACGCATTGCGCAGAAGTAAGGCCAGCGAAGGTCGCCATATTATGATCGCAGTCATCGCCACTGGAACAGACATCCGGGAAGATATTCTGCCGAACATATACGAGCCATTCTATGCGACCAAGGAAGCTGGTGGCAGTGGGCTTGAATTACCGACTTTCCCAGGAATCGTGGAACAAAGTAGTAGTTCAATCGAGGTCTACAGCGAAAAGGGCTCTACACTACTTTTGAAGTGTACCTACCACGTAAAGTCGGAGACGTTGTTTCAGCGAGCGTTGAAGAAACCTATCCCGTGAATGCCCTCGAGGGAGTTGTGTTGGTCGTCGAGTTTGAAGACATGGTTGGAGATATGACCAGCAGAATGATCGAAGGTCTTGGCATGTAGGTAATCACGGCCACGGATGGATTGTTAGGCCTTGAAGTACAAAAAGCGAGGATCTGAAGACGATGTAGCGCTGACGGACGTAATGTTACCGAATATGGGCCGTAAAGAACCCGCAGATAAAGCCCAGCCGCTCTTTCCAAATCTGGGCTTTTCATGGCCAGCTTTACTGAGAACGGGATCATGCACCATGGTCGCCTCGATGAAGGTATTTAACTACTACAAAAACCATTTACAACCCGGGAGCTCTATAGGGAGGTTTACGTATTGACCTCCTGATTACCCTCCTGACTGCCCTCCTTATTAACGGCAGACTAAACGTCGCAGATTAACGTGCCAGACTAAAGTTTGAGAGGAAGTTGCCAGAGGAGAGGGGAATAAGAAGAATTAACCACCTTCTTCCTCAAGGCTGCGGTGTCGCCTCGCCCCACTACCGGCGAATAATCAACGCATTGAGCAAAGTGTCTCTCCCCGCGGACAAGAAATAGCGGCTATTCAGCCGAAGCCAATCTCTTCTTAGCGGGTTCTTAGCACTGTGTAAAACGAGATTACACCTGAGCCAACAAATGCGAGAAGAGCTGTGCCGAGCAGTCAAACAGACCTGATGGCGAGCGGCTCCCGGCCTTGACACCTGGCCCCTCAATGGTCAACTGAGAGATGTCCTGCTTCTTTAAGGGAATCCCGCCCAACTGAGTTAGCCAATCGCCCCTTGTCGGGCCAGTATTTGCATATCCTCATCTTCCATACCCAGCTCTCTCAGTACTTCGACCGTGTGTTCCCCAACCCCGGGTGACGTGTATCGATGTGAAGTGGGTGTGCCGCCAAACTGCACCGGCGGCCGGGGTTGGCGCATTCGGCCCCCTTGAGGATGATCGAATTCTTCGAGAACACCGATGGCCCGAACTTGAGGATCTGTAATGACATCGGCACGAGTGTTGACGCGAGCATGAGCAATTTCGTTGGCGGCGAGAATTTCTACGAGTTCTTCGGTTGAGTACTGACTCGTATCCGCGCCAAGACGATGAGAAACAATCGAGCCGTCTGTCGTTTTGTTGATTTCGTACATATCGGCAAGATCGCCCGCGTAGTCGACGTTCTCCCCTTCAAAACTATAGTTCCACATCAGGTCTGGCCAGTTGAAGTAGACACCAGCATCGAGCATCGATAATCGGATGTGCTGCCCGCCAGCGCCATTAGCACGCGCGAAGAGTGCGGCCGTAATGCCCTGTGCTGCGATCAGCGCGGTAACCTTGTCATAGATAATCGAACGCACCATCTGGGGTTTCTCCCCAGACTGGGCATCAACGACGCCGCTGATTCCCTGAATCACATAATCAAAAACGCGTTGTTCCGCGTATGGGCCAACTTCTCCCATACCGTTGATCGAGGCATAGACCAATTCCGCGTTGAGTGCTTTTAGATCTTCATAGCCAAGCCCTAGCTTGTCCATCTTGCCTGGGCGATAGTTCTGTATGACAACATCGCTTGTTTCAGCGAGCGAACGGGCAATAGCGGCACCTTCCGGATGCTTTAGATTAATGCCCACTGAGCGCTTATTTCGGTTGATCATCGAAAAAATAGCACTTAGCCCATTGCGCTGAGCACCCAGCCCACGAATGCCATCGCCCCAGCCTGGCGGCTCCACTTTGATGACATCCGCACCTTGATCTGCGAGCATCACTGCTGTCATTGGACCAGAGACCACCGAACAGAGATCAAGAACGCGCACGCCTGATAAAGGACCACCGGTACTCAAGTCGGCACTCATGTCTTTGGGCCCATGTTCTTCATTCGGTTGTTCACGTCGGTTGTAATTGTGCATGGAGCGGCCTGGATCTTTGCTGGGCTAAAGTAGCCCGAAACTCGGGCATCCGTCGCGGCATAAACGTTTACGCGTGGCGGATACAAATTATTTAAACACTCCGTTGAGATAAACCGCAATTCGAACGCCAGCCATTTGAAGCCGAGTCTTGATGGTGGGTAAGTGTTCGTACTGATACTGCCAGGAAATTTTATCCCCTTCCGGATACAGTCCATCGCGCAGTTCAGCGCTTTCCTTAATCCAGACTGCTGGGTCCGGATTTCGCCACCCATCAACCATGTTTGGCGTCATCTTCTGGGTGAGCCACTTCGTCCATTCGGTGTAAGACAGTTGCTGACGATCAATGATCCCGGTGTCCCAGACTCTGTGTAGATTGGATTTCTCCCTGAAAAACTCCACCTTAATGTCGTTGCCACCTCTGTCATTGCCGTTCCCAACATGTAACGGCTGATGTAAGTCGCCGATTAGGTGGACAACGATTAGCAGTGCTAAACGTTTGTCTTCAATGCTCGATTTGCCGTCTTTCAGTACCGCGGTATAGGTCTGAAGTGCGGTAAAAGCGTCGCCCTCACGAGGCGCTCGATCACGATGATATTGAGTGCCTTCCGGTACCGTCACGTAATGCCAGGGATTAGCGGTTTTTTGCCAGAATCTAGTGGGGTGAGAGCGCATTTCATCCATGCGAGTAGAGATTTCTGCCAGCGACACAGTGGGATAGAGCATTGTGATCTGGCGCTTGGCATTGGCAGACAAATACGTCTCGGCAATCTCGCCCGAAACCCGGTGACCAGTTTGACCCCAGCCAAGGACGCTGCTGCTATTGGTAATGAACAGACCAAGCAGCGCCAATCGCGCCAGTGTTTTAAGACCGTAAGTGCTTAACAATTTTTATCCGGTAGCCGCTTAGATTGAGTGGTAAGTATAGTGCAGTTCTGCGCAACGAGACACGCTGAACACACTAGGAGTCCTCAACAGGATTAATGGACACACTCTCTGCTACGCCAACCTTAACTGAAACTTGGGTCAATCCGCCCCAGCTTAACCGCAGAGCAAAGCGTTTCCCGTCTAATGACGCGGACCGGTTCACCGCTTGAATCGCTGAAGGTCAAATGCGCCTAGCTGGACACCCTTTGAGTCTCTTTTTTCACGAGTCATTTTGCAGAACTTGTTAAACTCGCGATTGGGCAATGGACAGGTCGACTGCGTGAAAGACCTCATCCAATTTTGCCGTGAAAATCATTGCACGCAAGTTAGCGTCCTGCGTCACGGCAACCTCATAGTGAACGAAGTATTCAGCACACATCCCGTGGACGTCGCAGCCATTAAAAATGGTATCTTTGCCTTTTATCGGTATTGCCCAGGGAAAGCTCCTGCTCGAAACCTTCGACAACATGAATCACCATGTCGAACCGAAGTGGACACAGCTCGGCCCTTGGGATGAAGCAAAATTACAGATCGAACATCTCATGCAGATGACCACAGGGATGCACGATGAGCTAAAACCCGAAGGAAATATCGGCGAGACCTGGCGATATAACAATGTGGCTTATCAGCAACTAGGGAAGCTCTGATTAAATGGATATGTCTGCGGGGACGCCCAGTCCAGAACAAGCCTTGCGGCGTCCCGACTGGGGCGTATATGTTTTGGTGCGGCCCGAACGCAGTAGTGGCGAAAATAGACTTTAACCTTGGGGTTTCCTAAAGAAAATAGTGTCATTACACACGGGCCTGTCGCTCAACGAGCTTTCCTCAAATTGGCTGTTCGAACCACTGAACATGCATGAATCCGAATGGCGAGACCGGGATACCCTACTACCAGACGACACACGCTATTCAGCCCTTTTCTCCACGCCAGCAGATCTGCTAAAAGTAGGCTCAATGGTGTTAAATCGCGGCAAACCGGTGTTGACCGATAAGTTCTATCTCGATCAGTTACACCAACCGGGGTCAACAGAAAACCCCTACTGGGGGTTACTCTGGTGGAACAACAATCAGGACCTTTTTATGGCCCACAATTCAATCGAAGTATTCACTGGACCACCGATCAAATCAGCACCCGCCGATCTGATTTCCGCCAGGGCCACAATGGCGATCATCTGGGAATCAGCCCAGGTATGGAATTGGTCGTCGCTTTAACAATTCAACCCGGTCACCCCGGTAACAAACGATTAGAGCAAGAATTCTGGTCGCTCTTAACCCACAATATCTGTAGAAATGCACTCCCGTACTCAGTAACCAGATCATCATTGACTGAGGGCGCTGCAACGTCTGCAATGCATCTTTCAGGCTTTACGCAGGATGATTGAGAAACCGGCTGGTGGCGCCTACTTCGGAAGTCCCAATGGTGAATCCATCTAAGATCAACCAATTACTGAGCTTACTGTTAGTTGCAAAGATGGGGTCACAGACGCGGCAAACATGCCCTAGAATCGGGCACGATCGTCAAATGTATCTCAAAAAGGTATATCGTCGTATTCGTTGTCATCAAAAGGCGGTGGTGACGCTGATTGATCGCTGGACGAAGATGAAGACGAAGACGAAGTTGATTGGTCATACGAGGAAGATGATGATTGATCGTACTTAGAAGCAGGTGACTGACCTGACGAGGACGTCACTCGCCATGCCTGCAAGCTAGTAAAACACTTCTCGGCTTTATCGCCGCCGGACCAAAGCCTGCCCGAAAGATTAAACTGCACCTGGATTTCATCACCCAGATTGTGATTGTCCATCATCGCGCACTTGTCTTTGATCAACTCAAGCGCAATGTGATTAGGATAGGCTGGATTTTCATTATCGCCGGTCAGTTTGATCACAAACTCCCGTTTTGTGAAACCGTTTGCGCCGTATTCAGTGGTATCGCCAATGGAATGGATCATTCCCTGGACTTCAAAACTTTGTGACATCCCGGGGAGGCCTCCTTTAAGTCAAAATTAAGATTCGCTGGCCGCCATTGTAGTTCAAAATCAAGCTCAGAGAGACCTGTTGTTCATCACTACTGCTTATGATGGCTGAACATCACCATCCCACGAAGGCCAGGTCGCGGTTATACCCCTGTATGGCGGGCCAAGTCATACTCTGCGGTGTTCGGCGAACATTCATGAAATAGGTGTTCCCTGCGGCCCTGACCAATCTGGGTTAACGTTAAATCGAAACTAAAACAAGAATCAAATGAGGACCAATTGATGACAACAGACGAATTACGTTATGACGGACAAGTCGCGTTAGTAACAGGCGCCGGGCGTGGACTGGGCCGTGAACACGCCCTCCTGCTGGCGTCGCGTGGCTGCAAAGTCATCGTCAACGACCCGGGCATTGCCTATGATGGAACCGGTGGTACGAAGCAACAGATCGCCGACGATGTCGTTGCCGAAATAAGACAAGCAGGTGGTGAAGCCACGGCTAACTACGACTCGGTAGAACACGGGGATGCCATCATCAAAGCAGGGATGGATGCCTTTGGTCGTATCGATATTGTGATTAACAACGCCGGTATTATTACGCCCGAAACCTGGTCTGAACTCACGCTGGAATCCTGGCAAAAAACCATCAACATTAATCTGACCGGTGTTTTTTCAGTCATGAAAGCAGCGTGGCCTGTGATGGTGGCGCAGCAATACGGCCGATGTGTTGTCACCGCTTCACCTGCCATTTATGGCGCCGGTGTAGCAGCCTACGCCGCCAGTAAAGCAGGTGTGATCGGTTTAGCTAACTCTCTGCAATTTGAAGCAAAAAAGCTGAAGCTTGATATCAAGTGCAATATTATTATTCCTCTCGCCAACACTCGAATGGTGCAGGACCTGAATTCCAATATTTCTGCCAGTCGTGTTGCCAAAGGCAAGTCCGAGTTGAAGAGCGCGCCAGTAGAAATCATGAACCGGATGGCGCCAGAAAAGGTGTCCGCGGTCGTTGCCTGGCTGGCCCACGCGGATTGTCAGTCAGAAGCCAAAATATTTGAAGCCGGTGCCGGACATTTCGCCCAACTTCACTGGGCCAGGTCCGCATCACTGTTTGTCACAGAGAAAGAAAACGTCACCGGTGCGCCACAACCCGAGCATATCCGGGATGGTCAGGATGCATTGCACGACTTCAGCGCGGGTCAATTACCTCGGTCAGGGGATGGCGCCATGGGTTCACCCAGCGCTCTGCAAGAGGTGCTTAAGCATCTTGAGGAGAGGTAGCGACGCGCCCTGCCTCGCCCTCAAAAGCTTTGACGTGTCTCACCGTCACCCTGGGGCTATGGATAAAATCACCAAACCAAAACCACCAAGCCATAGTCGCAGGCGCACACCAGCCAGATAGGTATCGCTGTTTTAGATCGGCCTTCCCAGCTTATGAGATCTACGTATTTTTCTGTGGATCTGCAACGGAAACACTCCCTAAAGAACCAAACCTCGCCATCTCCTCTTGAATGGTCGAAACCATTAAACTGCTGCACAGAATTGTCGAGGAATGGTTCAAGGTTGAAAACGACTAATCAAACAATACATATCCTTAATGCTGAACTGATGAATTCAGCGGGGAATACTCGCCTGACAAATGTCACCATCGTCGGCGGGCAGTTCATCGAACCGGCCGATCACGCCAACTCCGATGAGGGTTCATTGATCATCGATGCTAAGGGTTGTTTGCTAATACCAGGCTTGCACGACCACCATACTCACCTGATCGCGTACGCGGCTTCGCTCACATCGGTCAGTTGCGGGCCTCCCGACGTAATGTCAGAGGCCAATTTGATATCAGCCTTGCGCGGCCAACCGGGATCGCATTGGTTGCGGGGTACTGGCTATCATGAAAGTCTGTTTGAGCATCTGGATCGTCAATGGCTGGATAGTTGGGGCCCGGATCGCCCTGTCAGGATTCAGCATCGATCCGGGCGCTTATGGATACTCAACAGCCTAGGCATGAAGCTCATTGAAGATGCTGCCCAAAATCTCAATCCTACTGAGCGAGCCCGCCTCACAAGCACGAATGGTCGGCTATTTGATGTCGACGAATTACTGGGCACGCTAACGCGATCTGATGCACCGCCAGTCACACTGGCAAGCAAACGACTGGCCGCTTTTGGCGTCACCGGGATCAACGACATGACCCCGTCAAACGACCCAGAAACCTGGCAATGGTTCGGTGAACTTCAGAACAATCACAAGCTTCTGCAAAAGGTGCGAATGTCCGGCAGGTTGGCGCTATCCCGCTGCGAGCAGACACCGCAACTTTCCATCGGGGAAACCAAAGTTCACCTGCATGATTCTGCGCTGCTGGACTTTGATGAATTCGTGTCAATCATCACTGCGAGTCACAAAAAGCAGCGTAATATCGCCGTTCATTGTGTCACTGAAGTAGAATTGGTTTACACACTGTCAGCCTTTCGAGCCGCCGGCACCCGCCTCGGAGATCGGATCGAACACGGTTCCGTAATACCACCGGCACTGATTGAACAACTTATTGAGCTCAAATTGAGCGTGGTTACACAGCCCAACTTTATTTACGAGAGGGGGGACGCTTACCTGAAGGACATTCCCAAAGACGAGCACGCTTTCCTCTATCGCACGAACTCATTAGTAAAAGCCGGTGTGCCTACAGCATTTGGCACCGACCTGCCTTTTGGGCATCCCGATCCCTGGGCAGCCATGGATGCCGCGACAAAACGCAAGACCGTAAATGGCAATCAACTTAACGAAGGCGAATGCGTCACACCGGAATTAGCTCTGAATGGGTTTCTTGGTCAGCTAGACGCGCCCTCATCGATTCGTACCATCAAACCCGGTGAAGCTGCCGATTGCTGCCTTCTAGACGCACCGTGGCAAGCATTGCGTGGAGATCTATCTAGCGCTCATGTGCAGATGACAATTCGAGATGGCGAATTGATTTATTACAGGGACTAAAAAGGCGATTGTCCTCACTAAGATACGCAGCGCTCACCAAGCTATGACGCCATTCTTTACCTTAAATATTAAACGGTAAGTTCGTCAACTAACCCCCAGGAAAGCGCCTCATCGGCTGACAGCTCCATTCCGGTCACTGCAAGATAATTTGTTCGGTGACGTCCAATCCGCCGTGGAATACTGACGCAACCACCCGCACCCGGTATCAATCCCATGGCGAGTTCGGGCAATCTAAAAAACGCATCGCGGGCTGCCGAAACGTGACCGGCGAACGCAGGAAGCTCTATACCGGCACCGATACAGGCGCCGTGTAAATTGAAGCGATAACGCTGCGCCGCGTCAGCTAAATACTGCGCGGGCATTTTCAATTGTCTAATCCTGTGCGCCTCTGCAACATCTTTGGATGTACCAAATTCCGTCAGATCACCGCCCGCACTGAAGCAAGGTCCGGCGCCGCTAACCACAACACGTTCTATCGAATCATCCATTGCGACCAGTTGGAAAGCCTCACTCAATCCATCGCGCATGGGAACCGACAAGGCATTTCTATTTTTCGGACTGTCCAGCAAAATGCTCAGTTCTGCGCCTGTTCGTTCCATCACTACCGGCGCCGAAATACTTGAATCGTAAGTTTGTAACTCGCCCCGCCCGGCGAGCCAGCGAGCGAACTCCTCCCCGCCCTGCAGCGTTGCATACCCAAGAGACTCAACGGCAAGCGCCGCATAAACCGGCAGGCTTAACGTCACACGTGTGACCTGTACCAGCACGGCTGACGCCTGCGGATGCTGAGCAATGTGTGAACCAAGCATTTCCGCGTCCGATGCCTTATCGACTAGCAGATCAAACGCAGCGGTAATCCGCTCATCATCATTCATCAAACCAATGACCGGCACGGGTTGTCGGCGCAGCCATTGATTGATGGCGACCACTTCTTCGCTCGAAACTTTGGCCCCTGACAAGTCCACAGTCAGACACACCTCATCAGAGCTATCCGCCCAGTTAGGCTGCCGCATCAGGTCCTTCAAAAGATTTGCGTCAATCATTTATGACAGTGTTTGTGTAAATCATTATTTAAGTGACA
>JBLIIB010000152.1:0-9939 GCA_047634795.1 Candidatus Azotimanducaceae bacterium | reverse complement strand
ATCGTCATTCAACACCCCCCACGTCGGTCTGTGCGCAGTGTCAGGCTCGGTGAATGCAAACGCACCACGCTTACTCCCGGCGAGGACGGGCCTGAGGTAGTGATCGCGCAGAAAACCTTCCGCGGCATGCAGCACGCCAGGACCAGGGCCAAAAATACAACGCGTTAAGGGGTGATTTTTAGCGGCAAAAAGCTCCCGCAACACGGTCAACTCCAGCGCACCTGCCGGGCTTCCACCATAAGCCTGTGGCTGAGTTTTAAAATAAAACCCGGCGGCCTTTGATGCCTCACGTACGACCGCTTCGGAATTGATTGAGACACTTCTGCCCAACGGCTCGACCACATCGCTCAAAAATGTCTCTGCCTGCTGCTTTACTCGCAGGAGCCCCTCTGGCAAGTTATCCGGCATGACGTTATTCCGTGTTATTGAAAGTAGTTTTTAAAAGTAGTTGTTGAAAGCATTAGTTTAAGAGCGTTTGTTACCGCGCACATCAAATCACCTTTTACTCTCCTCTCGCAATAGAGATCTGAACACTATGATAAGAGCATTCTTGTTTACCGTTCTGTATACCGTCTTACTCGCCCCGGTCGCCGCGCTCGCCGACGTACCTTTCAATCCAACCCCAAGAGATCAATTGCCCAATGCGATCATTGGCAATGCCGGACCACTCGCAGGCCAGGATTTGAATTACTACCCTGCCAATCCGGCGACGAGGGGCTACCTTTCCGTGCCTAAAGGTGAAGATAAGAAAGGCGCAGTGATATTAATCCACGAGTGGAACGGGTTGACACAACGTATCCGTGAAACCGCAGATGCCTTTGCAGCGGAAGGTTACGTCGCACTCGCCGCCGATTTGTATCAGGGCAGAACCGGAAACAACCGAACCGAGAATATGGCGCTCGTGAACCAATCGCTCGCGGACCCCGAGCAAATCATTAAAAACCTTGAATCGGCAGTGACCTACCTTCAATCCCGCGCTGACGTGAATGGACGTGTGGCGGCCGTTGGATGGTGCTATGGAGGCGGCGTTGCACTGTCATTTGCATTGGGAAGCGAACACCACAATGGGACCGCTATATTTTATGGTCGTCTCGTTGACGATCCCGAGAAACTCAAACACCTAAACCACGAAATTTTAGGTACGTTTGCCGAATTGGATCAAAGTCCATCGCCGGCGCAGGTAGACGCCTTTGCCGAAGCACTGCGCCAAGCCGGGATTGCCAATGACATTCACATCTATGACGAAGTCCATCACGGGTTTTGGCTACACGTTGACCGAAACCCCGAAACCACTACCGGGCCAGCACTCGCCGCCTGGAATCGCCTAAGAGACTATTTAGGCAGAACCATCGGCGTGAGTGAATAAGCGCCTGCGACCGGGCTATCGCTACAAGCTTGTACTTAGAAGTTATAGTGCCGGGGACATATTCCCGTCTACATTGATTGCGGTGCCGGAAACGAAACCGCAATCATCAGAACAAAGCAGACACGCCAGATTTGCGCACTCCTCGGCTTCCCCAAACCGACCCAGCGGCACAGATTTCTTACCCATAGCGTCGACAAACTCGTCGAAACTTATCTCCCGAGGCTTGCTGTCATAACCCCGCCGGATTTGATCTGACTTGATCAGACCAATATTAAATCCGTTCACAAGTATATTGTGCGGGGCCCCTTCCCCAGCCAACACTTTCGTCAGGGCCATGCCTGCCGCTCGCGTCACAGACGTAGGCGCCGTACCCGCCGAGGGCGTTTTCGCATAGGTATTAAGCATGTTAATAATTCTGCCCCAACGTCGTGCTTTCATCCCGGGGAATGCAAGACGGGACAATCGGACCGCTGCCATGAGCTTTAAATCGAAGTCATGCTGCCATTGATCATCAGTAATGGATTCAAAAGCGCCGGCACTGGCAAAACCGGCGTTGTTAATCAGAATGTCGACCTGCCCGAAATGATCGAGCGTAGATTGAAAACCCAATTCTACGCCGCTTAGTTGGCTGACATCGCAGGCAACGGTGTGCGCCTGCCCTCCAACCTCTTCAGTAATCGCCTGCCTGGCAACCGCGAGATTGTCCTCATCGCGCGCCAGCAGACTTACTCTTGCGCCACTCTCAGCAAATTTTCGCGCAATGGCGAAACCAATGCCTTTGCTGCCACCCGTGATCAGAGCAACACGCCCTTTCATGTCTATTTTCATTTCGATCCTCCTTAAAAACCCTATTAGAACTTTTAGTGCCCGTTATGCATCGAATGTGGATACATCGAGCGGGCATATATCAAGCAGCTATCAAGCAAGCAAATCGGCCCGCATCTGCGCCCTTCGGGACATCACTCACCGAAATGCCTATCATAGCGCGATGGACATCTATCACATCTGGTGCGATCTCAAAACTGGCGTTAAGGACACTACGTTCAGTGACGCGGCCGGCCACTATTTAGACCATCTAATGGAATCTGGTCACCTTCAAGCATGGCGGTTGACACGCCGAAAACTAGGGTTAGGTATTCCGGGGCAGGGTGAGTTTCACCTGATGCTTGAATTCAACAACCTCCAGCAATTGGATGAAGCGTTTTCCAAGGTCGCCTCCAGATCGGATCCCGTAGAAAGTTTTCATCATGCGGTGAACTCAATTGTGGCTTCCGTACAGTTTTCGCTCTACAGAGATTTCCCCGACGAGGGCCGTGAAAGAGGATCAGAAAAGTTTTAGGCTCACACTAGCGTAACGCCGATCCCCTTTAATTTATTGTTAGCATGGATATTTATTTGGCGCTAAAGTTAAAAATTGACTCAAGGCTTCGGCTCACAGGTTCGCCTATAAACTCATCCCAAAAACCTAGATTTTCTATGGAGCACTTAGTTGAACGTTGAATTCCACTTTGATTTTGGAAGCCCAAATGCCTATCTCAGCCACCTGGTCATTCCCGATATAGAATCACGGACTGGCATAGCTTTTCAGTACAAACCTGTGCTGCTGGGCGGCGTTTTTAAGGCAACCGGTAACGCATCGCCCGCGGTGACATTACAGGGCGTAAAAAACAAATCCGAGTATCAGAGGATAGAAACTTTGAGGTTTTTAAGCCGCCATAACATCACAAACTTTCAACATAACCCCCATTTCCCCGTGAACACACTCCAGATCATGCGCGGTGCAGTACTTGCGCAATCCAAAGATTACTTTAAGCAATACGTCGATGACGTGTTTCACCACATGTGGTGCGAACCCAAGAAGATGGACGAATTGGATATCATCAAGTCTGCGCTAGAGTCATCCAAGCTAGACGTCATTGAACTCCTTGAGGGTATGCAGAACCCTGACATCAAACAAGCACTCATGGGCAACACGACAAGATCAGTTGAAATGGGTGCCTTTGGCTCGCCCACTTTCTTTGTTGAAAATGAGATATTCTTTGGCAAAGACAAATTGGTTGATGTCGAAGAAGAAATTGGCCGAAGAAAATAACAACAATCCCCAACGGACTAAGGATGTGACATGAAAACTGGCATTGGAATCGGAAGCGCGTACTACAATGGAGAAGACTGGGATGATCTGGTGGACTACACCGTTGAGGCTGACAAGATGGGCGTCGACTTCGTCTGGTCTGCTGAAGCTTGGGGCATGGATGCTATTGTCCCACTCGCCTATCTGGCAGCGAAGACAAAAAACATTACCCTGGGTACCGGGATCGTCCAAATCAGCACAAGAGTGCCGTCGATGATTGCGATGACATCCCAAAGCCTTGCTACTGTTTCAAACAATCGATTCGTACTCGGGTTAGGTGTTAGCGGACCTCAGGTAGTGGAAGGATTGCACGGCGCATCATTCGCTAACCCACTCGGACGCTTGCGTGAATGTGTGGAAGTCATTCGCAAGGGACTCAGCGGCGAGCGCATGGCCTTTGATGGCAAGCACTACCAGCTACCGAGACCCGGCGGAGAGGGAAAAGCCTTAAAGCTATCGCAGCCCGCGAGACCGGACCTGCCGATTTATCTCGCGACACTCGGACCTAAATCAATGGAAATGACCGGCGAGTTGGCTAACGGTTGGCTGGGTACTTCATTCGTCCCGGAACACGCCGATGTTTTCCTGGAACCGCTAAAAAAGGGGCTAGAAAAATCAGGCCGGCATATGAGCGATATCGACATTCAGGTCGGCGGCAGCTTCGAGTTGGGTGACGATGTTGAACGTATGATTGAGGCCAGAAAGCCCGCCATGGCATTTACGCTGGGCGGGATGGGGTCAGCCAAGACCAATTTCTACAACGACGCCTTCAAACGTGCGGGTTACGTGGACGAAGCCATTGAGGTTCAAAATCTCTGGATAAGCGGCAAAAAAAACCAATTTCATTGGCACTGAAGACATGATCCGCGAACGACTAGGCGCCTTCCGGAACGCAGGAGTGACCACACTGAGAGTCAGTACCGGTGGAAGCAACTGGCGCGAGCGAACCGACACCCTCTCGGAAGCCATCGATCTGATTGCCCGCGAGGAAGGTGATCAAGCATGAGTCAGTACCCAACCAGCCAGTGGCAGATCGGAAAGGTTAAAATCACGCGCGTGGTAGAAATGCAGGTCGCAGGCGGCACCCGCTTTATTTTGCCGCAGGCAACGCGAGACGCCGTGAAAGAGATCGACTGGCTTGCGCCTCATTTCGCCGACGAGGATGGAAATCTCATTATGAGCATCCACGCGCTGGTGCTCGAAACACCCTCGGCAAAAATGATCGTCGATACCTGTATCGGCAATGACAAGCAGCGCAGCGTGCCCGCTTGGACAAACCTGCAATTACCTTTTCTCAAAGACCTTGAAACGGCTGGCTATGATCGACACGACATCGACACGGTGATGTGTACCCATCTCCATGTTGATCATGTCGGATGGAACACTATGCTGGTGGATGACAAATGGATACCCACATTCCCAAATGCCAGATACCTGTTGGCAAAACAGGAATATGACTATTGGGATAAAAAATCCGGAGATGAATTGAACAGCGGTGTCATGGAGGATTCAGTGCGCCCTGTTGTTGACGCAGGTCTGGTTGATCTGGTTGATGTGAATCACCGGATCTGTGACGAAATATATCTTGAACCCACCCTCGGACACACACCGGGACATGTGAGTATCCACATCGAATCGGAGGGGCGCGAAGCGCTCATTACCGGCGACAGCATCCATCACCCTTGCCAGATAGAGCATCTCGACTGGGCCAGTTCGGCAGATTACGACCAACAGGCATCAACCACGACGCGCCAGAATCTGATGACGAAGTACGCTGATAGCGACACACTGATCATAGGGACGCACTTTGCGACACCGACAGCGGGTTATCTGAAAACACGGGGAAATGGCTATTGGCTGGACGTTAAGAACTAGAAGGTATTATCCATGCTCAGCAATAGCGAGTGGTGACCATGATATGATCTCTTGCCTGGTAACTTAATCCTAGTGTCTTATTGCTAGTGACTGGCTAGGGCGTTAAAGCATCATTCGCTCAGGATTGAATCTCTTCCGCTGGCTCACGGCGCAACGGTGATGTCGACCTTCAGGTCGATGAGCGTCCTGTTCGCCGTAGCCAGAATTTGACCGTATCGATCCATCACAAATCGATGGAACAACGGCAGAATAAAACTTCTTTCTTCATAACTCAGCGGCAACGTTTCAAGCGCCTGCCAGAAGCACTTATAATAGAACTTAGGCATCAGTGGATGATCATCAACGTCACGTTTCAACAAGGTCTGAAATCGAAAACGGGTCTCCTGAATGAGCACTTTGTAGTGATTGGCAACTCGACGAGACAATATATCTATCTCTTCGCTCACCTCACCTGATGGCTCCGTCACATGAGACGCATCCATCTCGCTGAAGAAGTTCAGCCATATCTGATTAATCAGATCCTCAAACTTCTCTCGATACAACGCCTCATCGACTTTCATCGCGCTCATAATATTGAAATGTCGAGCCAGCGCAGACTCCTCATTCAGCGAACCCATCTCTTCAAACAACGCGTCTGCGATGTTTTCCTTGAGACCGGTGATGAGAAAGTCCGTTTTATCATCTACCTGCTTCTTGACCAGACCGAGAATCGCAGCCTGGGTCCCGCCGTTTCTTAAAGGCAGCGGAATGATCAATGCGCCTTTTTTAACTTCCATGTCCCACACCAACTCTTTAGCCCTGAGGACTATTACTATCATGGCTAAACTGTGCACCACCACCGCAAAACCCAAAACCGTGAGCTAGGTCACATTTAATCCCGACGAACGGCACCGAAGATTCAGATTCGTGTATATTGTGCCATTCTTAGATGGACGAGCCTCAGACTCCGATCGATATCACATGACTGCCACAGAATTGACCTATCCCTTTAAGCATACGCCCGAACCCGCTGAAACCATCACCGTCGCAGAAGGTGTACTCTGGCTTCGAATGCCACTACCTATGTCCCTGAATCACATCAATTTGTATTTGATCGAGGGGAATAAAGGCTGGACAGTCGTTGATACTGGCATCAGAGGATCTGAAACCAGAGATTTGTGGCTAAAAATGTTTGATTCGGCATTAGGCGACAAACCCGTTACCCAGGTGATTTGCACCCATATGCACCCCGATCACACAGGCCAGGCAGGTTTCATCACAGATCACTGGAAAGTCCCGCTCCTGATGAGTCACGGCGAGTACTATCAAACTCGCGTTATGGGCACCATGATGCAGGAGGGTGGCAACTGGCAGATGACCGAGTATTTTGAGCGTGCCGGTATCGACGCGGATTTTTTGCTCAAGATGAGGGAAGAACGCAGCAACTTTACGCCGGAAGCGGACGACATTCCGCTACCCATGGCCTTTACCCGCCTGAGTGATGGAGACGAGATCCAGATCGGCGGCTACACCTGGGCAGTCATTACAGGCAACGGGCACTCGCCTGAACATGTTTGCCTGTATTGCCCTAAAAGAAAACTGCTGATTTCCGGGGATCAAATCCTACCGGTGATCACGAGTAACGTGAGCGTATTTCCTACTGAGCCTTCCGGAAACCCCATGGACGGTTGGCTCGCATCACATGAGAAGTTTAAGGTCGCCATTCCCGACGACACGCTTGTGTTACCCGCACACAACGAACCATTTTTTGGGGCCCACGCCCGGCTACAGGAACTCATCGACCACCACGAAGACAGGATGCTGATTCTGGAAGAAAATTGCGTCGAACCCCAAATCGCAATTGACCTTCTGCCGTTGTTGTTCAAACGCGAACTTCAGGGGTCATCCAAGTTTATGGGATTGGGCGAATGTATCGCTCACCTTCACTGCCTCATGGGTCGCGGTAGAATTGAACGAACACTGAGCAATGATCGTTATTACTATCGATCGAGCGATCCAACGCTCAGCGAACGCGCCACACCGGGTCGGCACGAAGAGCCGGACGACGAACCAACGATGGTTTAGAGCGCTTGATAATCGGTTTTAACGCTCCATTGTCCGAAGGCTAAGGCGTCTAACCAAAGCCGGAAACATTCCAACCATTGTAGACCTGACGAGAAGTCTCAAATTTCTTGTCAGGTCTATCAAGGTTTACTCGGGTCGAAATTCGTCCACGAAAAAACAGGTGTCGATGGAATTTCGCGTTGGCATTCCGTATTTACCGATGGGCCAACCCATGGGCAACATAGCAATCGATGGCGTCTTCGCCGGGTCCAACCCCAAAAGTTGATCGATTTCTTCGCCGTGGGCTCGATGCGCAGTCGTTAGAGAGGCGCCAAGTCCAACCGCTCTCGCTGCCAGTAGAATATTCTGAATAGCAGGGAACAACGCCTGAGATTGCGGTTGCCCTCGCCGAGTCCAACCTGCGACAAACAACAAAACCGGCACTTCATGCAGATGTTCTGCAAGATAAATGGCGGCTTTCATATTGCGGAGCTTCGCTTCCGGATAATCTGGCGCCTCTGCAGCTTCGAGAACTGGCGCCATATACTCACGCATCCTTTGTTGATACAAATCTGCAATTGCATGACGTTTTGCCTCATCCGTCACCGCAACGAAAAACCAGGGTTGCCGGTTTCCGCCACTCGGGGCAAATGTCCCCGCTTCGCAAACCTTACGCACCAATCCAATCGGTACCGGATCTGGCTTTAACCGACGTATCGCCCGTGTGGTGCGAAGTGCTTCAAATAAAGGCATGTCTTCGCCAATACTTTCCAGGTCTATATCTCGTTCCATACCCATATCAGTGTCTTTGTCATTCATGTCGACGTAATTGCTCTTAGATTGTGCGGTAGCGACCTTCTTGGAGGCTCACTTTATTGTCTCGAATCAAACGCTCAAGGTGAAATGTCATGCTTCGCCATTCAATCTGGTCCGCGAGGTTACCCCCCCTGACCAGGCCGATAGACGAATCGATGCTCAACGATCTCATCTATTGAACGAGGTGTTGCGATAAAGCCAAGCAAGCGCTGTTCACGGTCTTCGATCACCGAGGCAAAGCGTTCGAGCATTGCGAGAAAGGCCGCTCGCCCTTCGATCAGACCCTTGTGATGGAAAGTCAGCCACCAGCCAACATCCACATGCCTGAGGCGCTCAATACTCGCCTCGAAATCCTCCAGATCGGACCAGGCGTCACCATAGTAGGGACCAAAGCCGGTCAATTCGATGTCGCCAAGGTAGACCATTTGCTCATCGGCACGCTCACCCCACACAATCAGAAAGCACGTATGCCCTCTCGTGTGTCCGGGCGTGTGCAATGCCGTGATTGTGACACCACCCAGATCAAAAACATGATGCTCTTCAAAGGTCTTCACGTTGCCTAAGGGCGGGTAATAAAAGTTGGTCACGACCTCCTGACGGAGCATCTCCCGAACGGTCGGTGATGAAATGCCATAAATTTCCATCATGCCATCAATACCGGACAGGCCAATGGCATCTTCAGCATGCACCCACCAGGGCATATTCTCGAAAAGATGCGTGCCCGCAATGTGGTCTTCGTGTGCATGGCTATGAAGCACAAAATCAACGTCAGGCAACACATCTTTTCGTGTCACTACGCCTAAGCATGGATCAATAATAACACGCTCGTTGTCGCCTCGAACAACCAGTGAGTTTCCATAGGGATACTTACCATTTTCGAAGCCGAACAATACTGTTACGGGACCGACTGTCTGATCTATTAGATCTCTCGGGTTTACATCTTCGGGTCGCATTGGCTTAAAATTCTCCTAAAGGACCAGGAAAAACAACCGGGCTTTCAATGCCATCTGAGTTCACGCTGGCCACGCCAAAAAAGTAGTTATCAATAACAACATTTTCGAGCGTAAATTCATTCACATCGCCCGCATCACGGAACCAGCGCCACTGTGAATCTGTCGTCAGCCTCCAGTAAACGCGATACGATGACGCGCCGAGACTCTTGTTCCAGCGCAGGGTCGTGTGCGGGCGTACGGCACCTTCGATGGAAACATTGGCGGGTGGCGCCGGGGACCAAGCCATGGAGGCCATCGACACAGCATTGAGTGCGGTGAGTTTGGCAGCATAGTCAAAATCCACAAATTCAATGGTATCACCAAAGGTCACACCTTCAACCGTTCTCAAGTCCTGATGTTGCCGATCATAATGTTCGTTGGTTTCCATAATACGAACGGCGGGAAACCTCGCTTCATTGAACGGCCTGTGGTGACCACCTCGGCTGAACCGGTCGAGTCGATAGATCATCATGGTATCAAGGTTCGCGATGTACTCGTCGGCCACTCGATCGATATAGCGCGCCAGGTTCCTCGAAGGTGAATCCACCTCACCACCCTGAAACCTCCGCCCTAGCGCTTCCTCCGGCGTTTCGTCAACCCGCGTGCCCTCTGAAAAAATTCTCGCCGTTGTATTATTGGTGGCACCGTTGATCCCCGATATGTTGCCAATCATGTCGTTGTTCAACACCGCCTGAATTTGCCAGCCGTCCCTGGCT
>JBLIIB010000151.1:0-9963 GCA_047634795.1 Candidatus Azotimanducaceae bacterium | reverse complement strand
AAAAATATGGCAGCCGAAATGAAGGCATTTATTTTGCGGCATCTTCATTCGCGTCGAAGGCTATTGGCGGTTTTGGGGTAGTGATTTCAGGCGTTGTTGTCGATCTGGCGGGTATTCAGCGCAGCGCAACGGTTGAGACGATAGATCCGGAATCGCTCCGAACTCTGGCGATGGCCATGGGGCCCGGTGTTCTTATATTGCTTGGTATTACCGTGATTGCGGCGAGTTTTTATGATCTTTCGCGTGCCGAACATACACGCGTTAGTGCTGCTATTGCTGACGCTGCTATTGCCGACGCAGCTTGACCGCTATCAATGGTGGTGGACTATTTGAGCCATCTGCCCGGACTCCTGCGAAAATTTCTGCTCCTGGTTCCCGGTTGGCTGGATAGTCTTATCTTTGTTAAGCGAATTGCTCGTCGGACTGTACGGAATGTCAGAGGGATGAGATGACGCGCTTCGAACGTTATACTGAACATATCGAACAGCCGCTTGTTTTTCCAAATGTGGTGGCAAGTTAAGGCTGAATCCTCATTGACGCAGATTTGAATAAAGGAACCCAAAGAATGGCTAGTACACTCAACGCTGATCCAGCGATCGAAGCGCCACGCGTTCTTATAAACATCAAGGACCATGTGGCTCATGTCCAGCTGAATCGACCAGATAAAATGAACGCGCTCGATAACGCCATGTTCGAGGCGATCGTTGCGGCGGGTGAACAATTGAAACAGGATAAGGACGTGCGAGCGATTGTGCTGTCTGGTCAAGGTCGCGCTTTTTGTGCGGGTCTCGATATGGGTAACTTTGCGAATATGGCGAAAGGTGGTTCTGGTGCCGCGAAGGAAGTCTCAGGCGATGCCGAGGGTCGCTTGGAAAAGCGGACTCATGGGATCGCGAATCGCGGCCAGTATGTCAGCTGGGTCTGGCGCGAGATGCCGGTTCCGGTGATAGCTGCGATGCATGGTGTTGCCTATGGCGGGGGTTGTCAGATCAGTATTGGTGCGGACATGCGATATGCCGCCCCTGGTACGAAGCTCTGCGTTATGGAAATGAAGTGGGGGCTGGTGCCCGATATGGGCGCGACGCCGTTCTTACAAAAGTTGGTGGGCGACGATGTTGCGCGTGAATTGACCTTTACCAATCGTGTCATCTTGGCAGAAGAGGCAAGAGACCTAGGGCTGGTAACGCGTGTTTGTGAAAATCCTGTTGAAGAAGCGTTGAAAGTCGCCACGGAAATTGCCCATCGGAACCCCGCGGCTATTCGTGCAGCGAAGAGAATTCTCAACAATGCACCGTTTGAGGGCGCAGCAGAGACGCTGCTGGCAGAATCGGTTGAACAAGATGCCATCATTGGCTCGCCAAATCAGGCAGAAGCCGTCATGGCAAATATGGAGAAGCGCGCGCCGAATTTCAAATAGAATATCTTTCAGGTGCAGAACACTTTGGTGTCGCGTGTTTTTATACATGCAAAAAAAAGCCCGCGTTATCGCGGGCTTTTTCGTTTTACCGATATTTTTACCGATACTTTTCACTCAAGTTAAGTGAGTACTAGTTTCTCCACTTAAACGTCATCCCATACAGTCGCGGTTCAATGAAGAATGCGTTTGTGAACAAACCGGACGATGGATCAGTCTGGTACGTGCCAGTGATTTCATCATCGTCTTCGATGTTCTGGATGAACGCCGTAACTGACCACTCTTCACTTGCGCTCAATAGAACGACCTGTGCGTTGTAGATATCCCAGGCACCAACAAGATCCTGTGGGCGGTTAAACGTAGTGGTGTAGAACTCGTCCTGCCAGTAGTAGTCCAGTCTTGCTGACACAGCGGCACCGCTTCCGAGGAACCAAGTGTATTCGGCCCCCAGGCTGACAGTCATCTCTGGTGATTGCAGCAGCTCATTACCTTCGAGATTCAGGCCCACTGAATCAAGATAGTTGTAGCCAAAAGCCGGGCCGAAACCCGCGATCGCTGCACACGCAGAGAAAGCTGAATCGCTGATGCCGGGCGTTGCAGGTATACCCAGACCCCCATCTGCGCCGGTTTGCAGGTATGGCGCCACGCTAGAAACGGCTGCAACAAATGCGGCATTCTGTGAAGGTGGAACACCGCCATTGTGTTCAAGGACACAGTTAGAAGCGTTTGCAAAATCCTTGTACAGCGTGACATCCTGACGACCCTGAGTGGGATCGCGTGGATCAATAGTGGTTGTGTCGCCGAGTTCCGTATTCAGATAGCTAACGGCCGCATTCAATTGCCAATTCACTGTCGGTGCCCACAAAAATTCTGCTTCTGCACCAAAGATGTCTGCATCAGTATTCTCGTTCACGCTCGTTCGGTTGATAATTTTGCCGATCTGTAATCCGCCGTAGTCATACGCGAAGATATTGGCATTGATCTGCAATGTCCCGTCACGCAAAGTGTTTTTGGTACCGATTTCAAATGCGTCGATATCTTCAGGATCGAACGTTGTTGGTGTACCCGGGAAAAGGTTAGTGTCGATAGCGGGGTTGATACCGCCGCCTTTGTAACCCTTGGAGTAAGAGAAGTAGACCAGCGTTTCATCAGTGAAGTTAACGTCCGGCGTCCAGTCCACGACAAGGCGACCAGTGTACTCCTCGAATTCTTGCTCAAATTCACGATAGATCTGTGAGCCTGCCACGTTGGGGTTTGCGTCATAGTCGCCCGCGTCTACCGCTGCTCGGATCAATTGGTCAATCGTGGTGACCGGTACCACCGATCCGTTACTGCCGAGGAAAGATGTTGTCCTCGTTGGCACATCAATCAATACGGGAACGTTGAGGAATACCTGTCGATCCAGTATCGCTTTTTCATCCTTGTTGTAACGAAGTCCAAGGGTGATTTGAACCTGATCACTCGCCTGCCAGTAAACCTCACCGAAGATGCCGGTTGATTCCAGATTATAGGCTTCAGTTTCATTGTTGAAATAACCCGGTGCCAAAGAAATAAACGAATCAGGACTTCCTGACTGAGGCGCGAGTCCGATGGACGCATAGTCCAACCCGGCTGCTTGTACGAAGTAGTTGGTGCTGGATTCGAACTCCATATAAAAACCAGCGAGCATAAAGTTCCAATCGCCGTCGTAGTTGGAGCTAAGGCGAATTTCAACGCTGTCCTGCGCTGATTTGACATCGGACAGGTCGACTGCTGATCCACGAGTTGTCAGTGTGAACTCATCGAGCGTGCCTGCAATGGCGCCCAGTGAATTGTTCAGATCGGGAACCAGGCTGACAGGTACTCCTCCACCCGCTGTGGTGCCGAAATAGGTACAAGCAGCAGGTGCGATAGCACAAAAGGCTGCGGGAAGAACCGCAGAGTCTTCAGCCGCAGCTGTACCGTTGTAGTCTTGGCGAGACACAACGGTGGTTTCCTGATGTGCACCGATGAGATTGAGTTCAAAGCCATTGGAAAACGCATGGTTGAGTTCAAACATCAGGAAATCTTCGTCAGCTTCATACTGCGGTTCGAAGCGTAGTCGAACTTCACGAAGATCTGACGGATTACCAAAGGAGGGATCAGCTCTAGGGCCAAAAAAATCAAAAATTCCCAGTGGTCCAAGGATCAGGTTGGATGCCAGTAGTGTACCGGACGTCGCAAAGGTATTGATGGGCTCTGTTGGCAGTGAGTCAGGGATACAGCCTAAAATAGCGCTGGGATCCTGATTACAAAGTTGCTTCTGGCTTCGTGACCGATTGCTGTCTTCTTCAAAACGGTGTCCGATGATATCAAGCCTGGTGTCGTCACCGATTTCCCAACGGAAAGAGGCACGTGCTGACCATTGATCACGGCCATCAACGTCGCCACCGAGTAAATTGTCTGTGTAGCCATCTCGGTCCAGCCAGACACCAGCCACGCGCAATGCCATCGTGTCACCTATGGGAACGTTTACCGAGCCTTTGATGCGGTTGTGATCGTAGTTACCGAGGCCCAAGTCTATGTCGTAGAGCGTCTCGCCAATCACGGGCCGGGCAGTCTTGAGGTTAACGACCCCGCCGGTGGCGTTTCTGCCAAACAGTGTTCCTTGTGGACCACGCAGCACCTCGACCTGTGCCATATCGTAATATTCGGTCTCAAAGATTCGTGGTGAGTTGAGGTAAACATCATTCACGTGCATACCAACGCCGCTGTCGCCGCTGGTTGCCGTGAGCAGTGTGCCAATGCCGCGAATCTGGAAGTTGTTGCCTGAGAAGTTGGCTTTTGAATAGGCAACGTTCGGGACGTTGAATTGCAGATCACTGAACGTGTCGATCTGGCGACTTTCCAGCGCCTCTGAGTTGAAAGCTGACACGGCGATTGGTACGTCTTGAATACTCTCCGATGTTCGCTGAGCGGTAACGACAATCTCTTCAATCGTGCCGCCGGTAGATTCGGCCAAAGCTTTACTGGACACTCCCAATGCAACCAATACGCCGAGTGCAATCTTAGACAATTGCTTCACAAATTTTTCCCCCTTATTTTCAGATTCTTCCTGGATATCGTCGCTGCTTGTCAGCGAAACCGGCACCAGAAACAAGTGCGCTTTTGTGCGCGGCTGAAAATCTAGCGATTCCTAAATAGTGTTACAAGGTGGATTGTTGAGAATGATGACCCATTAAAAACGAGTGTGAGTTCTTGGTACGAACAGGGGACAAGTTGTCGCGACTGTTGACAAATGGTCTCTGTGCATCGACGTTATCACGCCAGAACTGAGCTGCCTAACACGGGACGGGGGGGCTTCCTTTGTCTCGAAGAGGGGCGTGAATTTACGGATTGTGGAAGAGAATCAATAGGTATTCGATATTCTTATACATCAGCCCAAAACGAATATGGCGTGGTGTTTCAGATACACTCCGATTTCAGAAAGAGCGTTAATTCTGATCTAAGTTGGCTGTTTATGATCGCAGTTCACCAGAAGTATTAATGCTATTGATCAGACATTATTGATGAGACTTTACCCATCAGACAAAGACCAACTGGAAATAAGGAAAGAATTATCAATACACAATCGCCTTCAGCTGACCTGCCTCCGGTTGACCAGCTTATCGACCAGCTCCAAGTATTTATGGATAAGTACATCTATCCTAACGAAGAGCGCTATGCAGAACAGTTGAATGGTCTCGAGAATCGCTTTTCTACGGTTCCTTTAATGGAAGAGCTCAAGCTCAAAGCGAAAGAGCAGGGGTTGTGGAACCTCTGGATGCCGAAGAATCATGGTGGACTGAGTAATGAAGATTACTGTGCGCTGGCTGAAATTATGGGCAGGGTGCTTTGGTCGCCAGAGGTGTTCAATTGCAACGCGCCGGATACGGGCAACATGGAAGTGTTCATGAAGTACGGTACCGATGCTCAAAAGGCCGAGTGGTTGGAGCCGCTGCTATCAGGGGAGATTCGATCTTCCTATTGTATGACTGAGCCCGATGTCGCTTCCAGCGACGCTACCAATGTGCGTACATCGATAGTTCAAGACGACAATGAGTATGTCATCAACGGTCGCAAATGGTTTATCACCAACGCGCCCTATGAGCGTACCAAAATATTTATAGTGATGGGTAAGTCAGATCCCGACAATCCTAATAGACACTTGCAGCAAAGCCAGATATTGATTCCAAAGAATGCACCAGGTGTGACCGTCGTTCGCCCGCTGACAACGCTCGGGTACGACGATGCGCCACTGGGTCATGCAGAAGTTCTATTTGATAATGTTCGTGTTCCGTTAGAGAACATTCTGCTAGGTGAAGGCCGGGGGTTTGAGATTTCGCAGGGGCGTCTTGGGCCAGGACGTATTCATCACTGCATGAGATTGATCGGGTGTGCTCAGCGCGCGCTGGAATTCGCTTGTCGGCGAGCGGTCAGCCGCGAAACCTTCGGCAGGAAGCTATCTGAACATCAGTCCGTACTTGAGGACATTGCGAAATCTTTCAGTGAAATCGAACAGGCAAGGCTGCTCACGCTCAAGACGGCAAGAAAGATGGATGAGGTCGGTGCGAAAGATTCACGTGATCTCATCGCCGCTTCTAAGGTCTCAGTCCCGCTGATGGCACAGACTGTTATCGATCGTTGTATGCAGATTCATGGTGCGGGTGGTTTGACTGCTGATTACCCGATGGCCGAGGCGTTTAATTATGCCAGATGGTGCCGTCAGGCTGACGGTCCAGATCAGGTCCATTTGATGGCGTTGGGAAAGATGGTCGTGAAACGCTACGCCAGCTAGTGTCTTAAGCCGCGTCGATACGCGCGCAATTTCCTGCTCTATTGAAGTGGGGGATTGCGGAAGATAGGTCTGATCACAGACGGATGTCTTTCGTCTGGCTACCGCGATCAGTCCTGCAGTTCGAAGTTTTCTTATCTTTTACTAGAAGGCACGAGCCTGCACGGTGAGGTTAGCTACTCATCTTGAGAACACCTTCGTTTTTTTTACACTCCACCCTTTGCTAGTACTATGCTAATACCATGTTAATGCCATGCTAATACTAAGTCGTTGTTTTGTGGGCAATTATGGGTGTTGGCTTGAACTTTGCGTAAATACTGTTCTTGGTTGACTTGGCGCCCGAAAACTAATTCAGCTGTATTTCGCCAGCTGTTTAAAAAAGCTGTCGTGCACGGTGAGAGATAAACGGTTTTCGCAGCAGCTCACGAATAGTAAAGGTGAAATCCGCGTTTCATGGGCGAACTGTTCACACCGTTGCACATAGTTCCCACTTGAGGTCATTAGAAGTGATATTTAAATTTGTTGGTAGGCTATTGATTGCCTGCTGAGTCCTGATCAGCAGCTACGGTTTTGCAGAAGGTCGGGTCTATTTGATGACAAACTCCGAGAGTGAAAACGTCACTTTGTTGCATCTTATTACCTCATCCAGCGTTGCACAGTCATTCACGGGTACTTTATATAACGCTGATGGCGAAAGATTGGGAGCTGCCAGTCAACCATTGCATACCGGGAGTTTAAGTTCTCAGGCTAGGGTCGTTCTTACTGCGAGTGATCTGGAAACCATTTTTTCTACCTCTCCCTGGTCGGGACCAGCAATGCTGGTGGTTCACGGGCCTTAAGGTTTTGAGTTGATGACTAAACTCACCAGCCCAAGTGGGTTAGTTTCCAACACCAATTGTGTTCGGCGGGGAGCGGTTCACAATTTGGAGGGATTTGATTCTCCCAACAATACATTTGTTCGATTCATTAATACCGGTACGTCGACGATCAGCAACATCACGGGCCGGGTGAAATCTGCGGACGGATCCCCTACTAGTAGCAATAACGTGACGTTTCTTGAGGGGTTGTCGCCGAATGAGGCGATTTGGCTAAATCGCAGCAAACTGTCTGATCTTATTGGTAAGCAATGGAATGGGATCGCCAGTCTCGAGGTCGACACAAGCGATGAAAACCTCAAATTGCTCAACCTCAATTTTGTTAACGGCGAAACCTTTTTCAACTTTTCGTGTTACGAGAAAAATGAAAATCCGATCACCACTCAAGCGTTTTTTTGAGGAAGATATTTCAGAACCCATCATTCAGCAGAAATGTATCGCCTGTCATAAAGACGGGGGTTTAGCGGGTGGGACACTTTTAATTTATGCCAGCAGTAGTGTCGCGGATTATCAGGGATTAAACTTTTCGCTGATTGAGGCGTATGTCCAAGAAGATCCTACGCGAGCGCAAACGATATTAGATAAAGCACGGGGTGTGAATCACGGTGGCGGTGCCCAACTGTCATCGGGTTCGACAGAATTCCAAAACCTCGGTTCTTTTCTTGATTTGCTGGGTGTGCAAACAGAGGTGAGCTCTTCGTTAGGTTCGTCTTTGGATGGCGTCACAATTTACACACCGGCGCAAACCCTGCGTCGCGCCTCTGTGATCATGACCGGTGCGCCCCCATCGGCTGGTGCTGTGGCTTCCGTAGAAGCCGGCGGTGAAAGTGCTTTGAGAGATGAGCTCATAGGCTTGATTGCAGAAGATGCCTTTCACGATTTTTTGGCCCGTGGCGCTAACGACCGTTTGCTGACTGACGCCAATTTGGGATTTTTTGATGCAGGGGATCAAAATTTTAGTTTCTTCCCGGTCGCCGCGAATGATCGATACGAAAAACGGCTTGCTGCCAACGGAGAACAATTCGAAGATGTCGCTCAATCCCATTGGTATTGTGGGCTGGTGAGGGCGCCGGTTGAGCTGATCGCTTATATTGTTGAGAACGATCGCAATTATCAGGAAGTGGTGACTGCTGATTACGTGATGATCAATAAGCAGACCAACATTTACCTCAACGCTGGTTTGAGTTTTAACGATGACGATCCTGCTTCCCTGTTTAAGCCCGGCAAGAACCGAGGACAAATTGTTATCGATGATCAAACAGTAGAAACCTACTCAGAGCAGTTTGGCAAGAACGTGACTGCCCGTAGCGGTTTTATCGACTATCCGCACGCTGGCGTGTTGAATACCCACTCGTTTTTTGGGCGCTATCCAACGACAGAAACCAATAGAAATAGAGCGCGAGCACGTTGGACTTATTAATTTTTTCTGGGTGTCGATATTGAAAAATCAGCGCCGAGAGCGACTGACCCCGTGGCGCTTGCCGATACGAATAATCCCACGATGAACAACCCGGCTTGTTCGGTCTGTCATGCCATTCATGATCCGGTCGCCGGTACCTTCCAGAACTACGGCAATGAAGGGTGGTATCGAGATAGCTACGGTGGGTTGGATTCGTTGCCGGACACCTGCAAGTATCCTGAAAATATAGGTGGTAATACTGATCCCAGTGAATATCAACATAGTGATACTTGGTTTAGGGATATGCGGGCCCCTTCGTTTGAAGGAAGATTTGCCCCCAGAATTGATAACGCCGTGCAGTGGATGGTAGCAGAAATTGCAGATGATCCTCGTTTTGCAGCGGCGGCGGTGAAGTTCTGGTGGCCTGTGTTGATGGGGGCGTTGCCTGTTTTAGCGCCTGAAGTCTCTACCGATGTGACGTTTACGAGACAGCTCGATGCGTTTGAAGCACAAAACACGTTCATCGAGGAACTGGGCGTGTCATTTGCGTCAGGTATTAAGGGTAGATCTGCGTTTAGTGGCAAGGATATGTTGGTTGAACTCATGATGAGCCACTGGTTCAGAGCGGACCGAGCTGTCAGTGAGGCTGATCGTGAAAACTATGTGGTAGAAATGGGTACTCGTAGGTTGCTCTCCCCGGAGGAACTAGAAGCTAAAGGATTGGCGCTTTTCGGTTAGCGATGGGGGCATTATGACAATAACGTCGAACCATACGAATTTGATCAGTACTACACGTCGTTCGGTAACGCCTACCGTATTTACTATGGCGGTATTGATTCAGAAGGTGTCGTGGAACGCAGTAGTGCGCTGACATCAGTCATGTCTAATGTTGTTCAGAAGCACGCGCTGGAGGTGGCGTGCCCTGCTGTAATGCTGGACTTTGATCGTCCCAACAATCAGAGGCTGTTGTTTTCTAATATTGAGCCCACTGCAACACCTGAGAATGGTGAGACGCAGATTCGCGACAAGATTGCAGAGCTACATAACAAGATGTGGGGTGTGCGCCATTCGGCGGATGATCCGGAAGTGACGGCAACCTATGAACCGTTAGTCGACGTGCGAGCATCGCGGACTGCCTGGATGAACAGTGAAGGTCATGGGAACTGGGCGTACATATATCCCTTTGAGGACTGTAATTTTAACCTTCCCGAACACTTTGAGGGTGATGATGCCGTGGGTAATCGCGGTCAAGATCCAACTTTTATGAAAAACGCCTGGATGGCTGTGATCACTTATCTCGCAAGTGATTTTCAGTACTTGCATGAGTGAGTTTGGAATACGACTGAAGATGAATAGACGAGATTTCTTACGCAAGGCAGCCATTGCAGGTGCGGTTGGAATGGCACTATTCGGCGGTAGACTCTACGGGGCGATTGATGGTGGTCATACCGGGCGAGTACTCGTCACGATTCAGGCGGATGGT
>JBLIIB010000150.1:0-9986 GCA_047634795.1 Candidatus Azotimanducaceae bacterium | reverse complement strand
TTGAATTGATCACAGGGCTAGCCGTCAAACGCACTTTGCCACTGTTCATCTGGTCCATCACAGAAGGATTGAACCGCCTTGGTTTTGGAGCAAAACCGGAATCAGTCGATACTACAGAGCCTGAAGCGGTACTCAGGACGATCAAAGATGAAGCGCAACACGCCATTTACGTCCTGTGTGACTTTCACCCCTATCTAAAAGATGAGCCAACCAACGTGAGGTTATTGCGGGAAATCGCTATGCGACACAATAGCCTCGGCCATACCGTCATTCTGCTCAGCCACGCCATCGATCTGCCGAACGAAGTTAAGCGTTACTCCGCTCGCGTCGAGCTTTCTATGCCAACTGAAGAACAACTCATGCATCTGGTGCGGGAAGAAGCCAGTAACTGGTCAAAAGCCAAGGGCGGCAGACCTGTTCGCAGTGCGGCCGACACCTTCAAAAAACTCGTTCACAACTTGAAGGGCATTCCACTACAAGATGCTAGACAACTTGTGAGGACCGCGATCTTCGATGACGGTGTGATCGATGACGCCGACATACCAGAATTAAACAAAGCCAAGTTCTCACTCATGGACATGGACGGCGTGTTGAGTTTTCAGTACGACACCGGAGATTTCGGCGAGGTGGGCGGACTCGTTAAACTCAAAGAATGGCTGGCGAAAAGAGAAGGCAGCTTCCTTGATTCAGATACGGAAGGCCTGGATGCCCCCAAAGGCATCATGTTGCTAGGTGTCCAGGGCGGGGGGAAAAGCCTCGCAGCGAAAGCCGTCGCTGGCATGTGGTCATTGCCACTGCTCAGGCTTGATTTTGGCGCTCTGTACAATAAGTTTTTCGGCGAAACGGAACGAAACCTGCGCGAGGCACTCAAACTCGCTGACATGATGTCGCCCTGTGTATTGTGGCTAGATGAAATCGAAAAAGGAGTATCTACCAGCCAGAACGATTCAGGCATTTCCTCTCGCATTCTCGGTACTTTGCTGACCTGGATGGCTGAACGAAAATCCCGCACTTTTATCGTCGCCACATCGAATGACATTTCACAACTACCACCGGAATTGATCAGGAAAGGCCGGCTCGACGAAATCTTTTTTGTCGACCTGCCCAAGCAGCCCATCAGGGAAGACATCTTCCGCATTCACCTTGAAACGCGGCTACAAGATCCAGCGCACTTCAACCTAACCCAACTTGCCGACATATCGGAAGGTTTCTCAGGCGCGGAAATCGAACAAGTTATTGTCAGCGCTCTATATGGCGTTGACGCCAGCGACGCTGAACTCAACATGACCGCCTTAGAGTCAGCTATTTTTGGAACCAACCCACTCTCAATTGTTATGGACGAAAAGATGAAACAACTCAGGGATTGGGCGTCAGAAAGGTGTGTGTTCGCCGATGAGTAATCAACGCGTTAATGATATCAACTGGGACACCTGGGAGCCTCAGGAAGTCGCCACACTCATGTTCGTTATCCGCAATAACGAGGTGCTGCTCATCCGCAAGAAAAGAGGATTAGGTGCTGGCAAAATAAACGGCCCCGGCGGGCGCCTGGAAGACAATGAGACAACCGAAGAATGTGCCATTAGGGAAACCAACGAAGAGCTTGTGATTAACCCGCTTAACGTTAAATATGCGGGCGAACTTTTCTTTCACGCCGAAGACGACATGCCCAGGATTCATGGCTGGGTATACATCGCGACAGATTTTGAAGGCACCCCCACAGAAACCGACGAGGCCATTCCCATCTGGTTCCCGCTGAATGCCCTGCCATTCGATGAAATGTGGGAAGATGATCGTCTTTGGCTAAGTCAAATTTTGGCGGGGCAAATAGTTCGAGGATACTTCACTTTTGAAGGTGAAAAGCTGCTGGATTCAGACGTTCAGTTTTCTTAAGGAAGCAAAACCATCCCACCCACGGAGGTTTTAACTATCAAGATCCAAAGCGCCAATTTTGGCCCCCCGTTAATGGTTCACATGATAGTTAATGGTTTGCATCATAGGAACATTGGGTGTTTTACTTCCGTACTGATGCGAACACTATTCATCGCGCTCGCAAAGACAATTCGGAACGCTAATCATGTATGAAATCCCAAAAATTTCCGTACCCGTAGAACTGCTGCTAACGGATAACGAAACGATCACCGGCAACATGTTCATCACCGAAGACCTCGTTTCCGCGGGTGGTAATCCCAACGTCGCTGACTTCCTCAATGAAACCGAAGACCGGTTCTTCCCCTT
Source organism: Candidatus Azotimanducaceae bacterium (assembly GCA_047634795.1). Classification (GTDB taxonomy): domain Bacteria; phylum Pseudomonadota; class Gammaproteobacteria; order Pseudomonadales; family Azotimanducaceae; genus UBA9659. The sequence goes on along the minus strand of JBLIIB010000150.1, from coordinate 7,751 downwards.
TGAATCAAGTGCTGGCGCCTATCGCCTGATCAACAAAGGTCAATTGATCCACGTTCGAACGGAGCAAAGCGACGAGGAAGTAAAAACACAAACATCGATCAAACCCAAAAACCTGGTGGCTCACTTCACCCGCGATCGAACGATCTATGGCATGGTGTATCCCACGCTGGCTGAGGAATCACGAGTTTCAGACATCATCAACGAGCCCATAGAATTTTTTGCGATCTACCAAAACAGCCTCAAGATCATCGTGAACAAAAATCAAATCATTTATGTTAACGCCAACTAACTGACCCCCGGACAAAACCATGCCTACCCTCGAAGTTCATCAATTCCCTTGCCTATCCGACAACTACGGGTACCTCATTCACGATCCCGAAGCAGGTGTCACCGCCACCATAGATACGCCAGAAGTCAGCGCGATCAACGCGGCGCTGGCAAAGAAAGGCTGGACGCTCACCCACATTCTGAACACCCACCATCACTTCGATCACGCCGGCGGCAATCTTGAACTCAAAAAACAATGGGGTTGCACTATCGTTGGGGCACGAGATGATGCAGCACGAATTCCCGGCATCGACGAGCAGGTCGGTGACGGCGACACCTTCAAATTTGGCCATCACAAAGTCAACGTCTTTGATGTATCCGGCCATACCATTGGGCACATCGCCTTCTATTTTGAAGACGCCGAAAAACTGTTCTGTGGCGATGCACTGTTTGCGCTCGGTTGCGGCAGATTGTTTGAAGGCACGCCGGCTCAAATGTGGGAAAGCCTGCAGAAACTGATCGCATTACCGGACAATACCGGCGTGTACTGTGCCCACGAATACACGCAGGCCAATGCCGCGTTTGCGTTGTCGGTTGAGCCCCAGAATGAATTACTGCAGGCAAGAGCAAAAGAAATAGACGTCTTGCGGTCAAAAGGTCAGCCAACAGTTCCGACGACCATTGGATTGGAAAAAGACACCAATCCGTTTCTTAGACCCGCGAGCATAGACCTGCAATCTACGCTTGATCTCAGCGGCGCCGACCTTGTTGACGTGTTCGCAGAAACAAGACGACGTAAGGATCACTTCTGAAGGTGTTATAAAAAAGATCTCAGATTCCGTTTGGTCTGGTTTGACTCAGTAGCCGCTATTTCGCCCTTAACGATGCCAAGCTGTTCAGGCCGATCTTTCACAAGAATACCTCTACGCACACGATCAGGTAGCCCAAGGCAATGGCTAGGGACGCCCTGATTAATGTCTATTTATGCGGGGACGCCTAGTCCATCACCCCCTTCGGCCGCACCTAATCACGTGCGCGCAGCCTTGTCCTGGCTGGGATGTCTTGGCTGGGATGTCTTGGCTGGGATGTCCTGGCTGAGATGTCCTAACGGAAATATCCCATAAATCAGAGCGTCCCTAGACTCAAAATCGAAAAAAAAGTTTAAATGAAAGATTCCTCTAAGCGAGCACAGTCACTTGAAAAAGGCGGAAGGCCTTTGGGATTTGACATGTGCAACTGATCTATTTAGATTCCCATTAAATTCTAACTTCAAATCCAACCATCGAGTAAGGTGCTAAAGTGCGAACGATAACCCTATCTCTACAGTCCGCTATCCAGATTGCCGCAACGTTAACGATTTTATTCACCTCCCAATTCGCCCATGCGGTCATCGTCGAAGACTTTGACACGCCGCCTGATGGATTGAACTACTCGTTTTCGGATGTTCCTGGCGTTAGCTACACTCAGACAACAACGGACGCCGCTGGAATAACCTCTATATCAGGCAAGTCAGACGCTGACCCAGTTCTCCGCTTTGATTTACCCACCAGCGAGTTCGCTGGTGTGGGGCGTCATTTATCACAACCTTCGACCAATAGTTGGGCAGGTAGTCAGGATTGGAGCATCTCACCGAGTGTACAATTTTGGTTTTATGGTGAAGGTAACGATAATCAATTCAGGCTAAGCCTGCTTGATACCAACGCGGTCGTTACCGGCGGGGAATTATGGCTGCATGATTTTATTGATGACCTCGCAGGCTGGAAACTTGTCGATTTATCATTCGACAATTTCTTTTTCGCTAACTACAGCACGTTGAACAATGGCGTTTTTGACACAGAAACCATTTATTCATGGTCCTTACTCGCTCATAGCGGCGTAACCAACGGCACCTACTTCATAGACGATATTGCACTCGCCTCAGTGCCATCACCAAGCTCATCATTTCTGCTTTTATTCGGCATTATTACGCTCCTCAATGTCAGCAAGAAGAAGCGACGCTAACGCGTGAACTAGCCTCTAGTGGCATGACAGATAAATGAAAACCACATATTTAGCCGACGCTCGCCCCCACACTCGCAAAAGCAAAAGCTGAAGTTAAAGCTAAAGTCCCAACTGATCTGTCGCCTGAGCCAGTTCATCAAAACTGCGAGTCAAACAGGCGTTCCAACCCAAGCGCCTGGCAGCATCGACGTTCGGTTCAGAATCATCAAAGAAAACAATCTCTTCCCGCGCGCAATCCAAATCTCGAGTGACAAATTCAAAAACATCAAAATCTGGCTTGATCTTTCCCAGTCAGTGAGAGGGATAGGCATGATCAAAAACGGTCTCGGGCAAGGCACTCCAATGAAGTTCATTTGAGTTGCTTAGGCAGCTAATCGTAAAATTGTTGCGCAGTTCCGCCAACAGTGTCTCAGCGCCGGCGTAAAAGCCCTTGGGCCAAACAGTAAACGCCGTCAGAAACTAGTCGGGTGATACCGAGAGACCAAATTCGACGACAATAGAACGACCGAGTCGCGCCGGCGAACAATGACCTAATTCAAAAGACCTGACCGATGAACTCGCCAACCACTGCGCCTTCAATGCAGTCTCGTGGTATCAGCCACTAGAAGCTTATCCAATTCAGTGAACATGCCGTTTTCAATCAGCACGCCGCCAAGATCAAACACAAGCACCTTGGCTTTCACGAAGAATGACTCACTGTGCGCAGCCCTACCGGATCATCTCGCGTCACAACGAGCGATTGTCCTCACTATCACCATCCACTGCGCAGAACTTCGGTTCGAGGTCCAGGACCATGAGCAATCGACCAAACCCAATAAACTGACCAATCATCATGCCCAACTCCACAATTTGTGCGTCATCAAACTCCCTTCGAAGCTGGTCAAAAAACGTGTCATCCATATTGTGATGATCAAGGGCCATGCGATCTGCGTATTCCAGTGCTAATTTTTCGCGATTCGAAAAGGTATTGGTTTCTTCATCGAGCTGCGCGATCTTTTCTTCCGTTAAACCGTGTCCTGCACCCTGCAGGAGCCGTACATTGAGTCAAGTGAAGCAGTCATTGTGCCGCGCAACTTTGAGTCGAACCAATTCGATCAGTTCTTCTTCAACCGTCGTCCCCTTTCTTGCTGGACCGTAAAACTGGAAGTAGCTATCGAACATATCCTGCCGATGCGCGAAGCCCCTGATATTAGAAGTGTCCGCACCACTCGCTTCCAATTTTTGAACGTGCGCCCGAAGATTTTCATCCAGTTCGCTATCTTCCTTTAATCTAATCCGTGCCATTACCTTCTCCTACAGATCAATTTTCATTTACTCAAAAAATGCATTAAAAAACTTCATCAAAAAAATTCTGCATCAACGGATAACAGCTAGACACCCGCCCGGTCCTCCATCGGATCCTACTTCATCGCAAGATCTTTCATTGCTAGGTCTTTCATTGCCAGGTCAGTAGTAAAATACACCCGACCACTCATATTCTTATAAAACCCGGTTTCCTTAAGCTTGTCCATAACCGGTCCCTTCACTTCCGCCAGATGCAGCGTGACACCAATTGCAATCAAATTCTCGGATAAGGTCTCGAGCATCTCAAGGCCGCTAGTGTCAATGAAGTTGGTCGAGGTGCAAATCAACAATACATGGTCAATATCTTTCTTGTCGGCTATTTCATTGAAGAGGAATCGTTCGATGTAGCGCGTGTTGACGAAGTACATACTTTCATCCACCCGGAGCGCTAGCACATTGGGTAACGTGGTTACGTCATATCGTTCAACGTTGCGGAAGTGTTCTGAATCCCCTACTCGGCCAACTACAGCGATATGGGGTTTGCTGCTGGATCGGATCAACAAGACGAACGAGATCACCACACCAATGAGCACACCGGATTCTACGCCGAGTATCAGCACGGATAGAAAAGTAAACGAAAAGGTCACGGCATCTGCAGCATTAAATCGAAAAATCTTACCAATGGCGGACAGGTCAATGAGCTGTACCGCTGACACAACAATGATTGCTGACAAAACACCTTTAGGTAGATCGTGAAACGCAGCAGCGAACAACAACAGGGTCAGCACAACGAGCACCGCGGTCATCAGGGACGCCAGAGGCGTTACCGCGCCGGCTGAGAAATTCACAATGGACCGAGCAAAACTTCCTGCAACAGGAAAGCCGCCAACCAACGAGGAGCCGAGGTTCGCAGCACCAAGACCTATCAACTCTTGATTGGCATCAATCTTCTCGCGAGATTTACTGGCCATAGCCGTACCAATGCTGGTGCTCTCCATAAATACGACCATCGCGATCAACAAAGCTGATGGAATAAGTTCCTGCAGCGTGTTCAAACCCATGAACGCAAAACCTAAAGCAGGCAGCGCGTTTGGTATTTCACCAACCACCGCTACGCCGGAAGCTAAATCTGGTGTCAGCCAACCAACAATCAAAACCCCCATCACAACAACATACATAGGCGCGATTTTCGTCAGGCTATCGGAGACAGTTGCGCTGATACCCAGTTTTTGAAGATGTGATTTCATCCAGAGTTTCGCGTACGAGAGGACCGCAACCGCTAAACTGGAGATCCCTAGCACCAGCGAATTAATGCTCGAACCCTGCCCAGCAAGATATGCCAGCACACCCTTCATGCTGGTATCAGGTGACCCGGAAATACCCAGCAGAAGAGGAATCTGATTGGTAATAATCAAAATAGCCGCTGCGCTAATGAAGCCGGTGACAACCGCGTGACTTAAAAAAGAAATGACTGAACCAAAGTTAACAACCCGAAGCACTATCATTAATGCACCGGTAACCAGCGTCAATTGCATCACCGCTGTCTGGAATTCGGCTGTGCCAGGCTCGCCGTAAACCCGCGCGGCCTCCAGTGTCATCATCGCAACAATAGCAGTCGGTCCTACCGCAAGCGCACGCGATGAGCCAAACAGCGCATAGCAGCCAAGCGCCATAATCGCAGCATAAAGTCCCGTCTCCGGGGGCATACCTGCCAGGAAGGCATAAGCGATGACCTGCGGCACAGTGATAAACAACACCACAAGCGACGCTGCCGCATCAGATCGAAAACTCTGGCTGTCGTAAGTCCTTATCCAGCCTATAACCGGCAAGAGAGACAAGGACCGACCCTGATAGTTGGCGTTATTGCTACTGATAAAGTACCCCCACTGTCAGTCTTCTAGCTTTCATTCGCAGTATCTCCCTTTGAACCGATACTCTCGGCTACATTTTCTGCCATCGCAACACATGCCACCTCATTAGGGTGGTAGCCATCATCTGCCAGTAATCCCTCACCCATTTCGGCGGCAGGGTTTATCCACACGACGTTTTGCATTAGATCTCCCAACTGCGGGAGCGTCTTTCCCAACATCGCCGCGCGGACGCCGAGCAGCCAGGACAAAGGGGCCGGCAACGCCGTGAAATTTTCCATTGGCGGCAAACCTATCAATACAATCTTGCCTCTACATATTCTCTGCAAGTCGCTCAGTATGGCAATCATACTACTCTGCCACCTAACGAGGCTCGTCAATCCCGTCACATCATTAACGCCAATAGAAATCACGATGAAGTCTGCGGCCCTAACATGCGCCGTCTTAGCAAAAGATTCCAGATCGGCTGCTCGGTAGCCGTTTACGCCACACGTCTCCCATTTAACAATCCCGTCACATTGCTCACTAAGCCGCCGTGCTATTGCAGCTGTTATATATTCACTCATATGACTAAGCCCGGTGACCACAATCACCGAATCTCCGAGGCCAAGCACCCTAACCGCCAACGGGTCCACCTGCGCGGCAGCACTCTGAATGTCCGTTTTCTCAACCCGCCACCCTTTCCGCCACCGGCCTTCTGAAGGCGGAGCACCATCCGGGAGACGAACGGCAAATCTTCGTACGTACAGGGCCTGAACTAACAGCAAAGGCATAAGGAACAGTAAACCGGACCAGAACAACGCGAGGGTAGGCAACGAGAAACGAGCGAAATTCAATGGGTAACCCAGCAAAAATGACTGCGAAGATTGTATGCAATCGCGCCTCACAATGCGCATTCCGATCCAAGTCAGTTTTTGTAGTCGATTAATTCTTTGATATGGTAACGCTTCAATAGCCGCCCACTTCTTAGTCACCGGCTTCTAACAAGGAAACTTCTTTATGAAATCGGCTCCAGAGAGAATCGTCACACTACTCCCAAGCGCCACAGAAATTGTGTGCGAGTTGGGCCTCAGGGACAAATTAGTCGGTGTGACTCACGAATGCGACTACCCCGCCGGGGTGGAGACGCTTCCTCATGTCACCAGCAGCCGCATCGACCACCGTGCATCGAGCATTGATATTGACCGGCAGGTTCGAGAGCATCTCACGACAAACGACGCACTCTATAGTATTGACGCCACCCTATTAGCAGCATTGAAGCCGGATTTGCTCGTGACACAAGCGCTGTGTGAAGTCTGCGCTGTATCCGAAGACGAGTTGCAGTCAGTGCTTAAAGACATTCCGGGCAACCCAACACTAATCAATCTTGAACCAATGACCCTTAACGAAGTATTCGAAACGATCTCCCTGGTCGGTCGAAGCGCGGGGTGTGAAGATCGCGCAGCGGAATATCGGTCCGCGCTGGAAAAACGAGTCCGACAGATCAGAGACATCACCGACCAAATCACCTATGAAGCACGCCCCACAGTGGGGTTTTTGGAATGGATAGATCCACTTTTTAACGCGGGCCACTGGACACCGGAAATCATCGAATACGCCGGTGGAATAGATAGCTTTGGCAACAAGCACCAACCGTCACAAACACTCATTGATCAAACCCTTATTGATGCAGACCCTGATGTGTTGATTGTCGCGTTGTGCGGCTTTGATGAGGTGCGCTCTGCCAGCGACCTTGAGCATCTGAAGGCAAGAATCGACTATGACAGCCTAAACGCGGTAAAAAACAATCGTGTCCATATCCTGGACGGCAACGGCTACTTTAGTCGCCCCGGCCCACGGTTGGTGGAAAGCCTCGAAGTGCTCGCCGCATTACTGCATCCGACACTTTTCTAGCGGCCTTGTGATGCCCAACGCAGGATTTTTTGAAATTAACCCCGAAAAGTCAGCATTTGATCCTTACAAATCTGTCATTGATCTTCGACTGCGCCCTATTACAATTAACGGCTCTTCAATTTTAAATTAGATGCAACAATGTCCTATCAGTGTTTCTCGGTTTCTATAGAAAATAATATTGCCCATGTTGTGCTCAACCGTCCGGAAAAACGTAACTCTATGAACCCGGACTTTTGGCGGGAGTTGCCAGAAATCATTAACGATATCGATAAGGGTAGTAAAGCGAGAGTCATTGTACTGTCATCAACCGGCCCTCATTTTTCAGCAGGGCTGGATCTCAGCGCTTTCGGCGGCGCAAGCCCTTCATCTGACTTTGATAAAAAGATGAGCAAGCGTCAGGCCGGCGCTACCTTCTACGACAACGTTCTCCACATGCAG
>JBLIIB010000149.1:0-10057 GCA_047634795.1 Candidatus Azotimanducaceae bacterium | reverse complement strand
GCAGACAGTTCTAATATGGTGCGCATTGGCAAACGCCTCGGCACGCTGACGATCTCGCGCCGCGATAACACTGATTCTGGCGCGAGGTTCGTTCATGGCCGGGTAGATGAGCGCGCTTGGAGTAATTCTCGCCGCGCCGAGGGTACCGAATGTGATCATTGCTGTTGTCCTGTTCCCATAGCGTTGGGTCAGACATTAGTGACGACCCGCAGGCATAGTGTAAGTTATCGCCATGAATGAAGGTAACGTGCCGCTAACAACGGCTATTGATATTTCGGTCGAACTGTCACGATTAGCGCAGGCGCGAGAAGCCCTGGGTGATCTGCTCTCAAAGGTGCAATGGGTGCCGCCCGTTCCGGCAGGTATCGACACCAAAGCCTGGGGGCGCAACCTCTGGCATGACGAGACTTCGATTGAGCGACCCGATGACCGCAGACTTTATTGGCGAAGGCTTGCCGCGCTAAGTGCGCTTCACCAGCGTGGGACCAAACCTGCTGACATCGCGGCATTTGAGGCCGGGAGTCGCGGTCTGTTTGATCTTGAATTTGACCCCGATGCACGCCGGAAGGTTCTGGTCACGGGATTTGACCCCTTTCATCTGGAGACACACATTCACCAGTCGAACCCTTCAGGTGCAGCGGTGTTTCAGCTTCATCAGGGTAGAGACAAGCAACTCGCAGCGGGCGTTGATATTCGTACCGCGATCTTCCCGGTGCGATATGCCGATTTTGATCATCATCTAGTGGAGCGGATGCTGACGCCGTTACTCGATGAGCTCTCTATGGTCATTACGGTTTCGATGGGGCGTCAGGGTTTTGACCTAGAGCGATTTCCTGGTTTGAGACGAAGTGTTACAACACCGGATAATCTCAACCGATTGGGTGGCGGTTCGCCGGAGGCACCCATAGTGCCATCGGGATTGGTCGGGCCAGAGTTTGTGGAATTTTCACTTCCGGTTTCAATGATGCGGGGAGTTGATGGTGCCTACCCGGTGAATGACAATCGGACGATCACGACCCTGCAAGCCGGCGCAATAGAGTGTGATTCGCTTGCCCGGTTGACGGACCAGACTGCGGTCTTTGGTAGCGGCGGCGGATATCTGTCAAATGAAATTTCCTATCGCGCCCTAAATACGATTCGCCGCGCGGGTATGGATATTCCCGCGGGTCATATCCACACGCCTAGCGTTGCGGGGTTCGATAGGCTGTCAATCTCTAAAATCTCAGCACAGGCTTGTTTGATGATTCTGGCTGCGGTAGAAGCCTCTTAGGCGAGTTTTGCAGCAATCTCGTTAGCGATGGGTGGTAAGATGCTTTGCCGTCGTAAGACCGCTTTCGGCTAACTGCTCAGGGTTTGAAGCTCTAGCACCAGGGCCAAAATAAAAACCATTGGTGTTCAGGTTCTCTTGGAAACCAGCACCTGCACCCACCTAAATCATGCCCACCTGCATGGCGAAAGCTGAGATCACTGTGAATGCGCGAGCCTTTTCGCCCGCAGTAAGCGACGACGCGGTAAATCGACCGGCAGTCTTGTTGCGCTATTTTTGCGTGAACTAACGTGGTGCCATGGCGTCAAAGAACGATTTCGGTTGCCTTGAAACAGAACTTAACTACGCGAAAGGGCCAAAGATAACGGCGTCACATTCGTTAGGGCGGGTAGCAGGTTCGTCATTCTGCCCACGACCCGGGACGATGTCTTTGCCGTTGATCCTGGCGTCCAGAACCTTAGCGCCTGCGGTAACAGCACCTTCGATCGCAGACGCGCCAGTTGTGCCAGTGGTTGCAGCGCCAGAGAAATAAACGACGCAACTTTAGTCAATTGAGAGATCTCTATGGTGGAAAATGTGCTGAAAACTTCGGAGGCTCAGGTTCACAGAGTTCGTTGGGTGGTGCAAAAAGAACGGATACGAAAAGAAAGCGTGCAGGAGGCGATATTCTGGTAAGAGACAGCACGTAGAGTGTCATGACTTAAAAAAGCGGTGTTTAAAGTAGCAGTGTTTGAAAATCCAGGTAGGGGGGAATGCTTGGAAAAGAAGAGTTGAGAAAAGAAGTGTTGCTCTAGGAAGGCCTGCTCTAGGAAGGCCTGGGGAAAGTCCTCGTGGTAAGAGACAGGGCGGCAAGTCTGTGATCAGCGACCGCACGTTAAGCGGGCCGCTGATCACAAAAAGTCTTACAATTTACTTAGGGCGTGGAGCGCCGTTGCCACCAGCAAATTCTGGATCAGCTTCGTTACCCAGCAGGATTGCGCCCAGATCTTGATACAAAGGGTGAGCTACCCAGCGATGAGTTGCTGCGCCGTGTGAATCACGAAGTTTGCGCTCAAGCGGACTGTACATGCGCATCCCGGTGGTACCCGCTGTGTTGTGCAGCAGATCAACCACTTTCATGCACTCGTTAGAGGCATGAACACAAGCGAGTCGCGCGTCCTGCGTCGTTTTAGCACTTGGAAATTCAGCGCCTTCACGGAGTTCGTCTTCGACAGCTTCCATGCACTGCATCAACCAGGCTCGAGACGCTCGATACATCGCTTCCGCTTCGCCCATTCGATACTGAGCAATGGGGCGGCCAGCCAGTGATTTTGAAGACAACATGGGAATCTTGTTTTGAGCAATGTCTGCAAAGACTTCAAGTGCACCTTTGGCAATGCCTAGTGCAATCGCGGACTTGTTATAAGCGAGTCGCAGCGGTATCGGCATGCGATAAACAGGGTTTTCGTAGTGTGCCGGCGTGACAAAGAGATCAATTCCAATGTGCTTTTCAGGCACTATCGCGCCATCGGCTATCACATCATCTGAACCCGATCCGCGCAGACCTGCGACGTCCCATGTTCTTTGAATTTCGTATTGGTCTTTGTGCATCATCCAGAGTTTGAAAATGGGGTTGCCGTTGTCGTCTAATTCAATGTCGTCGCCTTTCATCAATGGCGCGCCCATGAAGCAGTAATCAGCGTTGTGGCAACCAGAGATAAATGTCGTCTGACCCCAGACTTTTACGCTGCCGTCTGGCTGGCGTTCGGCACGCGGGGGCGTACTTCCTGGGCCGCCGCCGCCGCACATAACGGTGCCGGGGTTATCCACATAAATTTCTTTGGCGAGCACGGGGTCCATGCCGCCGGCTGCCATCGCATTGATTTCAGAACCTAGCATCACGTTCCAGGAAACAGACGCATCAACAGAAGCCAAATGTTCCAGCACTTCGATGGTTTCCATGGAGCTGGCATTGTCACCGCCGAGTTCTGACGGCAGTGCAAATCGGAAGAATCCTTCATCAACCAGTTTGTCGACAATCCAGGTGGGTAGTTTCTTGAGTTCCTGCGCTTCGTCACCGGCTTTCAGGATGTCTTCGCGCATATCGTCAATCGTGTGTAAACGTTGTTTATGGACGTCTCTGAGCATGGGATAGAGCCCTTTAATTCTTTTGTAGTTAACTACAGTGTATGCAGAACCGACCCAAAAAGAAAAGCCCTTGGACCATCTGATCAAGCATTATCAATGTGATTCATTGCGGGGGTGGTAAAGAAAGGGTCCCCTGGCGGGGACCCGAAGGGCTACCGATCATCTCGGCAACAGAGGGAAAAAGCACCTAGGTTTCGCTGAAACCCAGTATTTATGCTGCTTTGCTGGCTCCTGTGTTTTCATGTTGAGCGTCTTGGATTGGTGTTTCGGTCTTCTGGCGTTCACTAAATGGCAAGGCCTTAAAGAACTCGCGATTCATGGCTTCCCAGCATCTTTTTGTTGTGTCTTCAATATTGGCACCCACCTCTGGTTTGATGGGCTCAAGGAAAGTCACGCTGACCGGTCCGGGTGTAACCTCACGGGCGCCTTTGGGTCTGAGCTCTCGAAGACCTTTCATGACGACTGGTATGATCACAACCTGCTTTCCTGTCGCTAGCAGACTCACGCCGTGTCGAAATTGACCCAATTCATTGCTGGTTGCTCGCGTACCCTCAGGGAAAATACAAAGATTGCAGTTTTGATCAAGCAACCACTTTGCGTAATCCAATGTCTTGGAGCCACCGCCGCGCATAATGGGGAAGGTACCGAGACCCAGTGACTGGTACCAGGGCTGCAAAATCAGCTTTTTCTTGCCCTTCACAAACCATCGGTCGGCTGCTGCGCCAAAGTAGATGTTGTTTTGTATCCTCTTCGGAAGCGCGGACATAAGAACCGGCGTGTCCATGTGGCTCTGGTGATTCGGGATAAGAATGAAAGGGCCGTCTATCTTGTCAAAATGCTCTGTCCCCTTGATGGAAACCGAAGTGCAGTGTTTGTCAGTCCAGCGGAAATATTCACGACGCCTGAGTACAGAGCGGATCATTTTTGCCCAAAACTGAACCTGCCATTTGTGAGGTCCGCCATATTCCGGCGTTGTTTCGGCAGAGCGGGATTCCTTCTTATAAGTTCCAGTAGCGGTTGCTGACATGTCAGGCTCCTTTTGTCTCGCAAATGTGACCCTGTAGATCAGAGGGCTGGGTCACCTTTATAAATTTTTTTGGCTCGTTGTTTAGGTCGTTGCTTGTGCAGTGACAGTATTTTTGTATTGACAGAGAAAGTGCAAACGCTGTGCCAACTGCGCCTGTTTCAGACCGGGGCATTGTCATATCAACGGTTTAAGGCCGTGTGATGGTGGGATTAAGATTCGAAATGATGAGTCGATGATAGAAAGATGCGCATCAAAAGGGATTGGCGTTCGCGAATCGCCCCATTTTGGGGCAATATTTCCGAAAGAGAAACCTGCCTTGCGTCCGCGATTCGCAAGGAGCTATGCACCCTTTCTCGCAAGGCGGTATGATGCGCGTCGAATCTTTTGCGGCAGACAGGAACTTTTTCAATGGATATAAAAAACAAGACAATTGTAATTACCGGCGGCGGCCAGGGTTTGGGCCGTGCGATGGCAATCGAATTTGCCAAAGCAGGAGCGAACCTTGCCCTTATCGACCTGAATGAAGAACCACTCGCGGAAGCGGTAAAGCTTTGCAAAGAAGCCGGTGGCGATGCTCGGTCTTACATGGCCAATGTGGCAAAAGAAGATGACGTGACAGCCGCGTTTGATGCGATTGAAGCAGACTTCGGCGAAGTTCACGGATTGATCAACAACGCGGGTATTCTGCGCGATGGCCTCCTGATCAAGGTGAAAGACGGCGAGATTAGTAAGCGCATGTCACTGGCAGAATGGCAGGCTGTAATCGATGTGAATCTGACCGGTGTGTTCCTTTGTGGCCGGGAAGCGGCGACTCGAATGATTAACAAGGAAGTGAAAGGCTGCATCATCAATATTTCCAGCATTTCCAAGTCCGGTAACATGGGTCAGACGAATTATTCTGCTGCGAAAGCCGGTGTGGCCGCGATGGCAACCGTATGGGCTAAAGAACTCGCACGCTACGGCATCCGTGCAGCAGCGATTGCACCCGGATTCATTGGCACTGAAATGGTTGCCAGCATGAAGCCTGAAGCACTTGAGAAGATGGCGTCAGGCATTCCGTTGAAGCGACTCGGTGAACCCGAAGAAGTGGCCCACGCGGCGAAGTTCATTTTAGAAAATGACTACTTCAGTGGTCGCGTCATCGAATTAGACGCTGCGCTTAGAATTTAGTCCGGTGAGAACCTCCGCTTTTAGTTCGTTACTGTTTACTACGATGGCCCTTTTATGCTTTCCGCATGCTGCGGCATCCGATGAACTCAAGGCGGATGCCAGGCCCACAATACCGGGGCCCTTTCTTGATGCCGCTGATATTCCCTGGAAGGTGAATGAGTTTGATGCCTCTCGCTGGAAAACCTTAGTTGGCGGTATTGAAGGCGGTCAGATTGATCAATCTGATATTCAGTTCGGCGTATGGGAATTGGCGCCACTGGCGATCTATCACAGCCACCGTCACGAAGTCCCAGAAATCTATTTCATCACTGAGGGTCGTGCACTTTGGACCGTCGGCGATGAAACCCGTGAAGTCACTGCGGGCATGACAATCTATTCAAAGCCGGGTGCGATTCACAAGATGGTGAATCCAACGGACCAGTTGGTGAAAGCGATTTGGGTTTGGTGGGCACCGGGGGGCGATACTTCTGCCTTCGCCGGCGAGTATGAGTTTACCGAGCCTGCGCCAAAGCAACCTAAGGGTGCCGGTTTTAAACCGGGTGCAAATAAGCGTGTTTACTAGACGAGATGGCAGTACAGCACCAGTGTTTAAAGCCTGCAGTTGAAGTTCCTGGTTTTTCGCAGATTCCGCGACACCTTGCTTAAAAAAGAAGTACACCCGCGTAGCTGCAAACCATCACCGCGCTCAGCTGTCATCGTAGAAATTTTTACACCGTTGGATTGATAGACTACATCCTCCGTTGTCCCCGTCACTTTAATTTCTACACCGCGGGCTCTGACAGCGAAATTGACGCCAGCCTTAACGTCATGATGCATAAATTCAACCGTGCCTTGCAGCATTTTTTGAGTGCCCGGTGGTCCCCAGAATTGCATGGGTTCATTCCGTTTAGTAATGAACCATGAGCTCACCCATAGCGCCGACAGACCTTCAATGTGATCGGAATGCAGGTGAGTAAAAAAGACCTTTTCTACCGCAGAGATCTTGAGTCGGCTTTCACCGAGGCGCTTTAGCACTCCCCGGCCCGTATCAAAAAGAAAGTTTTCACCAGCCGCTTGAATGAGCGTCGATGGACCCATCCGGTCCCTTGTGATCTCTGGTCCGCCTGTACCTAAAAAGTGAATTCGAATAGGTGGTGAATCAGCGTGCACCGTCATGGGGAAAATGATGGAAAAAAGGCAAAAGATACGGCTGGCACTGTGCGATAAGCCGTTGTTGGAAGCATCTGAAACTCTGTTCGCCATCGCCTTTGGAAGCGGCTCCCAAAGATCTATCGGGTCAAGTGGGGGTTTGCTCAGTAGGTTATAGATTACCGGGTGACATAGACTCTTGAGTGATGCAGAACCTGTAAGCCATCACCGTAAACAAATGGTGTAAATGTCTCACACAGGTGAGCTCGCAAAAGTGCATGTCCATCCTGACGGTACCTGACTTTTATCGTTTAGCCCGCTAAACCCGCCTTTTGATCCTTTGGATCGCCGCGCGATTCGCGAAGTTTGTCGATAATCTCAACCGCCAACATGCCAAGCAACATGGCGAGCCCAAACCACGCGATATCAGGGTTCATATACGCCAGCGATGCGATCGCGGGGCCGGGACATAGTCCTACCAAACCCCAGCCAATGCCGAAACACATCGCACCCGCCAACAAACGAAAATCAATATCCTGCCGATTGGGTAATCGGAACTCTGTGGCTAATAAAGGCGAGGCAAACCGCTTCAATCCAAACTGAAAGAACGGCAGGCTGATCAAAAGGCCGCCGCCCATCACAAAAGCGAGTGTAGGGTCCCAGTCACCGGCAAGATCAAGAAACCCGGTGACTCTTTCAACATCCGTCATTCCCGAAAGCGAGAGTCCAAAGCCAAACAAGCAGCCGCAGGCTAGTGCAACGATGAGATTCATTGAGTATCTCCCGTATTGATGACATGTCGCGTCACATAAACCGTGATAAACCCAAATGTCATGAACGTCGCGGTGGCTACCACTGATCGTATTGAAAGCCGCCCGATGCCGCAGATCCCGTGACCGTTGGTGCAGCCGCTACCGAGCTTTGTGCCAAAGCCTACGATGAACCCACCTGCCATGAGTAAAGGTAAAGGGGTATCGAATGATGGAATCGCTTGTCCGAAGATTGAATGATAGAGGTCAGCGCCAATGACCAGGCCAATAACAAACACAATAGCCCAGGCGTTTGAGACTGGAGATCTAATGGCCTGCCAGGCAATACCGCTAATACCTGCGATTCGGCCTAATGCGAGCATCATCAATACAGATGCGAGACCAAGACAAATTCCGCCGAGCATTGCTGTGACAAAATGATCCGGCATGGTTATTCCTTGTATGCGTTGCGGCGATAGCGGAGCATCTTGCCAGAGCCCGCCATCTGATGTTCGCCGTTTTGCAAACCAATTTTTCCGTTGACGACCACGAGCGATATACCGGCGGGTTCTATTTTAGGATCGTCATAGGTGGCCAGATCCTGAACGGTATCGGGGTTAAACATCATAAGATCTGCCCAGCATCCGGGTTTGACCTGCCCGCGATCGGTCATGCCAAAGACTCCTGCGGGCAAGGACGTCATGCGGCGAATGGCTTCCGGCAAACTTAAGATGCCTTCGTCTCTCACGTACTTGGCGAGAATCCTTGGAAATGTTCCAAAGAGCCTCGGGTGCGGTTTGCCTTTTAGGTCGGGAATGCCGTCTGATCCAACCATCATGTCTTTATGCGCAAGATTGGTCGCAACGTCTTTTTCATCAATAATGAACTGAATGCAGATGGTTCGATCGCCCTTCGGTGCGGTGAGTATGGTGTGAGTTAGCTCTATGAGATCGCGAGCTTCGGACTCTGCGATGTCTTTGAGCATTTTGCCTTCGTATTCCCGGAACGCCGGGCAACTGGCGATGCGAATAACTTCAGCCAATTCGCGATTGATATTGTTCAGATCAAAATACTCAATCATACGGCCGCTACCAGCAGTGTATGGATACACATCCAAAGTGACGCGCTGACCCGCTCTGATCGCATTGTCTACTTTCTCTAGTGACTCACCGACCTTTCCCCAGTTAGCGGGTCCGGCGGATTTATGATGCGAGATATGCAGGTGCACATTACTTTCGCGGCCAATGGTTAATGCCTCATCGACAGCATCCAGCAGATGGTCACCTTCGTTGCGCATGTGCGTGGTGTAAAGCGCGTCAAAGGACTCTGCGGCTCTCGCGAGCTCAATGACTTCTGGTGTTGCGCTCCAGCGACCGGGGCGATAAATCAAACCGGTAGAGAAGCCGCAGGCGCCTTGTTCTAAGGCCCTGTGTACGTGATCACGCATTTGTGCCAATTCCGATTCGGTGGGTGCGCGCTTTTCCATACCCATGACCAGGGTGCGAACCGTATTGTGGCCGACGAGCATCATGTTGTTGATGCCGGGCTGTTGCTCCATGGCAGCAGCGAAGTAACCGTCCAGATCAGAAAAGGATGCAGGCAACCCTGCAAGTATGCCACCGCTGGCACGACCCGGATCCATTGAATCGTCGATGGGGATTGCACTGAAACCGCAGTTGCCGGCAACCACGGTTGTCACGCCCTGCGCCAGTTTAAACTCCATACCGGGGTGTCTAAAAAAGGCGCCGTCGTCATGAGAGTGTGTATCAATCAATCCAGGTGCAAGGGTCTGCCCGGCGCCATCAATTTCCTCAAGGCCCGCGCCGGCTTCACCGACTTCTGTAATGCGGCCGCCTTCAATACCCACGTCGCCCACAAAGGCAGCGCCGCCGTGGCCGTCCAGAATGTTGACGTTTCTGATGGTGATGTCGTTCATCTCTGCTCCGTGTTCGAAGGTTTTTTGTCGCAGGCGATTACCAGCGATAGCTGCCGGGATCTTGTCGAATGGCTTCGCCAATCTTTTCGCCAATCATGATCGCCGTGAGGTTAGTGTTGGCACGGGGTACAAAAGGCATGATGGAAGCATCAGCGACTACCAGGTTTTCCAGTCGATGAGCGCGGCCAAGCGGATCAACTACCGCTGTTTCGTCTTTGGCATCGCCCATCTTGATGGTGCCACAAGGGTGATAACCGCTACCGGAAAATTTCTGACAGAGTTGTTCCAGTGTCTCAAGATCTGATCCACGTGCAGGATCGGGAAAGTTGATGGATTTAATCATGTTTTTGAGCGCGCCGGTGCGCGCAAATACGAGGGTGTCTTTCATACAAGCCGCGAGGCGCGACGAATCACGTGCGTCCTCGCAAAAGCGATTATCGATGATGGGGTGATCCAGTGGATCGGCACTTCTTAATCGAATTTCGCCTCGGCCGTATTGATATTCCAATACGGCCGCGATGCTTAACATTGGCGGGCCGCCGGCTTTACCCGCAAAACTGATTTGTTCGATCTGCAGATCGTTGCGTTTGTCAGACTTAGGCGCGGTGTAGCGCAGGATGGTTTGAATAATGGGATTGTCTCGCTCAATGATC
>JBLIIB010000148.1:0-10091 GCA_047634795.1 Candidatus Azotimanducaceae bacterium | reverse complement strand
AGGGGTCCCCGATGCGATGGCCATTTCTTCAACGACGTTTAATAGTTTCTGTCGATTAAGATCCCCATTTGCGCTGACAATGAGTTCGCCGTCCATGAGTTCAGCAATCGCACTGCCGCCTTTTCGTAATGCCAGCAGACGAAACATGCTGGCAAAAAAGACGAGCACTACCACTGCGAACGAAATGCCAGCGAAGGTTTCCCAAGTGTAATAACTTCGTCCTGTGATCACACTGGCTGTGTCTTGAAAATTGATGAAGACATAGACCAAAAGGTTCGTCAGTAGGACGAGTGATAGTACTGCCAGTATAAAGAGGAATAGCAGGAGCCGGGTCTTACGGCGCGCTAGACTCTGGGATTCGAAAAAATCCATCGTAGGTTAGCTCAACGTCGGTTGTTCTAGAATGTCACCGATGGTGCGGCCTGTATCGCTTCAGTGTCAGCGAACTCCAACAATGCTGCGTCGTTTCCGTGGCCGAACGTACCGGCAATGGCGACCTGCGGAAAGGACTGTCGATAAGTGTTGTAGCTCATGACCTGATCGTTAAAAGCCTGACGGGCAAAGGATATTTTGTTTTCGGTGCTCGTAAGCTCCTCGGTCAGCTGCATCATGTTCTCGTTGGCCTTGAGATCGGGATAGGCTTCAACCACGATGCTCATTTTCCCCATGGCACCTTGTAGCACACCTTCCTGGGTGGCAAGGTTCCGCATGATGTCTGCGTTACCAGGGTCTTTCGCAGCATTGGCCAGGACGGAGGCCGCTGCATCTCTAGCCTGGGTCACCGCTTCAAGTGTTTCGCGCTCGTGTGCCATGTAGCCCTTTGCGGTTTCAACCAGGTTTGGGATCAGGTCATAGCGCCGTTTCAATTGAACTTCGATTTGAGCAAAGGCATTTTTGTATCGGTTTTTGAGTGCCACCAGTTGGTTGTAGATCGCAACAGCCCACATACCAAAAACGGCAATAACCACGAGAACCACTATCGTTGAGATATCCATGGATTTAACCTCCTCAAGAAAATTGATGAATTTTTAGTCCGTCCGTTGCGGGATTGCAAATCAATTGGTGACTATTTCTCAAATTCTTTTCGTATTTTTTTGTTATCTTCGCCAATGGACGGCACACTCAAGGGTCTGTCCACTTTTCCTTCGACCCTGGCGCCTCGGCCCAAGGCTTTGACGGGACCGTTGGCCGTCTCGATCTCCCGGTAGCGATTTTGTGGATGTGAGACGAGATCATCCAGATCACTCACGCGTCCATAGGCGATTTTGGCCGAGTGAAGCTTTCTCACAATCTCCTCACGATTCTCTTGTCCAAATACATCGTTGATGATGGCTTCCAGAGGCTCTCGGTAAGCGAGTCTCTGTGTGTTGTTAATGAATCTTTCGTCCGTTGCCAGAGCCATGTCCCCCAGTACAAATTGGCAAAGATCCGCCCATTCCCGTTCATTCTGGATACTGAACAGAATTTGTTTGAGGTCTCCGCAGGTAAATGCGCCATAGGGCGCGATGGAGGGATGTTTTAGGCCGAGGTTCGGCGGTGTGAAACCACCGTAGCGGTGCTGCAGGTAGGGCACATTCATCCAATCTGCAGTAGCGTGGAAAAGTGACACATTTATGACTCTACCAGCGCGAACCGGATCTCGTTCGCGGGCAAACAACGCCTGGAGAATTTCCTGGTAAGCCGTCATGCCAGCGGAGATATCGGATACGGAAACACCGACTCTTGTCAGCTCTTCCTGAATGCCGGTGATAGAACACAATCCCGTCTCAGCCTGAATGAGTAGGTCGTAAGCTTTTTGGTCGCGGTAGGGGCCCTCTTCGCCGTAGCCACTAATGGAACAGATGATCAGGGACGGGAAAGCGTCGATGAGTGATTTTGATGAGAACCCGAGCCTCTCCAGTGCGCCCGGTGCGAGATTTTGTATGAAAACATCTGCCGCAGCGAGCATCGACTTGAAAAGTGCTGCGTCTCCAGTTTCTTTTAGGTTCAGCGTGACGCTTTCTTTGCCGGCATTCAGCCAGACGAAATAAGCGCTCTGGTCCAACACAAGATTGTCATAGCCGCGTGCGAAATCACCTTCCTCGCGTTCGATTTTGATGACTCTGGCGCCGGCTTCGGCGAGTCGACCAGACACATAGGGTGCTGCAACGGCTTGTTCCAGCGAAACGACGGTGAGCCCATGAAGATCGTTCACGATTCGGAGATGCCGGGTAATGCGAGTCTTGACCAGTTGATGAGTCCACCCGGAATATTGGCCACATCGGTTATCCCGGCCGCCATCAGAATTTGAGTCGCCATACCCGAACGCTTGCCTGATTGGCAAATGGCGACTACGGGTTTGTCTAGTGGAACTTCAAGGATGCGATCCCGTAGTTCGTTCAGAGGAATCAGGGTTGAACCATGAAGATGCCCCAGATCGCCGTGGTATTCAGCCTCGCTCCTGACATCTAATATGAATAAGTCATCAATGTGTCTTGCGACCCAATCGGGCTCAACTTCGGGAATTCCGGCGAATGTCACTGTGATGGGCCCCCAGGTAGGTTTAGATTGATCGTCATTGTCGGGTTGTCCGCATTTAAGATTTGCTGGAACGGCGATGTCGAGCTGTTTTGGATGAGGCAGGTTCAGGTTGTCCATATAGCCGGCGAAATCCTCTTTTCTTGCGTCGCCGCCGATTCTGGGATTAAAGCGCTTCTCTTCCGCTACTGTCGATACAGTGCGGCCCATATAGTCGTGACCGGGATACAGCAGGCAGTCATCGGGTAACGTGAATATTCGGGTCTGAATGCTTTGCCACATCGTATCGACGTTGCCGGCTTGAAAATCTGTTCGGCCAGCGCCGCGAATCAGAAGACAATCCCCGGTAAATGCCATGGCCCTGTCATTGGTGACGAAAGTAAAACACCCCGAAGTGTGCCCCGGTGTCGCCATCGCTTTGATTGAGCAGTCGCCGAAGGTGAAGACCATGCCATCGATGAGTTTAATATCCACATTGGCAGCACTATATTGCCCTGACAAAACGACTTGCGCATCGTGAGCCCGCTTCATCAGCCATGCACCTGTCACATGATCCGCATGCACATGAGTGTCAAAGGTGTACTTGATTCGAAGACCGAGTTCTCGCAGTAGTGCATTGTCGCGTGCATTTTGTTCATACACCGGGTCAATAATAATCGCATCAAAAGAAGCCTCGCAGCCTAGAACATAGGTATAGGTCGATGAGGTGGAATCAAAGAGTTGTCTAAAAATCATGGGATCGATTTAAGCAGTTAGAGACCTATTATCCAACATCTCGGCCTGTAAATCTTATTCTGAAGAAGGGGTAGAAACGGTCGACAAAATGACTGGGCTTAGCGCCCACATAAACGGACAATGAACGTATGGCACTCAACATTACCCGGCGACATTTTTTAACCGCATCTGTAATTGTGGCAAGCTCCTCGCTTCTGGCAACGAAAGCCTTAGCGAATATGAAGCCCCTTGCCGGAAAGATATTGGGTGTCTCTACTTTAGATCCCGCTGATGGCTCAACGGAGCTCTCAAAAATTGTTGAACTTGACCTTGCTTCAGGTGGCGTAAATTACTTTGATTTACCGGATCATCGTTTCGGACACTCATTGGTGAGCCTAAATGAAGGCGGTTATTTAGCGGTACCCTATGGCGATGACGATGTGGCTTGTCTCTTTCTGGATCAGTCTTATCGGCCCATCGCTGACATCAAAGCGCCGGCTGGCTATGGATTCGGCGGTCACGCCGTGTTGACCCCAGACGGGCGGCATATCTTCACCCACTTCAATCAAGCGACCTACGACAATAAAAGGCAGCTGGATCAGACTGGGCAGTATTGTGTGATCGATGTGGCCGGGAGAAAGGTGGTCAAGACAAGCCCCACAAACATTTTGCACGGCCACGATATTTTATTGACTCGTGACCGCAAGGAAATTGTTGTTGGCGATGATGGCACCCTTGAAACGCGTGTCGGCGATATCTTAAAAAGCGCAGACTCTCCTTTTGCTTTGGTTCCAGGTAACCCTCAACTCGTGACATTTAATGCAGGTTCTTTTGCGTTGAATAAGACGATTGCTCTGGATATTAACGGTGCGATGGTTCATATCGCAGAAGCGAATGATGGTCAGATCGTCGGGGCGGTGGAGCAGTTTGTCGCCAACTCTGAAGCGGGATATGCGGCACTCGGCGCGCTCCTCGGTCAAGATACCCCAAAGTACGTGGAGCAGCTCGATGAAACCCTGGTGAAACTTGGGATAGAACTCCCTTTTCCAGGACCGTTGGTGAGCGTTGATCTCGCGAAGGGTACGAGCGATGAGGTGATGTCTCCGGTGCATCAGATGCCCTTTGATATCATGCGCAATGAAGAGACGGGACGGGTCTTTAACGTGTTCACCGCAAGCCATATGTTGTCCCGGTTTGATCCAACTCGCAATCGGTGGAGTTACTACAAGACAGCGGTCTACGGTATTAAGCAACCTTACGGGCTTACTGACATTCCGGGTACGACGATGATGGCGGTCAATGGTTTCATGGATGGCATCGCCGTATTCGACACTGTGACAATGGCGTTGGTGAAGAAGTTCGATTCAAACAATTTTGGTATTAAACACCTGCAATATATTGCTTAGGCGCTGATTAAGGTGGGTAGGTAAAGGCCATAAGTTGTGACGAAGTGCACGAACAGCAGGCCACTTTGAGATGAAATTTTTGGCTAAAAAAAAGAGCGGCAAGGCCGCTCTTTTTTTCCGCTTAGCAAGTACTGTCTTAACAG
This sequence comes from Candidatus Azotimanducaceae bacterium, assembly GCA_047634795.1. Taxonomy (GTDB): domain Bacteria; phylum Pseudomonadota; class Gammaproteobacteria; order Pseudomonadales; family Azotimanducaceae; genus UBA9659. Next base: position 5,311 of record JBLIIB010000148.1, on the reverse strand, counting down.
CGATCGTAATTAGTTAAAGAACTTCCGGAAGACAATACCCACAGTTCGTGGCTGATTGGTTCTGAATGACAGTCGAGCTCGACCGCCACGTTCTCTGTCAAAAGACAGGTCCGCATTTTCGTCAGTGAGGTTGGTCACGTAGAGCGCAGTTTCCCAGTCTTCTTTGGTAATCCCAAGACGCAGGTTAATGAGCGTATAAGCGTCCATTTCAAGATCGAGGACCGTTTGCTCTGCTCCCGTTGCTCCGCCAAATGGCAGGCCAGATGAGAATACACCGGCACCAGCGACCTGATCGCCAGGCTGAGTGAATCGGTCACCTACGTGTTGAACGGTTGCAGAGAAGTATGCATCGCTGCCACCGAACAATTCAGTGCTCCACTCGTAAGTGGCTGATACTGCAAGCTGGAGCTCAGGAACAGACGCGAGTCGGTTACCGTCTTCAATACCGCCGAGGATACCGCCAGTTTCTGCTAGAACAGTTTCATCAAATTCAGATTCCAGCGTGCTACCTGCAAGGCTAAGAATCAGGCCGTCTGTAGGTTCTGCAGTCAGTTCGAATTCAAGCCCTGTGCTGTGTGCTTCTTCTACGTTAAAGGAGATTCTTGATGAACACGAACCTGCGTCGAGTGTGACCTGCAGATCTTCGATTTCAGCGTGGAATACCGCAACGTTTAATTTAATGCCGTTATCCCAACCTGCTTTGAATCCAGTTTCGTAGTTCCATACGGTTTCATCGTCATAGGACTGGAAGCCACCAAATGTGACAAGGTCGCCGGCAGAACATAAGCCAGAGTTCAATGGGTCATTCACTCCGCCGAGACGGAAACCCTGCGCTGCCTGTGCGTTCCAGGTCAAGGTGTCACTGACCTTATACGCGGCCAGTAATCGTGGGTTGAAGCCATCGGACTCGGTAGTGTCAACAATACCGGAATCGCCATTGGCAAACAGGCCGCCGGTTGTGACGGTTCGCTCTTCTTCGAAATCGTACCAACGACCCCCAAGTGTCACGCTAAGCTTCTCGCTGACTTCGTAGGTAAGTTCGCCAAAAATGGCGGTCTGCTCGATGTCGTATGGCAGAGTTGAGTTAAACGGTGAATCTAATTCTGGAAAGCCGTTTCGAACAGCATCTGACGTACCGCCACCCAACGCCGCGTCAGTCGCGATATCGTAGCCTGGTGTTGGTAAACGCTGGGCATACTCTCGATCGGTATCAGAGTAGAACGCACCTACAACCCACTGCAACTTGGAGTCAGAGTTTGAGCTCAAACGCAGTTCTTGTGTGAACTGAGAAAGCTTGGTCGTATCTAGAAGGTTTGATGGCAGTAAAACATCTGCAGCTGTGTAGCCTAGGTCGATACTAACGCTGCCCGATAGTGCGCTGGCATCTCGACACACCAGAATGTCTCTGTCAAGAAAGCTTGAAACGCTGGTGAGATCAAACGAATCAAAATTGATTTCAACGGTAAGATCCATCAGGCGAGTATCATCTTCAAAGCCTTCTGACTGTCGCAGGTATTGTTCGCGTTCGTCGAACGAAACTGCCGGGCGAGTCGTCGTGAACGGATTGGCGTACACGTTAAATACTTCCTGCCGGTTAAAACCCTCTGTGTCGATTTGCTGGAAGACGACACGAGGTGTGATGGTGACATTTTCAGTAGGTTCCCACCTCAAAGCCGCACGAATGCCGCTTCGGTTACCGGAGTTGACGTCGCTTTTTGTTTCGCCATTTTCATACAACGCGTCAATATAGCCAGCGTACTCAGTAGAGTAGCCAACCAGACGAAGTGCGGCGTTGTCAGTCAGCGGCACGTTAACCATTCCCTTAACAGAACCACCTTCGTTGCCGTCGGTGACAGTGTTGACATCAAATTCCATTGAACCTTCTGATTCACCAATGGCGGGCTGATTGGTGATGTAACGAATAGTGCCGCCGACAGAACCAGAGCCGAACAATGTGCCCTGTGGCCCACGTAATGTTTCAACTCGGTTCAGGTCATACAGATCAAAGTCTGGTGTAAACAAAGACAAAGAAATAACAGATTCGTCCATATATACACCAACCTGTTCTTTTACACCCGGTTGGTCTCGAATGACCTGACCGGCAGATACGCCGCGAATGGCGACCTGGCTTTGGCCTGGGCCCAGATTTTGAACAGTAAGCCCAGCAACGTTGCGCGATAGCTCTTCGATACTGGATACGCCGGATCGCTGGATGTCTCGTTGCGATTGTGCGTTGATTGAGAATGGAACGTCTTGAATAGTAGACGCACGTTTTGTTGCGGTAACCACGATTTCTTCGATGGTTTCCGCAGCGAAGCTGGCTTGACTGACTGCAATCGTCAGTGCCGCCAAAGTTAGCTTTGGATTCATAGTACTCCCCCGAGTTGAACTTGTTATACCTGTGTAGGTAAGACTTGGCTGATTATCAGCTGTGAACATTCTATGACATATTTTTTTAATATCCAGTCTGGCGGACGAACTGAGGGGGAAATAGGAACAGTTTTGTAGTGCACTTCATAAAAACCCAATAGAATTGTTAGATTTTGGTTAAACAGATTGGAAATTGCCTAAAAACCTGTGATTTTTGGTTTTTTATCGAATGGACGATTACCGCTAAGGCAAGGGTTATTGTATCGAGCGCTTCAAAAACCATACCTGAATTGTTAGTTGGATAGGCCGCAGGCTCTGAAATCCGAAAAAGACCGCCGACGGCGGCTGGAGTGAAACTAGTTCGAGGACTCGTCATTCACGTTTACCTTGGCGATGGGCGAATTTTCGGTATCCGTTATAGTGGTAATCTGCTTTTGGTAGGGGCAGTGCAGGCGCGTGTGGTCGGCTGCCTGACCTTTAAAATCAATTTTTTTCTACCATGATTTATCCGGTTGAGTCTTTTCAATCAAGCCATGCTTTATCACCCAGCTGGTGTTTTACTTCTTGTTTACAGTCGGTCAAAGCCCTTTCATCATCGTTTACGTTAGCTGATAGATTTAAAGTCGACAGAGCACAAAATATAAAGAGCCTGGTGATGGTCGTGCTTGGACTTGGGGTTCAGAATTTGTTTGATTCGATTCGTTTGGCTGAAAGTTCGGTGTCGCAGAGGTCAGCAACTGTTAGGCAAGTACTTGATAGGTAAGTACGTGATACGTCAGTAATAGCGCGGTGATGCCCATGGTCAGGAGCGTGCCAACAGCGCCGATAGCCCGCCCTGCATTAGGTCCGTTGCCCACCGGAATACCGACCGCGTGAGCAATCCGAACAACAACGAAAGCAATGGCCAACACCGTGACCGTCGTGGTTAACCCGATAACCAATTCGAGCAGAGCTAAGGTAATGACAAAAAAAGTGCCGCATGTTCCGCGAGGTTGCCATGGCGCCGGATGGACACAAGTAGATCAGGGTGGCCTCCGTCACCTAGGTCCTGTGTGTAGCTTCGTCGCTTATTTCCAACGAGGATCATTAGGGTGACTTGTAGTAGAACGAGCGCGGCTGCGCACAGTGATGTGAAGATAGGCATTGATAGCGACATAAATGATTTCCGTAAGCATTGAAACGAGAGAAAGCATAATCACCGTCCTGATTTATTGAACCGCGTAATTTGCACCGCGATGTTTCGAAGACAGACCGCTCTCATGCAGACTGCTCTGCAACTGCTCGTTCGAAAATGGACTGAGAAATTCGCCAGTCGTTGTTGAAAGACAGTATTAATTGGGAACACAAGATGAATTGGGATGATGTGAGGAGATTTTAGCAGTGGCCTAAGAGGACTCGTTTCGTTGCGCAGCGCAAAAGTCCAATATGGGCCATACGACACTGTCACGACGAATTGAATTGTTGGAGCATGCGCTTGGAACCAAGCTTTTTACCCGGCAGTCCACCGGTCTGACGCTGACAAACGCGGGTGAGGAAATGTTCTCAACGGCGATTCTTATGCATAAAGAGTTCTATGAGTTGCAAACCCGTCTCTTTGGGCAGGAGAATAAACCCTGAGGAACGATCCGGTCGACCGTACCGAGCTGGTTGCTTAACTATTGTCTGCTACAGGTGCGGCCTAAATTTACCAAGGCGTGGCCTAATATTCGGATTGATGTCGATAGCAGCCTTAGTCTTCTTGATTTAACGGCTCGCAAAGCAGATCTCGCTATTCGGTTGAGCAATTCGCCTGGCGACGAACTCATCGGTCGCAAGATTGGGTTATTGAGTGAAGCGGTCTATGCCAGTCAGGCATATCTAGATGAATTTACTCAAAGCAATGATCAAGTGCTTCGATGGATCTCACCCGTGATAGCTATGAGTTCGTGGGGTCGGGGCCGCCTGAAGTTCATCGGACAAAGCCTGATATGGAATCTCAATTGTTAGCTGCAGAGCGCTCCTTGGGCTTGGCAACGATTCCCTGTGTTGTGGGTGATCAGAGTAAGACACTTATTCGAATCAGCGATGTCTATAAGCGAACCGTTATTTGGCTACTCGCGCTCAAAGACACAAGACGCAATCGGAGGGATGCAGATACTGAAGGAGTTTTTGGTCGATGTTTTCCACAAAAACGAATTGTTGATGGCAGGACAGGGCGAGTTTGATCACCATTTCCATGGTGACACAAGAGCAGATGCTGGCCTCATCATCTTGATTTGGCATCCTGCTTCTAATCAGTGACACGCCGAGGCATTTACTTCAACCGTGACGCCAGCGACGCGTTCTGCTCATCACACCGATCTATCTGAAATGATGTCTGGCGCAGTGCGCTCGTCTCTGGTCGAAACAGAAAAGTGATTGTAGTTGTGCCACCGGCAGGGAGTTCGGTTGGCGCTAACGACCTAAACGACTAAGGTTGAAACGTTAGCTATCTGCTCTAAGGAGTGATCGTGTCCAATTCAACATCGACGCTAATGTGGGGGCACATCAATATTAATGTCTCGGAACTTGAAGCATCAATCTCATTTTATGCCAAGTAGGTTTCAGAGTATTCAACCAGAGCATTCCCTATCTTGCGTTGGTGCGTGAAAAGTACAAAGCGATGGCAAGCACGCTGGCTTTGCCCGAAGGTATCTCTGGTAGAGCATGCATCATGCAATTAAGGGACGGTTTTCCTGAGCTGGATTTGATCGAACTGGCGCATGATGTTCAGGCACGGTCGCTATCGAATGCTGATCTTGGCTTGGTTAGAATCTGTCCTGTCGCCGGAGACATTGCGTGGGACTGCGCTATCTTGAGCGCCCTTGGTGTGAGTCTCGTCTCAGAGCCTGTTGCCTGTGAGGCGCCAATGGCAGACATCGCGGTGCGTCTTGATCCCGGTGGAACAATGATTGAACTCATA
>JBLIIB010000147.1:0-10110 GCA_047634795.1 Candidatus Azotimanducaceae bacterium | reverse complement strand
TGTTGATCTCGTCATCGTTAAGAGTGCGGGAAGCGTGCCTGAAGGTCAAGCCTAAACCCAGACTTTTTCTATTAGGATCAATACCTTTGCCCTGATATACGTCAAACAACTTTAGGTTTTTCAAAGTATCGATTTCGAGAGAATGAATACACCTGCTCACTGCAGCAGAAGTAACTACTTGGTCCACTATAATAGCAATATCGCGCCGCACCTCTGGAAAGCGGGACATGGCGGCGCTCACAGCCAGTTTTTTAGCCAGAACAGCATCAATTTCGAGCTCAAACAGGAATATCGGCAGCCGCATATCAAGTGATTGCTGCACGCGCGGATCCAATAAGCCAACATGACCGATCGTTCGACCATTTCGGGTAATAGTCGCTGATTGACCAGGGTGTAATGCGGGATGTCCGCCGGCTTCAAAACTAAAGCTCTCAGGCTCACCACTCAGTGCAAAGACACTCTCCAGATCGCCTTTAACGTCATAAAAATCTATTGCTTGAGTATCATTGGTCCAACTTTCTGACTGCTTTGCGCCGTAGGCGACGCCGGCCAGCTTTTTCACCTGTGAGATGTCATCGAATTTCAGGCCGCTCTGATTCGGAGGTTGGCTGAAGCACAAGCCTGTCTCGAACAGACGAACCCGTGCCTGCTGACGATTAACGTTATACATCAATGACTTGAGTAACCCAGGCCATATTGTAGTCCGCATAACGCCCATTTCGGCTGACAACGGATTGGCTAAACTAATCGGTTCGCGCTCAGGATCAATCACAGCCTGGGCTGAAGCATCCACGAAGCTATAGGTCACTGCTTCAAAATAGCCTCGGGCGACCAATTGATCCCTGATTTTATTCAGCGAAAGCGACGTTTCGACTTTTGGCGCCATACGAAGACTGGCCGTGGGCACTCGTGTCGGCAAATTGTTGTAGCCATACACTCGGCTAATCTCTTCAATCAAATCTGCTTCAATCGCTATATCAAAACGATGTGAGGGAGCGCTCACTTCCCATTGAAGGCCGTCATCTTTTTTGTGTTTTGTTGTCGAAAAATTGAGGCGATTCAGTATGTTATCGACTGTGGCTTCATCAATATCAACCCCCAGAACACGTCGAATCCGAGAGGATCGAAGTAAAACGGTTTGCGTAGAGGGCAACGCGGTCGTTTCAACGGTTTCCATAAGAGGCCCGGGCTCGCCACCCGCAATCTGAAGGAGCAACTCTGTTGCTCGTTCGACTGCACGTCGCTGCCCTTGCCAATCGACACCTCGCTCAAACCGGTGAGCCGCATCGGTACTCATGCCATAGGATCGGGCACGGCCTGCAATGGCCAAGGGTGAAAAGAACGCGCCTTCCAGAAAGATATCGGTCGTTGCCTCGGTGACGGACGTACTCAGACCACCCATTACGCCGGCGAGTCCAATTGGACCCGAATCATCTGTGATGAGGAGCGTGTTTTTGTGGGTTTCAATCTCGCTCCCATCGAGCAATACGAGTTTCTCGCCAGCCTCAGATAAACGAACGACAATACCGCCTTGTAGCTTGGTTTTGTCATAGGCATGCAACGGCTGACCCAACTCCAGCATGACAAAGTTCGTGACGTCGACCACCGGATCGATGGAACGCAATTCGGCGCGCCGCAACTTTTCTTTCATCCAGAGCGGCGTTTCTGCGCCCTGATCAATATTTTTAATCACTCGACCCACAAATCGTGGGCACGCGTCACTATCACTTAATGCAACCGGAAAAGTTTCTTCGTGCACCGCTTTAATATCAACTTCAGGGATGCCAGCTACGTCTAACGTATTCATTAGACCTGTTTCGCGGGCAAGACCAACCATGCTGAGACAATCACTTCGATTCGGCGTCAAATCCAAGTCTACAATGTGATCGTTTAGATCAAGATATTTAATAACGTCTTCGCCAACGGGTGCATCAAGGGGCAGCTCCATCAAACCTTCGTGGCTTTCGCTTAGTCCCAATTCCCTCTCTGAGCAAAGCATTCCGTGGGACTCAACACCGCGTAATTTTGCTTTTTTGATTTTTAGATCAGGGAACTTCGCACCGACTTGCGCAAAAGGCACCTTAATGCCGGCACGCGCATTGGGAGCGCCACACACAACCTGATGATTTTCGTCGCCACTGCTGACCGTACACACAACTAATTTATCTGCATCCGGATGTTGCACAACTTCCAGAATCTCACCCACAACGACATTGCTAAATTCAGCCGCCACTGGCTCGAAGCCATCAACTTCAAGGCCCGCCATGGTTAATTGGTCAACCAGTGCCTGGGTGGACAGATCGGGGTTAACAAACTCCCTCAACCAGGATTCAGAAAATTTCATTGTCTACTCCTGCGGTTTGCAGAATCAAATTGGATGGGGTTGTGCTTTCAATCGGAGCCGTCAGCGTATCGAGAGCCGTCAGCGTATCGAGAGCCGTCAGCGCAACCAAAACAGTCACCGAAACTGCTCGAGAAAACGAAGATCATTCTCGAGGTAATGTCTGAGGTCATCGACGCCGTAACGCAGCATTGCGAGTCGGTCTGGTCCCATGCCAAAGGCAAAACCGGTGAACTCTTCTGAATCGATGCCTGCGTATTCAAGTACCTTCGGGTGCACCATGCCGGAGCCCATCACTTCGAGCCAACCGGTCTGGCTGCAAACACGGCAACCACTGCCCATGCAATGTACACACTGGACATCGACTTCTGCGGACGGTTCTGTAAAGGGGAAATAGGAAGGTCTAAAACGCACCTCAAGGTCTTCCTTTTCGAAAAACACTCGAAGAAATTCCACCACCGTGCCTTTAAGATCCGCAAAACTGATGTTGCGATCTATAACAAGCCCTTCCAACTGATGAAACATTGGCAAATGTGAAGGATCAGGCGGATCAACACGATACACACGACCTGGGCAGATGATACGGATGGGTGGCTCACTGGATTCCATCACACGAACCTGGACCGGCGACGTGTGAGTTCGAAGCAGCAATTCAGGGTTAAAGTAGAACGTATCATGCATTGCACGTGCGGGGTGATGTTCCGGCAGATTCAATGCTTCAAAATTGTGATAATCGTCTTCAATTTCAGGGCCTTCCACCACGTCATAGCCAACGCTGGTGAAAAAATCTTCCATACGTCGAAGGACCTGTGTAACAGGGTGAAGCGCACCAATATCAGCGTTACGCCCAGGCAGGGTGACATCGATTGTCTCCGCCGCAAGTTGGCTGTTGATAGCCGCGTCATCAAAGGCCGATTTCTTGTCCGCAATGAGCACCTGCAACGACTCTTTGGCCGTGTTGATTTCCGCGCCAGCGGCAGGTCTATCTTCTGCGGGTAACTTACCCAGACCTTTCAGCAGGCCTGTTAACTCACCTTTTTTACCGAGATATTGGACACGAACGTCGTCTAAACCAGCAGCATTATCAGCGGCCGATACGGCACTTTTTGCTTCAGCGAGAATTTCTTCGAGATTGGACATAGGACTCTCCAGCAACAACCCATCGGATGGGAGGACAAAGTTGGTGAAGCTTTTTGGGACAGGAGCCTGTGCTCCCTGAACGTCTTAAATACAGACGCTCAGGGAATACTCAGGTCTGGCAGGATTTCCGTCCCAGCGAGCTTAAGCAGCGAGCGCTGCTTTCGCTTTTTCTGCCAGGGCCGCAAAGGCTTCCTTTTCGTTCATCGCAAGATCTGCAAGAACACGTCGATCTATTTCAATGTTCTGTTTAGTCAGACCATCAATCATTCGACTGTAAGTCAAACCACACTCACGTGCCCCAGCGTTGATTCGCTGAATCCACAGTGCACGGAACACCCGTTTGCGAACTTTACGGTCACGGTATGCATACTGACCGGCTTTTGTTACCGCCTGTTTTGCTACGCGATAAACCCGTGAACGGGCACCATAATAGCCTTTGGCAGCTTTTAATACTTTCTTGTGTCGACGATGAGCCGTGACACCACGTTTTACTCTTGGCATTCGAAATTCTCCTAACGAATAGATTAACCTCGCCGTGGTCGCAGAACGGTAGTGACAAAAAATTGCAAACCTAGTAGCGGTTAGTGCAATGATTCCCTACTACGCTAGTGCAGCACGAGAGGCGAAGTCAGCTTGCGATCCTCAGATTAGTGTCCTAAAAGACGTTTAATCAGCGGGACATCTGCAGGCGCAATATCTTTCAAATTACGCAGCTGACGCTTTCGCTTGCTGCTCTTCTTCGTCAGGATGTGACTCCTGAATGATTGACGGTGCTTGTAGCCTTTGGCAGTTTTCTTAAACCGCTTGGCCGCACCACTACTGGTTTTCATTTTGGGCATTTTCATACTCCGCATTCAAAATATAAGTCTTATGGCCTCACCGCTGCAAACCAATCAGCGGGACCGCTCTTCGACAGAAGAAAGTTCTAACCTTCAGCAGATTGCTCTGCGTCAGCAACACCCTTCTTCTTGCCGTTCGGGGCTAACACCATGGTGAGTTGTCTGCCTTCCATTTTCGGAAACATTTCAACTGCTCCTATCTCAGCAAGATCAATTTCGATCCGCTTCAATAGTTCCATACCCAGTTCTTGGTGTGCCATTTCACGACCACGAAAACGTAGTGTGACTTTGGCTTTATCCCCATCGTTAAGGAAACGTGTCAGGTTGCGTAGTTTTACCTGGTAATCTCCTTCATCCGTTCCTGGGCGGAACTTCATCTCTTTCACAGACATACGGCGTTGTTTCTTTTTTGCCGCAGCCTTATCTTTCTTTGCCTCGAACACATGCTTACCGTAGTCCAAAATCTTGCAGACGACGGGGTCAGCCTGAGGTGCTATTTCGACCAGATCCAACTTGGCATCCTGAGCCGCACGCAGCGCTTCGGCTATAGGGACGATCCCCACTTGCTCACCGTCGGCGCCAATTAGACGTACCTGAGGTACATCAATTTCCTCGTTCGTTCGTGACTTCTTTGAGCTTTCTTTGATTAGTCAATCTCCAATCAGATTCAGTGAGGCGCGGATTATAGCAAAAACACACGAAACGTCAGCATCAACTGCGACCCTTTTTTGCAACATTTTCACTTAATAGCTCCGAAAAGGCCTCAATCGACATAGTTCCGAGGTCATCTCCATTCCTGGCGCGTACTGCAACCTCGCCATTTTCAATCTCCCGATCCCCTACGACAAGCAAATAAGGCACCTTCTGGATCGTGTGTTCTCTGATCTTGAACCCTACTTTTTCGTTCCTAAGATCAGACTCAACGCGGAACCCTTTTTGTTTCAAGGACTTAACGACATTGTCGCAATAATCCGCCTGACTATCCGTAATATTCAACACGACAGCCTGCGTGGGAGCAAGCCAAGGTGGGAATTCACCCGCAAAATGTTCAATCAGAACGCCGATAAACCGCTCGAATGAACCAAGAATCGCGCGGTGCAGCATCACTGGCGCCTGCCGGCTACCGTCTTCAGCGACAAATTGAGCGTCTAATCGGCCTGGAGTAGAAAAATCGACCTGCATTGTGCCGCATTGCCAGACTCGACCGAGACAATCTTTGAGAGAAAACTCGATCTTAGGCCCGTAAAAAGCGCCTTCGCCGGGCTGATATTCCCAGACCAGGTTCTTGTTGTCGAGTGCTTGCGCCAAGGCTTGCTCAGACTTGTCCCAAATTTCATCGCTGCCGACCCGTTTTTCGGGTCGTGTCGACAGCTTGATCAATATCTCGTCAAAACCAAAGTCGTGATACACGTCGTTCAAAACATCGATGAACGTGGCGACCTCGTCTTGAACCTGCCCTTCCGTACAGAATATGTGGGCGTCATCCTGAACAAAACCGCGAACACGCATAATGCCCTGCAGTGTACCGGACGGCTCGTTTCTGTGACATGAACCAAACTCTGCTAGCCGGATGGGTAATTCTCTGTAGCTTTTCAGTCCCTGGTTGAACACCTGTACGTGACACGGGCAATTCATCGGCTTGATCGCATACAACCGGTTGTCGGTCTGCACGCTGAACATATCATCGCCGAATTTGTCCGCATGCCCTGATGCTTCCCAAAGGGACATATCAACGAGTTGAGGTGTCTTGATTTCCTGGTAGCCATTGGCGTTCTGCACATCTCTGATGTATTGCTCAATGATCTGCCAAACCTGCCAGCCCTTGGGATGCCAGAAAACCATACCGGGTGCTTCTTCCTGAGTATGAAACAGATCGTGTTTTTTGCCGAGTTTACGATGATCTCGCTTTTCGGCTTCTTCAAGCATCTTTAAGTATTGCTTCAATGCCTTCTTGTCGGGCCAGGCGGTACCATAAATGCGCTGAAGCATTTCGTTGCTTGAATCACCGCGCCAATAAGCACCGGCGACTTTAGTCAATTTAAAAACGCCTGTCTTACCCGTACTAGGTATATGCGGACCACGACAAAGATCCATAAACTCGCCCTGTTTATAGAACGAGAGATCTTCATCACTGGGAATACTTTCGAGGATTTCTACCTTGTACTTTTCGCCCATGGACTCAAAAAGCTTCACGGCTTCGCCGCGAGACATGACTGACCGTTCAACCGTCAAGTTCTGCTTCGCAATATCATTCATACGCTTTTCAATCGCGGAGAGATCTTCCGGCGTGAACGGTCGCTCGTAGGCAAAGTCGTAGAAAAACCCATCATCAACAACAGGACCAATCGTCACCTGCGCGGAAGGAAACAATTGCTGAACGGCCTGGGCCATCAGGTGAGCACAGGAATGGCGAATCACTTCCAGGCCATCTTCATCTCTGGCGGTAACAATCGAGAGCTTTGCGTCAGCTTCTATGACATGCGAGGTGTCTACCAGGGCGCCATCAACGCGACCGGCAAGGGATGCTTTCGCAAGGCCGGTGCCGATAGATTCAGCCACCTGAAATACAGATACGGGCGATTCGAACGACTTTTCTGTGCCGTCAGGCAGGGTGATAACAGGCATATTGTCCTCGCTTTCAGTGGTGACCCGTACCAAGGGCCACGTGGTTTTAGCTTTTTTTGCTCTATCTGGGAGCTTGTTTACTCCGACCGAAAGGGTTCCGTCCGGAGGTTTTCTTATGTTTTTAATTTTTGGCTCAAATCCGGTTACGAATTTGGAACTTATAATCCGGCGTATTTGCGAGACTTGAACGCAGTGGGCTCTCATCACATCGCTTTTTGTGATCGATTATCACAAAAATCAATATGACTGCCGCCTACCATCTTTTCGGCTTTGCCGAAAAGTTGGTAGGAATACTCGGATTCGAACCGAGGACCCTCGCCTTGTCGAGGCGATGCTCTAACCAACTGAGCTATATTCCTACTGCTTACTTCACCCTGCGCCGGTATTCATACGAATGAACCCTCGGGGCAAGACCTCTCAGATAAGTGAGAGGGCGCGTAATTTAGCAATTAGTCTGGTGCGCTTCAAGTCCGGACGGAATTAGATGATATGACCAAGTACTGAAATCGGCTTCGCATTGCGGATTCGGTCTTCGCAATGCGCCATATCACGGATAAACAGCGTGTTATTAGTGATTGTATCCGCAGGGAGTAATTGGCGAGAAAAAGGCTCATACACAGACGGGCGATAGCCATGCTCACCCATAAGGGCCAAATAAAAGTCTCTCCGTTCAAGCGTTTCCATCAAAATGGGGCAGCCCTGATCAAGTAGATTTGAAGCACCCGCCAACACCGCCTCCTCAAAACCCTCAACATCCAATTTAACGAGACCGGGTGTTTTATCCCCAAGAAGACCGTCAAGCGTAGTCACGGGCACCTCAATACCACCGTTCGAGACGACCCGATTCACTGCCGAATCGGCAAGGTTACTAAACCTGAGTGTGCCCGGCTGGTCTGCCAAACCCACCTGATGTGCTGTGATTCTTTTGTCTAACTGGTTCAAAGCGATGTTATCGCTGAGTCGGCGATAAGTGGCCGGGATCGGCTCAACCGCCAAAACGTCCGTTCCCGCAATACCGGCGGCCAGCAAGGAATAAGCCCCAAGATTTGCGCCGGCATCGATAAACAGGTCACCGGGCAACAGATAATGCAGGGCAAACATCATCTCCCAGAATTCATGAAGACCGCAGTAAATGTTTCCGGTTAATCCCGTGTCGCCACGTTGCACAGACAATCGAAGCCCATGCAGCCAGGGCACAACAAGGCGATCTGAAGAGAATCGACTGACGACTTGCCACTTGAGAAACCGCCACCGGGCTTTTGATTGCTGGTTTTGGGTCAACGGATGTGCAGCAATGAACCGCAGCGTTCCGTTCAAATCTAGCTCCTCACAAATTGCTGGCGCAGCTCTTCAATCTGATCTCTGGCTCTGGCGGCATCCTCGAACTGTAATTCTTTAGCATGATCAAACATCTGCTTCTCGAGGCTAAGTATTTGTTTTTCTAATTCTTTTTGGCTCAGGACAGCGCCGCCGCGATACTTTCCTTTCGCGTCATTAGCACCATGGGATTTGCTACTTCTTCCAGGTACATGCCTCGCACCTTCCAAAATGTCGATGACATCGCGCTTGATGCTGAATGGGATAATGTTATTTTTCTTGTTGTGCTCAATCTGCTTGTCACGCCGACGATCTGTCTCGTCCATCGCACGCCGCATACTGTCGGTGATCCTGTCTGCATAGAGTATGGCTTTACCGTTAATATTGCGTGCAGCACGACCAATAGTCTGGATAAGCGATCGATCCGACCTGAGGAAGCCTTCCTTATCCGCGTCCAGTATCGCGACCAGCGACACTTCCGGCAAATCAAGCCCCTCACGCAACAGGTTGATGCCTACAATGACATCAAACAGCCCAACTCTAAGGTCACGGATAATTTCCACCCGCTCGACAGTATCAATATCTGAATGCAGGTAACGAACCCGAACGCCGTTTTCGTCAAGATAATCAGTCAGATCTTCGGCCATGCGTTTGGTGAGGGTTGTAATAAGCACCCTTTCCTCTTTATCGACACGCAACTTTATCTCAGACAACACATCATCAACCTGAGTTTGCGCCGGGCGCACCTCCAGTTGTGGGTCAACCAACCCGGTCGGACGCACGACCTGATCGACGACCTGACCTGCCTTTTCTTTTTCGTAAGGTCCCGGGGTAGCAGACACAAAGATCGCTTGTGGCGCCCTTTCTTCCCATTCATCAAACCGAAGTGGCCTGTTATCCAGCGCCGAAGGCAACCGGAAGCCAAAATTCACCAACGTTTCTTTTCGTGATCGGTCACCTTTATACATGGCGCCAATCTGCGGCACCCCTACGTGGGACTCATCTAGCACCAGCAAAGCATTGTCTGGCAAATAGTCGTAGAGCGTTGGTGGCGCCTCTCCGGGACCCCGGCCGGAAAGATACCTTGAGTAGTTTTCGATACCGTTGCAGTAGCCGATTTCTTTGATCATTTCGAGATCAAAACGGGTCCGTTGCTCTAGGCGCTGGGCCTCGACCAACTTGTCGTTCTCTTTGAGAAACCTCAACCGATCATGCAATTCGTCCCGGATCTTATCGAGCGCATTTTCCATCGTCTCCCTGGGCGTCACATAGTGTGACTTGGGGAATATGGTGACTCTGGGCACCTTGCGCTGAACCTCACCCGTTAAGGGATCAAAGATTGAGAGTGCTTCAATTTCATCATCAAAGAGTTCAATCCTGATGGCATCTCTTTCTGACTCAGCCGGGAATACATCAATGACATCACCACGAACCCGATAGGTGGCACGTCGAAGTTCGGTTTCATTTCGCGTGTACTGCAATTCTGCCAGGCGGCGTAACACCCAGCGCTGATCAACCTTGTCACCCCGATCGAGGTGCATGACCATTTTCAGATACAAAGCGGGGTCGCCCAAACCATAAATAGCAGAAACTGACGCCACCACAATCGCATCGTCTCGCTCAAGCAGCGCCTTGGTGGCCGACAACCGCATTTGTTCGATGTGCTCGTTGATGGCAGCATCTTTTTCAATATAGGTATCAGACGCAGGAACATAAGCCTCGGGCTGATAGTAATCGTAGTAAGAGACGAAATACTCAACCGAGTTGTTCGGGAAAAACTCTTTAAATTCCCCGTAAAGCTGCGCTGCCAGTGTTTTATTGGGCGCCATAATCAGCGTCGGACGCTGA
>JBLIIB010000146.1:0-10187 GCA_047634795.1 Candidatus Azotimanducaceae bacterium | reverse complement strand
GGTGAAATCGGCCCGATGCTCATCGTTAACATCTTTAATCAGTGCTTCGGGCGTGGTGCCAAGCTCTTCGGCGCGAAGCATGGTTGCCGTGCCGTGGGTGTCGTCAGCGCAGACATAGATGCACTCATGGCCTTGCATGCGCTGGAACCTAACCCAGATATCCGTCTGGATGTGTTCCATCAGGTGTCCGAGGTGAATTGACCCGTTGGCATTGGGTAGTGCGCTTGTTACGAGAATTCGTCGCTGGTCCATGATTGTGGCATTTGGCATTGAATTTTGGGTTGGTAAATATATAGATGAAGCGACCTAATTGCACTGAATAGTCGCGTTTCGCTGCTTGAAATGTCTCCCCGCTACTGTAGTCTAGCGAAGCAGAAAGAGCTGATAGGGGAATATCATTAGCGGTACTGCAATTGAAAAGTTTGACCTACCTGGCGTAAAGCACGTTGTTGCCGTTGCCTCAGGTAAGGGTGGCGTGGGTAAGTCCACAGTGTCTGTAAACCTGGCGACTGCGCTGGCGGCATCAGGTGCATCGGTGGGTTTGTTGGATGCCGACATCTATGGCCCGAGCCAGGGAGCCTTGTTGGGGATACCGGAAGGCACAAGGCCGGAAGTGTCCGGGGATAAAATGAAGCCGATCAGAGCCCATGGGGTCGTCGCGATGTCGATGGGGTTTGTGACCTCGGAACGAACGCCGGCTATCTGGCGGGGTCCGATGGCGAGCGGAGCTTTGCAGCAATTATTAACCCAGACCGAATGGGGTGAACTCGATTACCTGATTGTCGATATGCCGCCGGGTACGGGAGACATCCAGCTGACATTGGCACAACGCGTTCCGTTAACAGGAGCGGTTATTGTCACTACACCTCAGGATATCGCGTTGCTCGATGCGCGAAAGGGTATTGAGATGTTTCGGAAAGTCGCGGTGCCGGTCATTGGTATCGTTGAAAACATGAGTACTCACGTGTGTTCTTCCTGCGGTCATGAAGAAGCTATTTTCGGGTCGGGTGGTGGAGAGCAGGTAGCAGTCGATTACGAGACCGTGCTGCTGGCGCAGCTAGCGCTGTCGATGGATATTCGTATGCAATCCGATGAGGGTACTCCCATCTCAATATCTCATCCGGATGCGCCTGTCAGCCAGACTTTCAGAGACATTGCCGCTAAAGTGCAGACCTTTGTCAGTGAACAGGTAGTCCGCGCTCCGGTGATTAACATCATGGACGATTAGGGTGTTTGCTTGCGCGGGTTGCCGCTTTAGAGACTCAAAAGTGAATGCTATGATTGGCGCCGTTTTGGCGGTGCCTTCTGATATGACCTTCTGACGGTATTTTTTGTGCGCGCCTTTTATGTTGTGCTTGTCACACTGCAGGCTTAGCTTGCGTGTTGATAGGTCGCACGTGAATTTTTACAAGGGAAATGACATGAGTATCAAAGCTGATCGATGGATTCGGCGGATGGCGGAATCGACGGGAATGATTGAGCCCTTTGAACCCGGTCAGGTCCGCGAGTCAAGTACAGGCGAGCGTGTGATTTCGTACGGGACATCCAGTTATGGGTATGACGTACGCTGCTCTAATGAGTTTAAGGTATTTACGAATATTCACTCTGCGACGGTAGACCCCAAGGCCTTTGACGAAAAGAGTTTTGTTGATATTCATAGTGAAGTTTGTGTGATCCCGCCCAACTCGTTTGCGCTGGCTAGAACGATAGAGTATCTCCGAATTCCTCGAAGCGTCTTGACGATCTGCCTCGGCAAATCCACTTATGCGCGTTGCGGCATTATCGTCAACGTCACGCCGCTTGAACCTGAGTGGGAAGGTCATGTCACACTTGAGTTTTCCAATACGACCAACCTGCCGGCAAAAATATATGCCAACGAAGGTGTCGCCCAGATGCTGTTTTTTGAAGCTGACGAGGTGTGTGAAACCTCTTACGCCGACCGTGGTGGAAAGTATCAGGGTCAGACCGGCGTCACGTTACCCAAGACTTGAACCAGACCATAAACGCAACTTAAATCTTTCTTAGTTCTGTCCTGAGCTTTTCTTAAAGTAGGGTTTGACAAGTATTGGCGTGCCGTAAACGCACTCGCTGATCAAATGGGTTTGAATCAGCGAGCTGAGCTTGTGTACTCCGCTGTTTCAGCAAGGGGAGTCTGAGTCCGCCAGACGAACTGGCTCAAGTTGAGTTCGAAGCCCTTGCCTCTATCTTCCTGCTTCAGGCGAACCAATAGATAGTCGTGTTCCGTGGCAAGCCATAATTGTGTGCGTCGTTTTGAGTCCGCTTTCCCATCCCGTTGATTTTCCCGAACGCGTTCGAGTCTGACCGTCGGTAGATTTCCCATGGGGGTATTGAGTGTTTCCTGGCCTGTGATCTGGAAAGTGTAGGTTCTTCGCTTTTCCTGATCGGCGACTAGATAGGTAAATACCTGGCCCTGAAATCCGCTTTCCTCTATGGCTCGGGCAACATCAAGACGTAACTGAATTTGGTAGCTGAGTTTGTCCAGGGTGAGGTCGACAAGCAGCGTCGCCTGATCATCAGCAAGGTGGTGCATCTCTTCCCAGTCAAAATGACCTGATTCAAGTTTGTTTTTACCAATGCCGGTTCTTTCATACTGATACCAATCAGGGCGAACTTTGCCATCGCGGAGCGCGAACCGGGTCGATTCATTGACCTGGGCCAACATAGAGTCAGCGGAGGAGACCATGTGGTAGTCGCCTGTTCGGGTTCGCTTGAGTTCTCTAATACCTTTGGCCTTGATGGGAAGACCCTGATATTTCGCAATATATTCAGCGCGAAATAGCCGCAACTCAGCGGTTGGTTCAGCTCTTGGTTCAGCTCTTGGTTCAGTGATGACTTCACCTGCGCTGATGATACCGGCGCAAAGGACTGCCAGAAGCAACAATGCCCACGAAGGGGCGGATGATTTTCTTTTACTGCTCATCAAGGTTTGTCCGTCTCAAAAACGTTACAATATAAAGATGCCAAAACACACAAATAGTTCCCGGGTTGGGTCAGTCTCGTTTAAGGCAATCATACCTCTGATTGTTTTCACGATGTTGTCTATTGCATCGTTCACTGTCGCTGCAATACCGGTTGAAAATCTTTACGTTGCCGACGTTCTGGTAACCGATGAGGGCAACGAGCAACGTAGTACAGGCGCCAGAGCGGGACTCTTACAGGTGCTTACGCGTGTCTCCGGTTCTCTGAACGTCGAAGAAAGCGCTTTGATTCGTGAATCTCTCCGGACACCGGAGGCTTATTACAATCAGTTTAGCTATGAGTCGACGGAAACAAGCTTGCTCTCCAACGGAGAGACCTTGCAGGCACGTCGATTGCGATTGAGTTTCGATCCCAGCGCGGTTGCCCGATTGCTACGAGATGCGGGATTACCCGTTTGGGGTAGCAATCGTCCGGGTGTTCTCCTGTGGATAGCGATTAACGATGAGACAGGCAGGCGCATCCTGGGTGAATCCGATATGGGGATTGTACCCAATCTGGTAGATCAAGCTTTGCGGCGGGGAGTGCCCTTGCTGTTCCCGATTCTCGATATTGAAGACGCAGGTCGCATTAGTGCTGCCGAGGTCTGGGGCGCGTTTTTGGATCGAGTTGAACTTGCATCCTCTCGATATGCGCCGGACACTATTTTGACCGGGAGGATTCAACAGGATGGCCCAAATCGCTGGAGCGGTCGATGGTCCTATCAGTTGGGTGATGGCTGGCAATCCGTTGAGAGTGTTGCATTTTCCTCCGATGCCTTGGTTCGAGACATAGTGAATAAGCTGTCGGATGAATTGGCCGCTCGTTTTGCATTAGGGTCCAACCGCAATAGTGTCAGGTTGATCATCGAAGGTGTCGAAACGTTACAAGACTATGCCGCCTTGAGCGAATATCTGGAAAAGCTCACCCCGGTCCTCACAAGTTCGATCGTTTCGTTGGACGGGTCAAACGCTGAATTCGAACTCCAGACTGAAGGCCAGTACGCCCAACTGGTAGAAATTATTGAACTCGATGAACGGTTGGTGCTGCTGGAGCAAGACGAGGAAAACGAGCGTCTCATGTATCGCTGGGCGCAGTAAGTGCGGGAGCTGCTTCCGCATATATCAAACGGTATTACGATCGTCAGATTTCGTCTGGTGTTGCCGATTATTTCCAAAGATGCTGCCATTCTCGGAGGAGGCTTTGCTGTCACAACTATTGCAGACATGACGATTGCAGACACGACGATTGCCGAGACAGCGCTTGCTGGTATCACGAAGATCCAACCCGATTTTCTCGGTAAAGTGACTGCGCCAGTTCAGACCCTTTTGCTTGGGATAGTTCTGATAAACTTGAGTTTTGCCGATCTTATTCCATTATTGGTGTTAACGGTGCTTTCCTGGCTAGTCTCAGTGGGCATTTTACTTGACGGTATGAGCAACCTCTGGATACGGACAGACCGGCTTGCGAAAGACCCACGCTGGAGCGAGATAGTCACATGACAACGTTACAAAAAACCTTTGCGCTGCTGTTGGGTGCAATCTCAATGGTTCTGGTCTATTTCCTCCAGCCGATTCTGGCGCCATTTCTCGCAGGCATTATTATTGGTTATCTCGGTGACCCCCTGGTTGATCGTTTGCAGCGATGGCGAGTTAACAGAACCGTGGGTGTTGTCATTGTGTTCCTTCTCTTTGGTACTCTAATGACAGCGGCCGTGCTGGTGATCCTGCCATTGATCGCAAGAGAGTTCGGAGGATTGATACGAGACATCCCTGCGTTTGTCTTCTGGCTGCAGCAAACCGCGAGTCCGTGGCTGATGTCTACATTCGGCATTGATCCATTCGATTTTAAATTGGATAGTCTTGCGTCGCAGGTCAGAGAAAATTGGCAGCAGGCCGGTGGTGTGGTTGGAGCCCTCATCGGGCAGGTCACGCAATCCGGGTTCGCCTTTCTAACAACACTGGGTATTGTCGGGCTGACACCGGTTGTCGCTTTTTACATCATGCGGGATTGGGATGACATCATGCTCAAGATTCGTGAGATGTTACCGCGTGAAATTGAGCCTGTTTTTGTCAAGCTGTGTCAGGAATGTGACGAAGTGCTTGGCGCATTCCTGCGGGGGCAATTGTTGGTCATGCTGTTGCTCGGCTGTATCTATGCACTTGGGCTTTACTTTGTTGGCCTGGAATTGGCGATTCTCATTGGGCTGTTGGCTGGGCTTGCATCAATTGTGCCTTATCTGGGCGTTTTCGTCGGGATCATTGCCGCGTCAGTTGCCGCCATGTTCCAGTTTCAGGACCCTGTTTACCTGGGCTATGTTGCCATTGTTTTTGGCCTTGGCCAGATCCTCGAGGGATGGGTGCTGACGCCCTGGCTAGTTGGAGACAAAATTGGATTGCATCCCGTCGCTGTTATTTTTGCGGTCCTTGCTGGAGGTCAGTTGTTCGGATTTGTTGGGATTCTTATGGCGCTGCCCGTAGCGGCAATCATCATGGTGTTCATACGGCATCTGCACCAGCAATACATGCTTAGCGGATACTACCAACAGCAGGTTAAGCCTGCGCCGGGAATCGAAGAGTGACAAAGCAATTGTCACTAAAGTTTCGTCTCGATGCGCATACCAGGCTGGAAGATTATGTCGGGGATGCGCCGGTAAAACTTAGCGCACTTGAAGGTCTCGTTGTTCTAAGGGGCGAGTCAGGTTCGGGCAAGACCCACCTTCTTCAGGGGCTTTGTCACGCGGCTGAATCGCGGAATCAGTTTTCAATTTACCTCTCTGAGCTTGGGACTTTGCATCCCGATGTGCTCAGTGGCATTGAGGCTTCGGATATGGTCTGCCTTGATGACATTGGCAGTGTTCTTTTCCAGCGTCAATGGCAGGAGTCGCTTTTTGAACTTATAAATTCATGTACCCGAATTGAACACTGTGCCGGATTTACTTCCCGATCTGGCTTCTCGTTTGAATGCAGCCTACTCGTTGCAAACAGATGTGCTCAAGGATGTCGATAAATTGGATGTGATTCGACGCAAGGCCGCGCAACGCGGATTCGATATGCCGGAAGATGTTTGTCGTTTTATTTTGTCCCGAGCGCCGCGGGATATGAATCATCTGGCAGCGCTGGTCATGCGGTTGGATGAAGAATCGCTCAGCCGGCAGAAAAAAGTAACGATTCCCTTTGTTAAAACTGCTCTGGGTCTTTAGTGACTCATATTCTGCTAACGGGTGGCGGAACAGCGGGGCATGTGACTCCCAACATCGCGCTAATTGAATCGTTCAGGAAGCTAGCCTGGGAAGTCAGCTACGTGGGTTCCGTGAATGGCATCGAGCGAGAAATGATTGGCAGGATTGATGTTCCCTACTATGCGGTCTCCTCTGGAAAGCTGCGGCGCTATTTCTCACTCGAGAACCTTTTGGACCCTTTCAAGATCTTATTGGGTGTGCTGCAATCCCTGATACTTTGTTTACGACTTCGACCCGATGCGGTCTTCTCCAAAGGTGGTTTTGTGGCGGTGCCTTTAGTGTTCGCGGCCTGGTTGCTTCGAATTCCAGTGGTGAGCCATGAATCTGATGTAACCCCCGGGCTCGCGAATCGTTTGACCTACCGGTTCTGTCGATCTATTTGTGTGACATTTGAAGAGACAAGAAGCTATTTGCCCACAGCGAAGGTGGTGGTTGCAGGCACGCCGCTGAGACAGGCATTGAGACACAGCGATGGCGACAGAGGCCGCCAGTACCTGGGTCTGTCTGTGACTAAACCTGTCTCTGCACCTCTCGCTAAACCCTTCGCTAAGCCACTGCTACTCGTGTTCGGTGGAAGCCTTGGTGCAGCGGTGATTAATCAGCAGGTTCGCGCTGTATTGCCGCAATTGCTTGATCGGTTTGATGTTGTTCATGTCACTGGGCCAGGCCATCTTGATCCTGAGCTTGAACAAAAGGCCGGTTACATGCAGAAAGCTTTTATTACCGATGCCTTCGGGGATGTGCTTGCCGCGGCAGACTTGGTCGTGTCCAGAGCGGGTGCTAATTCACTCTACGAGCTATTTTCTTTGCGTAAACCTCATTTACTGATTCCTCTCTCAAAGGCCGCAAGTCGCGGTGACCAATTGGACAACGCGGCGCTATTTGAGAGCTTGGGATATAGCCGGGTCATCAAGGAAGAGGCGTTGAGTAATGAGTGCTTTCTTGCGGTATTGATCAAGTTGCATGATGACGCCAGCGTGATCAGAGAAAAACTCGCGGAGTTTGAAATCAAGGATAGCATCTCTATCATCGAGCACACGATCCGGCAGTCTATCGGCCTATCCCGCGCCCCAGATGAACGTCATTGAAGGCAACGTCATTGAAGGTTCATGGAATGCTGGTGATTTGGAAACCCTATGTTCGGACACTATTTTTGGAAACTATTTATTTATAAGCCATTTATTTGGAGACTCACGAGTTAGAAACCCATTATTTAGAGATTTTCTATTTAGAGATTCTCCATTTAGAAGTCAGGTCTTCTAGAATCAAAGTCTACGACTCACTTGGAGTGAAACCATGAAGCTGCCAGGAAATTTTTATCCCATCTTTCTTTTGTTGATAGCGATAGGTTCGCCCACGGCGAGTGCCGACGATGTGGAGACGTTGCTCGGTTCTATCGATCAGCGAGGGGATCAATTTGATGCACTTGCGATGACCCTTTGGGATCACGCGGAGCTCGGCTATCTTGAAACAAAAAGCTCGGCCTTACTGCAATCACACTTGTCTGCCGAAGGATTTGAAGTGACCTCGGGTGTCGCGGGAATACCCACAGCTTTCGTGGCGTCATTTGGTGAAGGCGAGCCTGTCATAGCGTTGTTAGCAGAATTTGATGCGCTACCCGGCATCTCACAGGCAGCCGTACCCACCCGCCAAAAAGTTGAGCACAAGCACAGTGGGCATGCCTGCGGGCATCATCTATTTGGTGCCGGATCGAGTGCGGCGGCAGTTGCGATACGACACTGGATGGAGCGAGAAGGTATTGAAGGGACCGTCAGGTTGTATGGCACCCCGGCGGAA
The DNA here is from genome assembly GCA_047634795.1 of Candidatus Azotimanducaceae bacterium. Classification (GTDB taxonomy): domain Bacteria; phylum Pseudomonadota; class Gammaproteobacteria; order Pseudomonadales; family Azotimanducaceae; genus UBA9659. Next base: position 2,173 of record JBLIIB010000146.1, on the reverse strand, counting down.
GAGGGCGGTTCAGGAAAAGTTTATATGGTCAGAGCCGGCTTGTTCGATGACGTTGATACCGTGCTTCACTGGCATCCATCCGACCGTAACGCTGCAAATGCGGAAAGCAGTCTGGCGAACAAATCAGCAAGGTTTAAGTTTTCAGGGGTTTCCTCTCACGCATCCGCCGCGCCAGAACGTGGCCGTTCGGCGCTGGACGGCGTTGAAGCGATGAATTACATGACCAGTCTTCTAAGGGAACATGTCCCCCAGGAAACACGTATTCACTATGTCATCACGCAGGGCGGGGAGGCGCCGAATGTCGTTCCTGACTATGCCGAAGTCTACTATTACGTTCGTCATCCAAATGCCGATAGGTTAAAAAAGATCTGGTCTAGAGTGATTGACACCGCTAACGCGGCTGCCATGGGTACCGGTACTTCGGTTGCGGTGGAGGTGATGCATGGCAACCACTCCGTCTTGCCTAACGAAGTGCTGGCTCGCCAGATGCACAAGAACCTGTCGAAGGTTGGGGGGGTCAATTACAACGCGGAAGAACAGGCGTTTGCCGAAACGCTCTCGTACAGTCTTTCGGGGGACTTTCTGGGGATGGAACGCGAGATTATGCCCTTTAGGATCAGTCAGGGTATGGGTTCAACCGATGTTGGCGATATTAGCTGGGTGGTGCCGACCGTAGGTCTCCGTACCGCCACTTGGGTGCCGGGCACCGCGGCGCATTCCTGGCAGGCCATCGCCGCCGGGGGTACTTCGATTGGTATGAAAGGCATGCGTGTGGCGAGTAAAACCTTGGCCCTCATGGCACGGGATCTTATGCTGGATCCGGGGCTGATCGGGGCGGGTCGTCTGGAGTTGCAACGCCGCCGAGGCCTAAAATTTCAGTACGAAGCGCTGCTTGGCGACCGTGCGCCGCCCCTTAAGTACCGTCTTCGCTGATAAAAAATCGACCTCAACACTGAAGTAAAACGCGAACTGGTGCGAAAAGTCATTGCGAACTGGTGTTATGGTAATGTATAACACCGTAATACCAATACAGTAGTCCAGCCATTCAGCCATGAGCACGAGTTTTCACGACAAGAGCCCGATCTATCGACAGCTTTCAGAGCGACTGCGTAGCCTGATTCTCGAAGGTCTGTACCGTGACGGCGATGTGCTTCCGTCGGTACGCCAGATTTCGAGCGAACAGCAGATCAACCCCATCACGGTGTCGAAGGCCTTTCAGATTTTGGTGGATGATGGTCTCGTCGAAAAACGACGTGGTCTCGGTATGTTTGTTATTGAGGGCGCGCGCAGACAACTGCAAGAGCAGGAGCGGCGTGAGTTTTTGGAGTCGGACTGGCCCGCGTTCAAAGCCAAGGCGGAAAAACTGGGCTATTCCATTGTTGAATTGTTGAGCACGGAGAACAGAACATGAGGAACATCGTTGAGGTCAATGGGATCTCGAAACGCTACGGCGATTTTTTGGCGCTGGACCAGGTGAGCTTCCAAATCGAGCCGGGTTCAATCGTCGGTCTTATTGGACCTAACGGAGCTGGGAAGACTACCGCTTTGAAGTCCTTGCTGGGCTTAACAGACTTCGAAGGGGAAATGACGGTGCTCGGTCAAGATCCTCGCCGAGGTCGCCATCATGTGATGGAACGGGTTTGCTTTATTGCAGACGTGGGCGTGTTGCCCCGTTGGTTGCGGGTTTCTGCGGCGTTGGACTATGTTGAAGGCATCCATCCGAAATTTAATCGGGCTAAGGCGGAAGCGATGCTCGAAGAAACAAAAATTTCCCACCGACACAAGGTCAAAGAACTCAGCAAAGGTATGGTGACGCAATTGCATCTCGCCCTGGTGATGGCGATAGAAGTGGATCTGTTGGTGCTGGATGAGCCGACGCTCGGTTTAGATATTCTCTATCGTAAATCGTTCTATGAAAGACTGTTAAACGACTACTTTGACAGCCAGACGAGTATTGTCATTAGTACTCATCAGGTAGAGGAAATTGAGTCTCTTCTCACCCACCTGCTATTTATCAATAACGGCAAGATCGCGTTGGACTGTGCCATGGATGATCTGAGTGAAATCTATGCGGAGGCTCTTGTGCCACCGGAACTCTGGGCGCAGGCGCAAGCGCTGGCACCGATTCATGAGCGAGAAATCATGGGTAAAAAGGCTATGATTTTTGAAAATG
>JBLIIB010000145.1:0-10187 GCA_047634795.1 Candidatus Azotimanducaceae bacterium | reverse complement strand
CCTGGTTGTTCACTCCTAGATGATCATTGTTCACGGAACATTCCCTGTCAAAGCCGACGTTCGAGACGACGCGCTTGAATTGATGTTAGAGATGGCGAACGCCAGTCGCTCGGAAGAAGGGTGTGTGAGTTACGAGTTTTATGTCGGTCTTACCGATCCCAATGTTCTACTTCTGTTTCAGGAATGGGACTCTGTGGACGCGCTTCAAGGGCATTTTGAAACGGAGCATATGGAAGAGTTCTTACGCGTGCTCCCCAATGTGCTCGACGGCGAAGTCGCGACGCGACGCTACGAGGTAAAAGTCACTAACGATGTCTTTGAAACCGCTGATTTTGAACCGGAGCCGGTTGCCCAGTCACAACGACGCGAAAAGATTATCCACTGATCGTCTTCAGGCGATCGTTTGATTCGCCCCAAAGCACAATCTTGTCCACTATTCGGGTTCGGTAATGCGTTCGATTTACTAATGACCCTCTTCAGGTCTATGTGCTCAGGTCTATGTGCTCAGGTCTATGTGTTCAGGTCAGCCTTAGCAGGTGACGACCTTCGGCGAAGTCCGCGCAAAAACTGCCCTGCGCTCATCGATTTATAGCGAAGGTAAAATTTCCAAAATCGATTCAGGCGGTCTACCAATTCGGGCCTTGTTCTTGCAGGTTACAATCGGTCGTTGCATCAGTATCGGCGTCTTGTTGATCGCGTAGAAGACATCACTGTCGCTCGCGTTCTGATCGAGTCCACAATTGGCGAACGCTTCCTCTCCCTGCCGGACAATGTCCATGGGTACACAATCTAGTTGCTGGCATATTTCCTGCAATGTTGCGATATTTGGTGGATCTTGCAGATATTCGATGACATTGAATTTGACGCCCTGTTGCTCCAGTAGGGCAAGGGATTGCCGCGATTTTGAACAACCAGGGTTGTGGTAAATAGTTACTGAAGTCATGGCTTAGTTTAGCTAAGGTTTGTCGCGTTGATGATACAAGTTCTGGTGTAGTGAGTATGCAGGCAATGCTGGTGGAACGTTTGAACAACGTGTGGGTGTTCCTGAAATTATTAAGTCGCAATTATGTTGAAGATGGCTGTCAATCCAGTGCGGCAGCTCTGACGTACCAGACACTTTTTGCCGTTGTGCCGCTGCTGACGATTACCTTCACCGTCTTGTCTGCCTTTCAGGCGCTCAGTGGTGTGGGAGACACACTGCAAAGTTTTATGTTCGAAAACGTGGTCCCTGAGGCCGTGTCAGTGGTGCAGGGGTACCTTTATGAATTCTCTGAGCAAGCGCGCAGTCTAAGCATCCCCAGTCTTGTGGTCGTCGCAGTGACTGCCTTTTTGATGATGTTCACGATCGAAAAATCGTTTAACGAAATCTGGCGAATCCGGGAACCTCGCCGAGGCTTTCAGCGGATTCTGATGTACTGGGCAATCCTGACGTTGGGGCCAGTGATGATGGGTGTCGGCATTGCCATCACAACTTATCTTTTGTCACTACCGCTGATATCAGATGTCACCGTGGCGACCGGTTTCCTCGGTGTCATTCCCATTTTGCTGAACTCTATGGTCTTCACCTTGATGTATGTCGCGGTCCCTAACTGTGTGGTCCCGCTTAGTCATGGGTTGATTGGCGGCGTGGTTGTCGCGGTTGCCTTTGAACTCGTCAAACGGCTTTTTGGTACCGTTATGGCGCAAACCGACTTTCAGGTCATTTACGGCACCTATGCAGCTGTACCCCTGTTTCTCATTTGGCTATATGTTTCCTGGACAGTAGTTTTGTTCGGTGCCGAGTTGACCAAAAACATGGGATTGTTCCGATCTAAAAGTAGCTCGGTGCTGGAGCCTCCATTGATTCAGGTACTCATTGTACTCAATGCATTTTTCAGCGCGCGTCACCGCGGCGATGTGGTGACCGAGAAAACGATTGATGCATTGGGTCATCGAGTCGATATGCAGGCCTGGCACGAATACAAGAGTCGGTTGATCAACGCGGGAATTATTACTCCCGCCGAGGGTGGTGGTCTTGTGCTTTGCCGAGATCTGAACGAAGTGAGTTTTTGGCAGCTCCATCAATTGCTCCCTTGGCCCCTGCCCAATGGTTTTAACGCTATGGGTGATGATCAGTGGGAAACGTTCGCGAACCAGAAATTGGGTACGCTATTTGAAGGCAGTCGAGAATCTTTGAACTTCAATTTGGAAGAACTATTTAGACAGGCAAAGATATGAAAACAGTTATGAAAACAGTGTTGTTGGGTTTGGTCTCTCTCATCTTTCTCATTGGCTGCTCGCCAGCCGAGTTCAGCGATACACAAGGGCAGGGTTACCGCCTTGCTGATTTTAATGGTGGTTATCTGGTGGTGAATTATTGGGCAACCTGGTGTGCGCCCTGTATTAAGGAGATTCCCGAATTGATAGCACTCGGTGAAAATCATGAGGATATTGAGGTCATTGGCGTCAATTTTGATATGCCCGAACCGGAAGAGATGGATCGTCAAATTGCACAGATGAAAATCACTTTCCCTGTACTTGTTGACGACCCTCATCTGTTACTTGGTATCGATAAACCGCAGGTATTACCCACGACTGTTATTCGTGGACCCACAGGAGACATCAAAACGCTGATCGGTCCCCAGACTGAGGCGACGCTATTAGCGGCCATGGGCAGGTAATATATGGTGCAGGGAATAGACAGTGCGGGTGAATAGATGAGCCGGAAATAACGTTGCTACACGGCAGCCTAGGCTACCGTGCGGCAATTACAGGTATTAGACGAGCTTTGCTAAAATCTCATCGAGCGGGACGTCCTGCGATTCGCCTTCTCGTCGAACCATGTATTCCACGATACCATTTTTGAGACCGCGCTCGCCGATGACAATACGATGGGGAATACCCATGAGTTCTGCATCTGCGAATTTCGCGCCGGGGCGAACGCCGTCACGATCATCCAAAAGCACCTCAACACCATTGTCATTGAGCGCTGCGTAGAGATTGTCCGACGCTACCTGCACATCCTCAGATTTGTGGGCGTTGACCGGAATGATGACCACTTTGAATGGTGCGACCGGATCTGGCCAGATGATGCCACTGTCATCATGATTCTGCTCAATGATTGCGCCGATTAATCGTGTCACGCCCATCCCGTAGCAACCCATTTGCATGACCCGTGCTTTTCCGTTTTCATCCAGTACGGTGGCGTTCATAGCGCGAGAGTACTTATCGCCCAACTGGAAGATGTGCCCGACCTCAATGCCGCGCTTAAACTGAATTTCGCCGTGTCCATCGGGGCTGGGATCGCCTTCGACGACGTCTCTGATATCTGCGACGACCAAAGCGTCCGCATCCCGACCCCAGTTCAGATTTTTCAGATGTACATCATCGCTATTGGCTCCTGCAATGAAGTTTTTCAGAGCCGCGGCACTTCTGTCTACGATGATAGGCATCGACAATCCTTTGGGTCCGATGGACCCAAGCGAACATCCCAGCTCAGCTTTTATCTCGTCTTCGTCAGCCATGGTTAAAGGCGCAGCAACGTCGGCGAGCTTTTCTACCTTAATGGTATTCATCTGATGATCGCCGCGAAGCACCAAGGCAACAAGGGGGGTATCAGCACCTTTGACGATTATTGTTTTGACAGTCTGGCTCGCAGGAACGCTCAGGAACTCTGATAACGCATCAATGGTTTTTATCGCGGGTGTGGAGACTTCTTCAATGGCCAACTCTTCGTCCGTTTGGGTCTCCGGTGCGATGGCTTCCGCCAACTCAACATTAGCGGCATAGTCGCTTGTTGTTGAGAATGCGATTTTATCTTCGCCGGAATCCGCCAGGACATGGAACTCCATTGACGCATTGCCGCCTATGCTGCCGCTGTCTGCCAACACGGGGCGAAATTTCAAACCCATGCGTGACAGGATGCGCGTGTAGGCATCAAACATCGCTTGATAGGTTTCATCCAGAGAGGCCTGATCAATGTGGAAAGAATAGGCATCCTTCATGACAAATTCTCGTGCTCGGAGCACGCCGAATCTTGGCCGGGTTTCATCACGGAATTTTGTCTGGATCTGGTAAAAATTAACCGGTAGCTGTTTGTGGCTTTTCAGTTCATTGCGCGCCAGGTCAGTAATGACCTCTTCGTGCGTGGGCCCGAAACAGAATTCACGATCATGTCGATCTTTAAATTGTAGTAGCAAGCCTTCGTCGTACTGATTCCACCGCCCTGATTCGTGCCAAAGCTCAGCAGGCTGCACGACGGGCAGTAATACTTCCTGTGCGCCTGAGCGATTCATTTCTTCGCGAATGATGTGTTCTACTTTTTGCAGAACACGCAAACCCATCGGCAGCCATGAATAGATCCCTGACGCCAATTTGCGAATGAGGCCTGCTCTGATCATGAGCTGGTGACTGATAATTTCCGCGTCCGAAGGCGTCTCCTTCAAAGTGGCGATCGTGTACTGTGATGCTTTCATGTTAGTTGCCTGATTTTATTTCTGGTGAACCTATGATTAACGCCTATTTGTGCGGGCCGCACCAAAACATGTGCGCGCCATTCGGAACGCCGCACCGCTTGTCCTGGAGTGGGCGTCCCCAGCTGCGGGGCCCGACACAAATATCCATTTAATCAGAGCTTCTCTAGTGTCGTTGCTGATACCGGTGCTTGTCTTTCGACCTTTATTTCGATCCTTGTTTTTCGCCCTTTCGCGCACCATTATCTTACTTTGTTGGTCGATTATTTATCATCTGACCGGAGAGTAGAATGCAGCATCTCGTCGATTGTCATTGTGGTTTAGTGCAGTTTCAATTTGATGCGCCAGAAGATGTGACGCTTCATCGTTGTAACTGTTCGCTCTGCAATCGTGTCGGGTTCCTGCATCTTATCATTCCAAAAGATTCGTTTAGCTTACTTTCCCCCTAGGAAAACTTGAGTCTTTATACTTTTAATACGGGTGTTGCACGTCACTATTTTTGTCCGCAATGCGGCGTGAAGCCCTTTTACGTGCCCCAATCTAATTCTGACGGCTACAGCGTTAACTTTCGTTGCGTAAACCCGAGCACCTCTGGTGAGGTGCGCATTGAAGACTTTGATGGCCGTAACTGGTTGGCCAACGGCGGGCGTCTCACTCATTTAAGCCGTTGAGTCTCCCGTTAGGCCTCTCGTTGAAACCGGTAGGACGAATTTCAATCAAAAAAAGTAGCCAAAAAAAAGGCCGCTGAACTGAGCGGCCTTTTCTACGTTTGCTTAGAAGCTTTAAACAAACTCTTTCAAGCCTTTCAACGGAAGTACCTTGATTCGGGTGCTTGCCGGTTTTGCCGCAACGTCCATCAGTTCGCCCGGACGGAAAGGATTAGGAACACCTTTGCGTGCCTTACGAGCAGGCTTTTTGACGGTTTTGATTTTCAGCAAACCGGGCATCGTGAACTCTCCCGCACCGCCTTTTTTCACGTGACGTTCGATGAGCTCAGAAAGCTCGTTGAACACTGACGCCACCTGCTTCCTTGAGAGTTCAGTGTTTTCCGCAATTTCCGAGAGAATTGCAGTTTTGGTGTACTTCTCTTTGATCGCGGGCTTTTTCTTGGCTGGAGCTTTCACTGGAGCCTTTGCTTTTGCCTTTTTAGCGGCCATTCGTTCATCCTTTTTTTTAAAGTTACAAAGCTTTGGTCATAAAAAAAGAAGATGGCGCTAAATGGCCTCTTCTCTCGGGGGTGTTTTATATCCGATTGGTATGGAGCGTTCAAGAAAAACCCTTTAAAAATCGACACATGACCTCATATCATGGTGAATAAGGGGGGTCGCGTTTCGCCCACTTTGTTTATATAATGCGCAGCCGCTGGAAGGGGGGTTCCCGCGGTCTAAAAAGAAGAGGGTCACCATGCCAATTTACGAGTACCAGTGCGACGAATGTCATCATAAGTTTGAGAAGCTCCAGAAATTTTCTGATGAGCCGCTAGAAAACTGTCCTGCCTGTCATAAACCGGAGCTCACGAAACTCGTTTCTGCAGCTGGCTTCCGGCTGAAAGGTGACGGATGGTATGAAACGGATTTTAAAACCGGCAAGAAGAAAAACGTTGCCGCTTCAGACACGCCGAGCAGTTCTGGTTCTGGCGGGAGCTCTTCTTCTGATAGTTCGTCTTCTGGTAGTTCGTCTTCCGACACCAGTACTCCCAAGAGTGCTGGTCCCTCCTCGAGCGCATCGGCCACTTAAGGCCACCATATTAATTTGCCGTTAGGGGTATAACATGCGAAGCCACTTGTGTGGCCAGATGAGGGATTCTCACATTGGTGAGAAGGTCTCCCTCAGTGGTTGGGTACACCGCCGCCGTGATCACGGTGGTGTTATTTTTCTGGATTTGCGGGATTACACCGGCATTGTTCAGGTAGTTTTTGATCCAGATACGGTAGAGGCCTTTGGCCTGGCAGACGAATGTCGTAATGAATTTGTCATCCAGGTGGATGGTAATGTTCGTGCTCGAGATGATGCGGCAGTCAATGCCAAGATGGAAACGGGGCAGATCGAAGTGTTGGGCAAAACGCTGACGATCCTGAACCGATCGGAAACGCCACCATTTCAATTAGACCAGCACTCCAGCGCTGGCGAAGACGTAAGATTGCGCCATCGAGCCATTGATTTGCGTCGGCCAGAAATGCAGGACCGCCTTCGAATGCGATCACGTGTTTCCCACCTGATTCGCAATTATCTTACGGAACGCGACTTTGTTGATATTGAAACGCCAATTTTGACCAAGGCAACGCCCGAAGGTGCACGGGACTATCTGGTGCCGAGCCGGGTGCATCCAGGCCACTTTTACGCATTGCCCCAATCACCGCAACTTTTTAAGCAGCTTCTCATGATGTCTGGCTTTGATCGTTACTACCAGATTGCCCGCTGTTTTCGTGATGAAGACCTTCGGGCCGACAGACAGCCAGAATTTACTCAGGTCGATATTGAGATGAGTTTCGTCGATCAGAATGAGGTCATGGAACTTACCGAGCAGATGATTCGCGTGCTTTTCAAAGAAGTTCGCGACGTTGATCTCGGCGAAATTCCTACGCTGACCTACGCTGATGCGATACAGAAATATGGCAGCGATCGACCGGACCTCCGATTTGGGCTTGAATTGATCGACGTGGCCGATCTGCTCAAAGCTGTCGAGTTCAAGGTATTTAGCGGCCCGGCGAACGACCCCAAAGCACGTGTTACGGCTCTGCGATTGCCCGGTGGTGATCGACTAACCCGAAAAAATATCGACGACCTGACCAAATTTGTGGGTATTTACGGGGCGAAGGGCCTCGCTTATATCCGGGTGAATGATCTTGATGCAGGCATGGACGGTCTCAAGTCACCGATTCTGAAATTCCTGCCTGAAGATGTCGTTACGAACATCCTGACCCGTTGTCAGGCGCAAGTGAACGATGTGATTTTCTTCGGCGCGGACAAGGCGAGTATCGTTAGTGATGCTCTGGGGGCTCTTAGAAACAAATTGGCCGAAGATCTCGATTTGTATGAACGACCGTGGGCTTCTTGTTGGGTTGTCGACTTTCCAATGTTTGACGAAAACGATGACGGCTTAATGTCAGCGGTGCACCACCCGTTCACACAGCCATCGAGTACGCCGGAAGAGATGGAAAACGATCCGCTCGCGGCTAATTCCGAATCCTACGATTTGGTGATTAACGGCTATGAAGTGGGTGGTGGTTCTATTCGTGTACATGATCCAGAAATGCAGAAATCGATCTTTCGCGTACTCAAGCTTTCTGACAATGAAGCCAATGTTAAATTCGGGTTCTTGCTGGATGCCCTAAAATACGGCGCACCGCCGCACGGTGGACTTGCCTTTGGTCTGGATCGTCTGGTGATGTTGCTGGCAGGTACTCATGCGATCCGGGACGTGATTGCGTTTCCGAAAACACAAACGGCGTCGTGTCTGCTGACCTCTGCGCCGAGCGAAGTTGATGCGGAACAGCTCAAAGAACTGAGTATCAGCGTAAGGAAGCCTAAGGAAGACTAGTTATGGCGGGTCATAGTAAGTGGAGCAATATCAAGCACCGAAAAGCGGGTCAGGATTCTAAGCGCGCTAAGGTCTTCACCAAAATTATTCGCGAACTCACCGTTGCCGCGCGCGATGGTGGCGGTAACGTCGAAGACAATCCTGGATTGCGAACGATCGTCGACAAAGCGAAAGCATCGCAGATGCCCAAAGATACTATGGAGCGCGCGATCGCGCGTGGCGCGGGTGGACAGGATGGCGTTGAATTGTTGTCCCTCACCTACGAAGGGTACGCGCCGGGAGGCATTGCCGTGCTCGTTGAGACCATGTCGGACAACAGAAATAGGACCGTGGCGGAAGTTCGGCACGCTTTTTCTAAAGCCGGCGGCAACCTGGGTACGGATGGTTCGGTTGCCTATCTTTTCGACAAAAAAGGTCAAATTCATTTTGAGCCAGGTTCTAGCGAAGACGATGTTATGGAGATCGCCATTGAATCCGGTGCCGAAGATGTAGAAACCGACGATGATGGGGTAATTGCGGTCACGACCTCACCAGAGGACTATCTTGCGGTGAAAGACGCATTGGTGGCGGGCGGTCTTGAGCCCGCTGCGGGTGAAGTGACGATGCTGGCGCAGATAGCAACGGATTTGGACATGGACATGGGAGAGAAGGTTTTGCAGTTGGTCGACGCGCTGGAAGATCTTGACGATGTGACCAATGTCTACACCAATGCAAACTTCCCTGAAGAGTTGATGCAGTAGCACGAATGGGGCAACACCGCTGTTTCCTATCCCCGAAAACCCCTATCTCCGAAAGCTCTATTTTCGAAAAGCCTTTCCTCATCAAACTGATGCATCACCAAACCGATGCCTCACTACATAGATGTTCCAGGAAACCGACTTTTGTTAAGGCTCAGTTGCTCACGCGAGTCAACACCTGACCCCCGGCTAAGTGCTAAACATGTGCTAAACTAGGCGGCAGTACTCAGGCGGCACTTTATGGCTCTTATCTTAGGAATCGACCCCGGCTCTCGAGTAACGGGGTACGGTATCATTCGAGCTGCCGGCAATCGGCAGGAATACATCACCAGTGGTTGCATCAGAACCACTGATCGTGGCGACCTACCCGAACGTCTTGAACTTATTTTCAACGGTGTATCTCAAATCATCGACGAATTCAGTCCAGATGAGATGGCTATAGAAAGTATCTTCATGGCACGATCCGCCGAATCTGCGCTGAAACTGGGGCATGCTAGGGGCGTTGCTATAGTCGCCGGTGTTAAGCAGGGTCTTTCCGTCCACGAGTACGAAGCACGTAAAGTAAAGCAAGCCGTTGTTGGTAGCGGTGCTGCAACCAAGGGGCAAATACAGGACATGGTCGTGAGATTGCTTTCGCTCCCCAAAGCGCCCCAGGCAGATGCGGCCGATGCTTTGGCTGTCGCGATTTGCCACATCAATACGCAACATAATCTCGCAAAAATGGCTAAGACAGGGGGTGCGATGATTGGACACAATCGGTTCCGGCGGGGCCGGCTTAGTGATCAACTGGATCAGCAATGATTGGGCGTCTCAGCGGTATTATTCTGGAAAAACAACCCGGGCAGTTGCTGATAGATGTAGGTGGGGTCGGCTATGAATTGGAGATATCTCTCAGCACGTTTACCGAGTTGGATGCGCCTTCTGCTGATGGAGATCGCTTGGTGTCAATCCATACCCATCTCATTATTCGAGACGACGCGCATATTCTTTTTGGTTTTGCGACAACAAGCGAACGTGAACTTTTTAGAACCTTGATCAAGGTGAACGGCGTTGGACCTCGAATGGCGCTTGGCATACTTTCAGGACTTGAAAGCAGCGCCTTCGCGGCAGCGGTGCTCGGGAATGATCTTAAGGTGTTAACGGGATTGCCCGGTGTCGGTAAGAAAACGGCGGAAAGACTGGTCATAGAACTCAGAGACAAAGTCGAAGCTTTTGCGAAACCCGGCGAATCGTTGTTTGCAACGTCCGGTGGAGATATTGCCAGCGATGTTGAAGCAGCGCTGATTGGTTTGGGTTACAGGCCGCAAGAAGCGGCGAAGGCTATTAGTCGAATCGATTCGCCCGCAGATGATGTGGAGACGCTCATTAAGCAGGCTTTAAAACAGCTTATGCAGGGTTAACAGAGTTTATTCAGGGCTAATGCATTTTATTCAGGGCTATTTTTCAGGGCTATAGAGA
>JBLIIB010000144.1:0-10193 GCA_047634795.1 Candidatus Azotimanducaceae bacterium | reverse complement strand
CGCTGAATCCCCAACGCTATTTAGACCGCTACTCGAACGAGTGTTTGGCCCAACGGTGAAACGCTTTCTAGCGGGGCTCCAAAAAACCTTACCCGAGTTGGACCCGGAGGAGCTCGAATTGAGGTTTCATTTTCTGGTGGGCTCTATGCTGCATCTGTTCCGTTTAAACGCGCCGCTTCGAGTTAGCGCAGGAACGTCTCGACTTGCATCGCAACAACACAAGATGGAGGCGCTAATTGAGTTCGTGGCGGCTGGTTTATGTCAGGAACACGCGCACGTTGGTGCTACTGGTAAAGCACGAAACGTTAAGAAAAAGGCATAATTTGATGAAACGATTTCTACCCTTAATTGTACTTCTTTGTGGATTTGTCGCGGCTGCGTTACTGATTCTTACCGGACCGAGTGTTGAGCCAAGAGCTTCTCAATCCATTCCCCCACTGGTGCGAGTCACGGGTGTTCAATTGGGGGTGCACCAGTTCGCGGTGAAGACTCACGGTAGTGTCGCCCCGCGTACGGAAAGCGAACTCGTCCCCGAAGTTGATGGCAGGGTGATTCGAATATCCCAGGCGCTTGCTGCCGGTGGGTTCTTCGCAGCGGGCGAGGTTCTTTTAGAGATTGATCGGCTTGATTACGAGGTTGCATTGGAGCAGGCGCGGGCCGGTCTGGCGCGCGCAGAAAGTAATTTATTCAATGAACACAAAAATTACAAAAGACAGGAAGATCTGGTTAGCCAAGCTTCGATCAGCGCTTCGGAACTTGATGATTCTATAAACCGCGTTGCGATTGCCAAGGCCACAATACGTGAAGTCAGGGCCCGGTTGGCGAGGGCTGAACGTGATCTTGCGAGAACTAAGATAGTAGCCCCCTACGCGGGGCGAGTCAGAACTGAGCGCGTGGATATCGGTCAGTTTGTTAAACGCGGTGAGTCGATCGGTTCGATCTATGCGGTTGACTTCGCTGAAGTTCGGTTGCCCGTCCATGCCAATGATTTTGCATATCTGGATTTACCCATCAGCAAGGCCGGCGCTGGGTTGATACCCAAGGCGGAGGTTGTGCTCACCGCCGAGTTTGCGGGCGTCATGCATGAGTGGCGTGGCAATGTTGTGCGTACCGAGGGTGAACTTGATCCGGCAACGCGAATGGTTCACGTAGTCGCGCGAGTGGCTGATCCATATGATGCTAGCGACGGACTGGCACCATTGGCTGTGGGATTGTTTGTTGATGCTTTAATCCACGGGAAAGCGGTTGATGATGTCAGTGTTTTACCTCGGTCGGCGCTGCGGCGAGATGATCGGGTGTTGATCGTTGATGACAACGATCAATTGCGTTTTCGTTCAGTACGGGTGTTGCGATTAGCCAATGACAGAGTCTACATCGGCGAAGGTTTAAGCCAAGGTGAGCGTGTCGTAGTCTCACCAATGCAAAGCACCGCTGAGGGAATGACGGTGCGTGTTGCGCCATCCGAACAAATTGATGCTGGCACTCAAGGTGTCGCTGAGTCATGAACGGTCCCATAGCCTGGTTTGCACGAAACCATATCGCGGCAAATCTTCTCTTAGGTGTCATCGTGGTAGCGGGTTTGGTCTCGCTACCTTTCATGCCTCAAAAGTCGTTCCCCGACCTTGATTTCAATCTAATCACCGTCTCAGTGCTTTATCTTGGTGCCGCGCCTGAAGAGGTAGAGGAGGGCGTATGCATTCGGATTGAAGAGTCCCTGGAAGGCGTTCAGGGGGTAGAGAAAATCAGTTCCACTGCCACCGAAGGTGTGTGTTCTGTGTCAGTGGAGGTATTCGAGCGCGCTGATGCGTCCAAAGTGCTCGGGGATGTTAAAAATCGTATCGACGCTATTGATACTTTCCCGCAAGAGACAGAGAAACCCATTATTACGCTGGTCACAACTGAGCGATCGGTGATGGATATCGCGGTGACCGGTCCAACAGATGAGCACGAACTGAAGCGGATTGGCCAGCAGGTGCGTGATGAAATCGCGGCATTACGAGGTGTGACTCAGGTAAAACTGGCGAACGCGCGTCCGTACGAGATCTCTATCGAAATATCAGAGACTTCTTTGAGACGCTATGGTTTAACGTTTCAACAAGTCGCTGATGCCATACGCGCTGCATCCCTGGATCTTCCCGGCGGTTCGATTAAAACCGAAGGCGGCGAAATTCTGCTGCGAACAAAAGGGCAGGCCTATTGGGGGCCGGAGTTTGAGCAACTCGTTATTTTGAGCGGTACGGATGGTGCGCGTGTTTATCTTCACGATATCGCGGAAGTGGTCGACGGTTTTAAAGATACAGAACAAAAGCTCTGGTTTGACGGGCGGCCTGCAGCCTTGATTCGAGTCACCAGGACAGGTGATCAGGACATTTTGGATATTACCAATGCGATAAACAACTACATGGCAGTGGGTATCGACCATCTGCCCGAAGGTGTCGAGCTTACCATCTGGAATGACGGTTCAGTGTTTCTGCGCGAACGCCTTGATACCCTGTTTGATAGTGCCCGGCAGGGGTTTCTGCTGGTACTTATTCTGCTGGCCTTGTTCCTGCGGCCAAGGCTCGCATTTTGGGTGAGCGTGGGCGTTCCCGTTGCGTTCATGGGTGCTATTTTCCTGGCATCTCTATTGGGCTTGTCTATTGATGGCATTTCAACATTCGGCTTCATCCTGGTGCTGGGGATCCTGGTCGATGATGCGGTGGTGGTGGGGGAACGTGTTTATTCCCTGCAATACCAGACCGGCGCGGCGCAGACGGATGAGCATTTCCTGAACGCTGCGATCGAAGGCACCCGGCAGGTGTCAGTGCCGGTGATCTTTGGGGTACTGACAACGGCGACAGCTTTTGTCCCTCTTCTAATGGGCCCCGGGACGATTGGGCAGATACAAGGCGTGATTGCCACGGTCGTGTTGTGCTGCCTGGTATTTTCGCTGGTGGAATCACAATTGGTTTTACCCGCGCATTTGGGTCACAAGGGTGTATCCACTGCAGCAGGTGAAGTCAGCTTAATGCTGACGCCACTGCTCGCCATTGTTTTGTGGGAGATATCCTGGAGTGGTCGTAGCTTTTTTGCTTTGGTCATTATTACGCTTGCGACATTTACTGCCTGGCATCTTAAGGGTGGTTTCGCGATATTTGCAGAAAGCTTGATTGACCGGCAAAAGCATTTTTCTGATGCCTTGGAGAATCTCATTCAGCAAAAATTTCGCTGGCTGGTGACTCAGGCAATTACTGCTCGATATGTAACAGCCGCAGCCGCATTGGCGGTGTTTATCACTACGGTTGGCGCCGTGATGGGCGGGCACATGCCTTTTTCGTTTTTTCCATCTATACCGTCAGATGCCGTTACCGCCAGACTAACCATGCCGCTCGGGACGCCGGTGAAAGTGACGGAGCGTATTGTAGATTCTATGAGGTTAGCCGCAGAGGAGCTTAGCGGCGAACTTGAATCTAGTCAGCAGGGAAAGCCGCCGGTGACCAATATTTTGTCGGCACTTGGGGGGCAACCTGTGAGTAATAGTGGCGGCGGTATCTTCGCGGGAGGTGCAGCACCCAGCGGCGGTCATCTTGCAGAGGTCACCATGCAGTTAATACCTGGAGATCAGCGTGAAGTGACCACGCTTGAAGTAGCGCGGCGTTGGCGAGAAGCCGTGGGTGTGGTGCCGGACGTAGTAGAGCTCAGTTTCAATGCGTCCAGCTTCAGTGTGGGGGCAGAAATTGATATTCAATTGGAGGGCACTGACCTCGATGAACTTAAGATCGTGGCGACGAAAATCCGCGAACGCTTGGTGGATTACCCGGGTGTAATGGACATCGGGGATTCTTTCCGTGCCGGTAAGCGCGAAATCAAATTGGAGATATTGCCCGCAGGTGAGGCGTTGGGGTTATCGCTGGGTGCGCTAGCGACGCAGGTCAGGCAGGCGTTTTATGGTGAGGAAGTCCAGCGTATCCAACGTGGTCGTGATGATGTTCGCGTCATGTTGAGATACACCCAGTCAGAGCGGCAGACGCTGAGTGCATTGGAACAAATGCGGATTCGAACCGTCAACGGTTCACAAGTCCCCTTTGCGACGGTTGCCAGCGCAACGCTTGGTCGGGGTTTTTCTGCGATTAAACGTAACGATGGGCGTCGCGTGGTGAATGTCACCGCTGACGTTGATAGGACCGTTATCACGGCGAACGAGATTCTGGCCAAGTTTGGTGCGGGTCCTGTTCAAGAGATTATGCAGGATCATCCCAGAGTTTCGTTCAGCCTGGAGGGCGCGCAACGAGAGCAGGGAGAAACATTCACCACTCTGTTGCCTTTGTTCCTGTTGGCGCTGTTCGTCATTTATGCCCTTTTAGCGATACCGTTGCGCTCTTATGGTCAGCCCTTAATTATCATGTCGGTTATTCCATTTGCATTTGTCGGGGCTATTTGGGGGCACATCATCATGAAGGCATTTGGGCTGCTGGATAGCCTGGCGATTATGTCCATTATGGGTTTTGTCGCAGCCTCAGGTGTTGTCGTGAATTCAAGTCTTGTGCTCGTCCATGCGGTTAACAAGCACCGTGCTGAGGGGCACTCGATTCATGATGCAGTCATTGAAGCGGCGGTGTCTCGCTGTCGGCCGATTGTGCTCACGTCATTGACGACGTTTGCCGGGTTAGCGCCGCTGCTACTGAACCGATCTGTGCAGGCCGGTGTGTTAATTCCCATGGCGACGTCCGTGGCCTGGGGTGTCATTCTGGCAACGGTGGTCACATTGCTGGTAGTACCTGCTGGATATATGATTTTAGAGGATGCCGGGGAGTCTGAAGGAGAGTCTGAAGCGCGAACAATTTGATTTGTCTGATCTTCGTTTAACTGATCGTCCCGTTTTACCTGATCAATGTTTCCGGCAGAAACACTCACTAATAAATGGGGTCGTAATAAATGGGGTCGGAGTAATAAATGGGGTCGGAGTAACATTTACGACGTAGCTTACGTATCGGTACTAAGCTGATCGGGTTGATTGCGGGGTGTTCTGTAAGATAACGTAGAGTCAATGGGCTGATATTCCACTCAGTCGGTGGAAGCTAGGAAAAGCGTGTGACACCTTGCTTACTCCCTAACGTCTAGTTTGCGATCTGAAACATTGTATGCCCCTACACCCTGTGTGCCTCTGTTTGTTTCCCTTATTTCCTTCGTTTTTTGTCTAGTTTGCGTAAAACCCTGTGTTTCTCCGCTGAATGGTCTTGTACGTTTATACTGGACGCCTATCATTGAATCATCAGACTTACACAGGATACTTCATGCTCAATCACCAATCGGCACAATCCGTCATTGACCATGGCATTTCACTCGGCGCTGACTTCGCCGAATTATTTGTTGAAAGAAGCCAGACCAATACCATCAATACCTTGAGCAGCCAGGTGCAATCGGTGGAGTCGGGGATAGACTTCGGTATTGGCCTGCGCCTTGTCTATGGCACCAAAGTCCTCTATGGCTACACCAACAAGCCTGAGGAAGATGAGCTGAAAAGAATCTTGTCGGAATTAGCCGCAAAGGACTTGCGAGATCCTAGAGTCTCGGCATTGAACTTTGACTACAGACAGGTACAAGATTTGCATCATGCGGTGCGGACGTTGAGCAATGATTCTGAGGTTGAGAGCAAGGTGGCTTACCTGTTGGCTGCGGACGTTGCGGCGCGTGCCGTCAGCAACATGATCTCGCAAACGCGAGGCATGTGCCGTCAAAAAGAACAGCACATCGAACTGTTTAACAGTGAAGGCCTGCACACGGGGGACACTCGAAACTATATTCGCACCTCACTTACTTCTATTGCATCAGATGGTTCTGAGCAGGCGACTGGGAGTTGGAATGACGGGGGCTTGCTGGGTTGGGAGCTTGAAGATGATATTAACGCTGAAGTCACCGGCACAGAAGCGTCACGGCAAGCGCTGGTTAATCTTGGTGCAAGACCCTGCCCCTCTGGCCGTATGCCTGTGGTCATCGGTAATGGTTTCGGCGGCGTGATTTTTCACGAGGCGTGTGGCCATCTGCTGGAAACGACCTCGGTGGCGAAAAAGGCTTCTGTGTTTCATGACCAAATGGGTCAAATGATTGCAAATCCAGCGGTGAGTGCGGTGGATGACGGTTTGATGACGAAGCAGTGGGGTTCGATCAATATTGACGACGAAGGCCTTGATACGCAGCGAACCCAATTGATCAAAGACGGCAAGCTAACGAGTTTTCTTGTCGACAAGATCGGCGCTGAGCAAACTGGCTTCGAGAGAACTGGTTCGGGACGACGTGAGTCCTACAAATATGCGCCCGCCTCCAGAATGAGGAATACCTTTATTGAGCCTGGCGATGCGGACCTGGAAGATATGATCGGCTCGATCGATAAGGGTATTTATGCATCCCACATGGGGGGCGGTTCAGTGCAACCGGGAACGGGTGAGTTTAACTTCGCGGTGACGGAAGGCTACTACGTAGAGAACGGCAAGATTCAATATCCTATTAAGGCGGCTACGCTCATCAGCACAGGACCTGCGGTACTGAAAGAGATCTCAATGGTCGGCAGTGATTTTTCTTTGGCCTGTGGCATGTGCGGTTCAGTCTCCGGCGCCATACCCACAACGGTCGGTCAGGCGACACTTAAGGTCGATGACATCCTTGTTGGAGGCAGCGCCTGATGACAATTTTTGATCAAGCAAATCAGGTGATTGATCTTGTTAAGGCTGCAGGGGCGAGCGGTGATCTCATTATCGACCAGGGGCAATCCCTGTCGCTGAAAGCCAGAGACGGTGATCTCGAAGAATACAAGGTCAGTTCAAGCCAGGTTTTTGGTTTAAGGGTGATTAAAGACGGTAAAGTGGGTACCGCCTATAGCGAGGCCGCGGATAGTGACGCTTTAAGTTCGCTGGTTGAACAGGCGCTGACTAACGCGAGCTTTACGGCAGTAGAAGTTCACGAGAATATTCTGCCCAATGACGCCAACCTAAAAACAGATGACTCGGTTTTGTGCCCCGTTGAGGAAATCAGCATTGATGAGAAAGTTAACTTTGCCCTGCAGATGGAAAGTGATCTTGCTGGCAGGGAGCGGGTGAAAAGCGTTCCCTATAACGGCGTTCAGGATAATACCGGGCAACGGCATATTTTTTCAAGTGAGGGTCTTAGAGCGTATTCGAAAAGCAGAATGTGTTCTGCCTATGCCTACGCGCTGGTTGAAGAGGGTGATAAAACCGCGATGGAAGGCACCGGTCAGGCCGCGCGATTGTTTGCGACACTGGATGCTAACGATATCATTGAGAGGGCCTATTCCCAGACTATTGATATTCTTGAGGGTTCTCCCGTGCCGAGTGGGCACTATGATGTGATATTCGATGAAGAGGTCCAAGCCTCTTTGTTTGGCGTGTTTAGCATGATGTTTTCAGGAAAATCGGCCAAGGACGGGGTGAACCCAATGCGGGAAAAGGTGGGTAAAACTATTGCCGATTCGCGTTTGACCGTTACCGACCAGCCGCTGAACGCTGACGGGTTTGGTTATGAATTGTTTGATGCAGAAGGCACAGCGACTGGGTCAACGCCATTGATCAAAGACGGGACGCTTAGCACGCTTATTCATAACAGTGCCACAGCTTCCTTTTTTGATAAGAAAAGCACAGGGCATGCATCCCGGGGACCGAAATCGACGATGGGCGTGGGATTACACCAGCTAGAGATCGCTGCAGGAAGCGGGTCGAAGGCAGAACTGTTTGCAGGCAAATACCTTATGCTTACAGACCTGACAGGGATGCATTCGGGTGCCAATGCTATCTCGGGTGATTTTAGCTTCGGTGCCTCAGGCTTTCTTTGTCGAGATGGGCAGCGGGTCCAACCGGTGCGAGGAGTTACCGTGGCGGGAAACTTCTATCAAATGCTGAACAAAATCGCCCTGATTGGAGATGAGCAGTTTTGGAATTGGGGACGGTCCGCACTGATGCCTCATCTGCGTTTTACGGGCATTGCTGTTTCTGGTTAGAAATTTAACCGACATTGCCTAACGGCTGAGAAATTTATGAGGATTTCCTCCTAACTACTTAGGTATAGCGCACCGAATGATAAAATCCAATTGTTTGGCTCACAACCCGATCCGATCTCCAATACCACCGTAGAACCCTTCGCGTGCTACGACGTCTAGATCAACAAGCTGACGTTCGCAGATTTCAACCGCGCCGCCGGAGCCTTCCACATGTGGATAGTCACTGGAAAAGCAAATCATACCGGGTGGGACTAGATCAAGTGTCGGTCGCAACGGTTCCGTTGCGACAAGAGGCGTCACCTTAACCTGTCGACTTAAATACTCTGACGGTGCGAGAGGCAATTGATAAGCAGATCCAGCATAGGTTGGCCGAAACTCGTCATCGAGGAGTTGTTCAGGTTGTTGCCTGCCAACGGCTCGGTCGAGTATTGATACAAGATGAGGTAGCCAAGATATCCCGAGCTCTTCGACGATGACATTTAGCTTAGGGTGGCGCTCCAGCACTCCGTCAAACACCAGCGCTCCCAGCAGGAGCTGAGGCGACAGGCTCGGTGCGATTGCCATAGACAGCAGACTGTAAGTTGTAAGATCACTCGCGCCGTTATTAGCCCAACCGAACTGAATCCGCTCTCTGCCGAACCCTACATGGCTAATCGCCGCCATACCAAGATCTTCAGCTGCGGACCACAAAGGTTCGAAATCGGAATGGGTAATGGAACGCGCCAAAGCGTGATCGCCTGCTCTGCCTGATCTAACGCCTACCGGCGCTTCGCCAATGGAAAACGCACGGCTACCTAGTGCGCGCATCCGCGTCATCTCTTTGATCGAACCCGACACATCGCCCAGATTGATTTGAGTCACGGGCATCAGGCGCTCTGTGTGCCCGTGGACGATTTGCATGATCCACTCGTTCCAGCAGTGTTTTATGCGCGGTGCAAGTTCCGGACGGTCCACGCGCGCTGCTCGCGCGAACGAACTAGCCAGAAACGATGGGTTCAGGAACTGGACATCGATGCCCTCGGCGTCGCACTTCGCCAAACGCGATGGCGCATCACAGAACGGATCACCGGGCACATGGTGGTCAGACTGGCGTTCATCCGTCATTTCCAGGTGTTTTTTGAAACCGGGCAACACCGTGTCCCATCGATCTGCGGGTTGCTGCTCATCTGGTAGGCGCGCTATCCCCGGGTTGGAGATACCAAACAGGCCGTCCGCAACATCGATAAAACGGAGCGGTGGGCCGAGCTTGTCGGCGAGTTCAGAATCCGTTTGCTCAAGCCAGTCAACGGGCTCATGAACGTGGGCATCGACATCAATTACGCGCATAGCTGCTTGCCTTTGAGGAGCGAAGATTTAGCTTATATCGCGATCTTGTTGCGTTCAAGGAACGACGGCACGACCCTGTTTATCAGTTTCACATACCGCCTTTAAAGGCGCTCAGCGAGAAACACAGGAATCTTTCGCATCGTTTTGGCTTCGTATTCTTCGTACGGGGGGAAAATTTCGACGCAAGCCTTCCATAGTCGTGCACGTTCTTTTTCGTCTGTTACTTCCCGGGCCGTCATTGTTGTGACCTCGGTTTCATCGCGGATTTCTACACCGGCATTAGCGCGAAGATTGTAAACCCACACAGGGTTCTTAGGTTGGCCGCCCATTGAGCCCACCAGTACGTAGCTGTTATCAACCTTGACGCCCATCAGGGGGATTTTCCGAATACCTCCGGTCTGGTTGCCGGTGTGGGTGACGATGATGCACGGCATTCCAGTATCCAGCAGCGTGGTTCCCTTTGTGCCTCCACTGCCCTCGTACTCTTCTACCTGCTTGCGCACCCAATCGAGAGTGGGTGGAATGTAATCTGCCATGTTTTGACCTTGTCTGTTAGATGAGCCTGTATGGGATCAAAGTTTATTGATTCAACGATGAGCATGCAGGTTTTCCAGGTCCGTTACCAACGAAGACCTGGGGTGCACAACGCGTGCCCAACCATTGGGGTCCAACGAATGGGGTCCCAAAAAGACGGAGCGAGTAAAAATTACCAATAGCCTGCTTTTTTCGCCCAGCTATTGGTGTGCGCGGCCACCTGCGCAAAGTTGATTGTGCAAGGTGAATGATCGATTCAGTCCGTCTCCCTGACATCGGTTCATAATCTTATTTGCTAACCTATTTGTGAGTAAGGCGTTCCGTTATAAACGGTACACCCACTCTG
>JBLIIB010000143.1:0-10199 GCA_047634795.1 Candidatus Azotimanducaceae bacterium | reverse complement strand
CGTTAGCAACGTTCTCGGCAAGGCCAGACTCAATACTCTCGTACGCGAATATGAAAAGAGCGGTTCCGAGCGGCATCATTTTGCTGGCTTCATCGGAAAATCGCTCGCCATGCAAACCATCTATAACTTTATTGAAGCCGCAGCACCCAGCAAGGCCAGTGTTTTTATCACAGGTGAATCCGGTACCGGTAAAGAGTTGCTTGCCGAGGCTATCCATCAATTCAGCCCTCGTCGTGATCAACCATTCATCGCTCTAAACTGTGGCGCGATCCCAAGAGAACTGATCGAAAGCGAAATATTCGGACACGCGAAGGGGGCATTTACAGGCGCCAACAGTGAAAGGAAGGGCGCTGCTGTTCTCGCTAATGGTGGAACCCTGTTCCTCGACGAAATCTGCGAAATGGATATTGACCTCCAGGTTAAGTTACTCAGGTTCTTGCAAACGGAAACTTTTAGACATGTCGGCAGCGATAATGAAATCACCGTGGACATTCGTGTTGTTTGCGCGACCAATCGAAATCCTCTGCTCGAGGTGAAGGAAGGTAACTTTCGCGAAGACCTCTTCTATCGGCTGCATGTCATCAGTATGAAACTACCTGCTCTCAGGGAAAGAAATGATGATGCTTTGTTGATTGCCGAGCACCTACTGCAAAAATACGCGGAAGAAGAAAATAAACCGTTCAGCCGCTTTGACAAAGAGTCCAAAAAGCTCATAGAGCAATACAGCTGGCCAGGTAACATTCGCGAGCTTCAAAACGTCATCCGTCAGGTGGTCGTATTAAACACGGGCGACGAAGTGACCGCTACCATGTTGCCGATTCATCTAAGATCAGAAACAGCCGTTCCGGTCGAGGGATCAAATGAAACTCCCGCAAACTCGGAAAGCCTGAAGAGTGTCATGAAACCGTTATGGCTAATCGAACAAGAACACATTGATCGAGTCATCACACACTGCGGAGACAATATTCCCAAGGCTGCTTCCATTCTGGAGGTGAGCCCGTCAACACTTTACCGTAAGCAGGCCAAACGCTAGTTATGATCACTAAGGATCAAACCGCTCTGATTGTTGATGACGAGACCTACGTGCTTCGATCACTGCAACGCGCACTGCGAAACGAGAATTTTCTAATCCTGACTGCTAATTCCGGCGGCGAAGCCCTTAGGATATTGGAATGTGAATCGGTTGACCTGATCATCTCCGATTTACGCATGCCCGGCATGGATGGCTCTGAACTGCTTCGTATCGTCGCTGAACGCTATCCAGGCATGCCCAGAATACTACTATCCGGAAACGCAGATTTACCCTCCGTCGTAAAGACGGTCAACGAAGGTCAACTTTCCTACTACTTTCAAAAGCCTTGGGATGACGATGCTATTCGCCTCACATTACGCGAGTTCCTAAAGCGAAAAAAGCTTGAGGAAATGGAACGAGCACTCAACGTCAAAGTTAAAGAACAAAATGAAGAGCTACTGCATCTGAATCAAAAACTCGAGAAACAAGCCGACTTGATCTTGAGAGAAACTGAAATGAAATCACGGTTTTTCTCAACCTTGAGCCACGAAATACGCACACCACTCAATGGCTTTCTGGGCGTTTTACAATTAATGCGGGATGGCATCGGCACCGCGCAAGAACAAAAAACATTGCTCGCGACCAGCTATGCAACGGCACTGGACCTGAAAAAGTTGGCCGATGACGTACTCGATTACTCAAAGCTAGAATCAAACAAAATGGAGCTCGAATCTATCGCTTTCGAGCCGGCAGGTTCCATCGCGCTCCTGATTCAACTCATGACTCCGGTAGCGCAAGCAAAAGCGCTATCGATTGAATGCGCTATTGATACACCGGACAACTTGACGCTCATTGGTGACCCACTGCGCCTCAGGCAAATTGTTTCCAACCTTTTAAGTAATGCTATCAAGTACACCAAAGCCGGGTGTGTCAGGCTCGAAATGAGCTATGCAACGAACCGACTTGTCATCAAGGTGATCGACACGGGTATTGGCATTTCAGCTGACCGGCAACGCCTCCTGTTTCAAGAGTTTCAAATGCTTGATCCCACTCACCATCGAAAATATGGCGGCACTGGCCTTGGCCTTTCGATCGCCAAGCGTCTGGCAGACCAAATGAATGGCGACATCCAGGTAGACAGCAGCGTTGGCAAGGGAACCTGCTTTACCGTATCCCTGCCGCTCAAGATTACTGCTGATCCCATGGGGCTCAGCAAGCATGACATTACTGATCTGACGGGCTCCCATTTACTAATCGTTGACGACAACGAAGCAAACGTCCTGATTGTTAAATCTGCGGTCGAGAAAGCAGGAGCAACCTCGGTCACGGCAGATAACGGTCTATCCGCCATCAGGATACTGCAACAGATGAACAAGGCGTTTGATGCCATTTTGCTTGATATCAACATGCCTGGTATCGATGGTGTAGAAACCTTACGTATCATTCGCGATGAAAACCTTGCAGATTGCCCCGTGTTTGCGTTGACAGCACAGGTAGACGCGGTCTCGATCGAGCGATTAGAAACGCTGGAATTTGAATCAATCATCTCAAAGCCGATCGATTTAAAGCACCTTTGCTTGACCCTCGCGCCCCTAAGCCTCCGGACCCAATCGTCAGAAAACTTGCCAATCAACGCCTCGCACGAAGATGCGGGCGCGTTCGATAAAACTGCATTTGATGCACTACTCAACTCCACCGGCCATAAGGTCGCAAAACTACTGGTTGATTCTTTTATCCGAGACTGTGACAAACGAAGTGCGATCATCGCCGAGTCCCTTGAAACAAGTGATAGTGAGTCCATTGCTCGACAGGCACACGCTTTAATCAACAGCGCTGCCATGTTTGGCGCAATGTCACTGTTCAGGCTTTGTCAGAAATTGGACGCCGAATACAAGGCGACCGGGCAATGCCACCCGGAGGATTACAGGGGATTGATCCCCTTGATTAGCGCCAGTAAATCGACGATATCGCACTGGCTGGACTCACTCCAACATTGAAGGCTCGCGCTGCTTTGTTGATCTGCCTACTGTCTAATCAGCATAGTATTGCCAAAGAGTTAGTAGAAACGAGTGCGATTGTCGTCCGCGATATTGCAGTCACTACCGAACGCTCGAGTCATCAGGTTCTGATCACTGACCCTTTTAGTGTTCGGAAAGGGGACCTCGTCGACGTTCGGTTTCAAGTAGAAGTCACGAGTCACAATCAGCTCCCTGTGATTGTTGGCTGGGAAGTCCGTCTTACGACAGATCCGGACAATCGACCCGGGCATCTTGTCATCGGTTCCGCCGCCACCAATCTCAAGCGTGAAACACACCACCAGGTTATCTCGGGCACCAGAGTCATCCCCATGGAACATAGCCTGCAGAATGTACAATTAGTTCTCTCGCTGTGGTCACAGCGGAGAGCACTTCCTGCCAGCCCACTCGTCGTCGAAACAAATGGTCCCTTCCTGCAAGCTTTGATCGAACCCTTCGACAATTAACCAACTGATTTTTTGTGATTTTTTCGTCATCCTTTCGATAACTTTTCAATAGTGTTTCACAAACCTTTCACAAACCGTTCACAAACAAGGGCAACGACGGCCGCTGCACTGTCCGCTCTTTTTACGTTGCTGGGAAGTTCGTGCCTGACAACCCCGCCCGTGCCTTCAATCGCCACAACAGTACGATGTAAAGCAACAAGTTTCCGCACTATCTTAAGCGTTCGAGGACCGCCACCGATCACAATCGCGGCCCTGCTGTGATTGATCAACAGACGATGTTTTGTTGGGGCATCGTCAACAGAATAGCGGGCCTGATCAGCCGACACTTTCGTTTGCGAGCCACGTTCTATAATCACCTGACTCGATCCACCAGCCGATGGGCGCCCCTGAGCGCATAACCAAATGTTGAGGTGGTATTGCCACATAGAACGCTGTGGCCGCTCGCAACGATGGCGCGCCCCGTATCGTACGCCAATGTTCGATTTTGCCCTCGCGAGGGTAAACGTCCAGGGTACTGCTACCAGCGTTAACTGATGCCGAGTGCAAACGTGTTGGTCGTGTAGCTTCGCTGACTGTATGAATTGTTCACCTTGTTCGATTCTATTGAGCAAAACCATTTGAGACCCTCCGAAGAATGTTGAATGGATTATTCGTACACAAGACTGACCGATTGTCCGGACTTTTTCTCACCAGGAACACGCACCTCAGAATACAATCGGGAAATCACATCGTTCAGATAAGCGCGATCAAAAGCGGTCGCTCTCGCTACCAACAAACCACGATGTTGAAATTGATGTTCAAAGGTGACGTCCGCTTTCCAGAAACCCACATCCCTTGCACCTACAAAATCATCTCGAGCCTTGTAACCCTTCAAGTAAACACGCAGCGTAGAAAACTCAGACAACTGACGCAGAGCAAGCAATCCCAAACCTGACAAGGTCAGGTCAACCGTCGAGCTACTGACATTCACTCCCTGAAGGTCATCATCGAGCAAACCTTGATAACTGCGATATTTTTGATATGCCATCAATTTCACGTAGTGACCATCTCTCGATTTAAAGCGCACCGAGGGCTGCACGCCTGTCTCACTAAAATCCAGCGATTCAAGCCCAATCGAAGCATAATCATCGGCGTAATCTCGCTCCCCGGTGTAGACATACAACGACATAGATTTGTACTTACTGAACCGGAAGATACCTTCGGCTCCTAGCTTTAAAGCATTGTAGGAAAATCGGTCACCTATGGCCTAGCCGCGGGTCGTCTTGGCGACATCACCGGTCCATTGATCAACAAAAGTGCCTCTTTTTGAACTGGCATCTGCCGTCAGGAGAAAACTGGCAGAATGATCAAACAAACGACCTGCCGCGACCCACCGCACCCTCGCATTCACATCCAACATCTCCGCATAAGACGCCTGATGATGTTCACCATAGACATCAAAGCTGTACTGCAGATGGGAACGGCCTTCCGTAGGACCTTTATGACTAAGATTAAGTGCCGCATAACTGGATCCTACTGCCCGCGTCTCTTGCTTGAACGGATTGTCGTTATAACCACGGTGAACTTCTAATTCGAGTCCAAACCCGACTTCTGAAAACAGGCAACCAGCGAGCAGAAGTGTCACGTGACGAATGTTCATTTTTTACCCCCCAACCGAAGCCAGGAGCCTTTCATAGTAAGATGCTGTATTCAAACTGTAGTAGCCCGGGACTTCCCAAATCAGTAAGGTCGGCGGATTCAGCGTGAATGCCTCACTGGCAAGATAGTCCATGATGGCGCCATCGTATCCACCACCACTGCGGGCAAGATTAGCGACTTCGTGCCCAAGGTATTCTTCAAGAAACCCTGCAAAGTTGAAATCCATAGCACCATTGGAATTGCTCGTTCCTACCAGCACGACATCAGGTCGTGCCAGCATCACCAAAAAGATCAAGGTCGCCCTCAGTCTGGTATTGAGAAAACATTTCACCCTCAAAGCGATCTCGCTGCTCCGCTATAGCTACCCGGGGTTAAGGTCTTCTCCTAATTGGGTTGTCGTATAACGGGTGACAGCATCATCAGCGAACGCTTGTTCCTGGATCTCAATGGCAACCAGTTTGGCCACATTCCGTGCGCCTGCTGTTGTCCAATGATGATCCCGAGCAAAAAAGAGTGCTTGGTCTCGAGCATCTGTTTGACTCTCAAGCAATTAAAGATGTGAAACGACAACCCCTATCGCTCTTAAGCGATCAAGATAGCTGCCGTAAGCCCTAACGCCTTCTATTACGTCATAATCAATCCCGCCTAACTTTTGCGCATGCACCAATGCTCTGGTTCGGACAGGCACCATCACGAGGGTCGTGCCTTTGTTCAACAGATCCTGATTGAGCAAATCAAGGCCTTCCATACCAGCCCGTTTCGGACCAAAGCGCGTAAGCAGATCGTGTGCACGAAAAAGCCAGTTGCCCGCACCGGTCGAGAGCTCCGAGAAATTTTTTAGTGTTTGTGCGTCATTTGCCGGCGCATCACACAACATCTCAGCTTTTATCGAAACACTTCAAAGCGGCAACGCGGTTATTAGTAATTTTATCATCTACCCCTCGTTAGTATTTCGAAATACCAAAGGCGATTTCGCGGTTAGCCTCACAAACAAAGGTGTCAGTCTTGGTGACGCGCTTGAGCGCGATCTGACCCAAGGACACCTGCATGTCTGCGGACAATGCTGTCAGCACAACAGTAATAGGGTTCAGTGGACGCATGGCGACCATCCCCGCCGGCAGGTCCGAGAACACAGGACGCTGTCCCGCCGTCGTCGCAACAGAAATCACTCCGGTTGTTAAGTTATAGGTGCCCAGGTTCGCTTTAAACGGATCGTGGCTCATGCGCTCCGACATCACCGATGACGAATCAGAAACGACCACCGTATAAAACTCGCCGGTGACCGTTGTGATGGTCGAAAAAGCGCCGCGGATTTCAGTATTTGGTTTAACCCAAATGATCCCGCTGGTAGAGCAGAACTCGGTAGCAGTCAGCGTCTGATCGCCGACATTCAATTTAATGGGCACCGAAGTGGCATTCACTCATCTGACATAAGCCGCATCAATGGGTGCCAGGTCATAAAGTGATTCGTCATCTTTAAGATCACTAATGGCGTCAGCATAGGTTCCCAACATGAGCAGAACGCGTAGTGCAAACTTGATGGTTTTCACCAAAGTTTCCTTATTTTCCCGCAAAAACGTAGTCGCGATGAACTAAATAGCGTTCGGGAATTTCCCAGATCACGAGTCGGAATGACGTTTGATCAACATCTTGATTTTGTTGATCGCGGACCAATTCAAGAAACTCAGCCATCGGCGCGAAGGGCCCTTTTCCTTCTTCTGAAAAATTTACGACATCGCCACCCACGGCAGATTTGATAAACCCTTCGAGGTAAAACAGGGGGTTTCGCTGTAACTTGTACCCACCAGGGCAACGCCCGGGGATAGATCCATAGCAAACAGGTCAACCTCGGCAGCATTTTCAGTCGAAAACTGTTCAATCACTTCAGCGGAACCCGTCAACGATTTAAACCAGGGCGCAACGTCCACGAAATTAAGCAGGTCCCCTTCACGAAGTAGGGGTGCGATGCTATGCGTCAACCATCGTTCACTACCCGCAAGCGACCGAGCCTCCAGCGTTGAGCGCACGGAGCCTGCGACAATCGCAGCACCCTCGGGGGCTCCAATGCGTACCCGAAACCAAGTACATCTCACGCTGGGCTTTGCCCGCCAACAAGCCCGGCAGGGTATCGACGACATGAGCACCCTGGTCTACCAGGTCCCGCGTAAATCTCTGATAGAGATCACGGTGCGCCTTGGCAGGCTGTTTAGACGTCAACTCACCGTAAACACGTGCTTTTGACGGCACGGGTACAAGGGGCAGTTCGATGTTCTGGCTTCGAAGTGTTTCGTTCGCCGACTGAATAAAAGACAGATTGGTTTGATACGTCGCCTCAGACTCCAGATCCGCTATAAATTCCTCATCGGTAAATAGCCAGTGGTTAGCGCCTACGACGACACCTGGACTTGCTTCACCAAATACCAGCAGCGTAAAGGCTGTCAGGCTATTGGCGGCGAACCGCTTGAGCGGCAATTGATCGTCATAGCGCTCCTCAATAATCTCGGCAGGCTCTCCGGATAAAAATGCGGTGTCCGCAAATTGGGGGGGGTAAAACAAAACCCGGCAAACTCACCACGCCTAAGACCATGACGGTAGCGATGATGATTTTGTAATACAATTCCTATCATTTCACGGGGACTCCTTAAAATTGGAAGTGAGAAAAGGTGATTGGCTATCGGCCCCAAGTTTTAGAACCGCGATGACAAACCCCGGGGCGGCGGCCACTTTCACAAAGCGTTGCCCCACATTGCTCAATCGCTCAAAGGTCTCTGGATATTTTTGTGCCGAGCCACAAACGACGAGCCTGATCCAGGCGTTCGCTAAAATAGTGAGTCGGGCCGACGTAGTTTCTCTGGCCACATCACCGGTAATCGTCGGTTCACCAAAAGAGAACATGGAGCTGTATACCGCCAGGGAGTCGGCTCGAAACACAACCCATCCCAACATGACCAGCAACAAAGCGAGTACCCATTGCACCGGCTTGAACCTCGAGTGATTAGCATCATCGCCGATCACCTTTTCAATAGCCAAAAGCGTCCCGTGCCATGCGCCCAGACCAAAAATGTCCAGTTGGCGCCGTGCCAGAGTCCACCCAGCAACATGGTGAGAAACAGGTTGCGGTAGGTATTAAAAGTACCCGCCCGGTTTCCGCCGAGAGGAATATAGAGATAATCTCGCAACCAATTGCTCAGACTGATGCGCCAGCGTGGCCAGAACTCAGTGGTCGACTGACTGATATAAGGTTGGTTAAAGTTTTCGACAAACTTAAAGCCCATCATCAAACCAAGACCAATAGCCATATCTGCGTAGCCCGAAAAATCAAAATACAACTGCGATCTATAGGCAAATACAGAAAGCCAGGCATCCCCCGTAGAAAGACTGCCGCCGGCAAAACCTGCATCAACTATCGGCGCAAGCGAATCGGCAATCACAACCTTTTTTGAAAAATCCGATGACAAAACGCTGACAACCCTTGCCGAATTTGGCGCCCCTGTGCTCACGTTGAACAAACGGGTGCGCCACATCTTTGTAGCGAAGCACTCGTCCTGCAATAAGTTGCGGAAACAGAGAAATGAACGCGGCAAATTGAATCAGGCTGGTCGTTGCCGGAATGTCCTAACGGCAGACGTCAATGAGATAGCCGCCCAAAAGAATGTGCAAAGGTCAATGCCGCTCGGGTATCAGGTAATAGGCAGCAAGGAAAATCGGCAAATAGACGAACAGAAACAGATTGCTCCAAAAATAGGTGGCGCGTCCCTGCGCCGGCTCAAAAAAAAAGTAATGCCAGATAGGAAGCAACCAACGTGCCAATGTGCGAAATAGAACAATAACTACGTATAAATCATTTGCTTACCGAATACTCCCCTGAAATCAGCGTGCGCCAAACGCTTTCCATTCCGTAATTTGCAACGATTTGATTCGCAAAGTGGGAAGAAAATCGCGTTTTGCTTATCTCCTACACACCACAGAAACCCCTGCTAACTCTTGTTTTCCCTGGTATTTCAATCACTTATTGCCAACAAGTTGAGATTGGCACTAATCCTGATCTTATACCCCCAACATTCACCCACCCGAACCCCGAACATGAAAATCACCAGGGAAAAGGCCTGCCAACGGCTCCATCATCGCGTCAAGACGCCATTCACTGTCGAAGTGAACGGGGTTGGCTTTCAAGCACGATTGGAGTCTGGGCGGCCTGAGGGTGGGTGAAGCAAGACAACCCACACTTAACGACCACGCCATTGTTACCTCTCGCTTTCTGGACGGTTCAAGGCCCGCCATTGTCGGCTCAATAGAACGGTTAGACGCCAGCAGAGTGATCACCGGCGAGCGCATAATGGGAGTTGAACTCATGATGATCGCCGACATTAGCAATTTGCCCGAGGGCACTCCGGTCGAAGTCTGGTTCCCGGCAACACGCCTGAACCAGTGGTTTGGCGATTCGGCGGTACTATCTATCGGCAGCGTCCTAACTACCCGGGACGGTATCTGATGAACACCATACCGGCCAGAGACTTACGTGCCATCGCGAGCGGGAAACGCGCCCTGGATATCCATCGAAAGTGGTCCCGTATCACGGTTGCTCAATTGGCTCTCTACATCTGTGTCTGCTTTGTGTTGTTGCTACAAACCAGCAACGTCCTGTGGGATCCAAAAGTCAAAGCCACGACGATGATCCTGGGAGCACTGGGTATTTGGCGTTATAGCTGGTGGTTCACCCATGTGACGCGTTCGGAAATTTTTTGTCGCAAAGTCTTTCCTGAAATCCGAAGCAGCGCGCAAGCCACATGGGATGCTTGGTGGAGACCACAACGTGCGCACTTCATGATGACCACGTTTAAAGAAAGGCGGGATACCACCGAACTTATCCCACAAAGCATCTGCAGAGAAGTGAGAGAAACAGGTATACCCACCACACTTTGGCTCGGTTCCGGCGACAGCTACGACGAAGAAATCATGATGCAATACCTGCGACAACACGCGCGGGACCTGCCGTTGGAATTAGTCATGTTAAGACAGAATTTGTCCGGCAAACGTATGGCGATTGGGTTGGTACTAAGTGCCATG
>JBLIIB010000142.1:0-10205 GCA_047634795.1 Candidatus Azotimanducaceae bacterium | reverse complement strand
GTGTCCCGGTCGTTTAGTCCCGGTTGGCGACCCGGTCACCATTCCTGCAGATATTTTTGTCACTATTACCCAGTCGCTGGGCGGCAACTACACCATCGTGCATGAGGGCAATATGATCCGTGTTGACGGAACTGATGCTGATGCCTTGGGGTTTGAAAAAACCACACTCACTTTTGATGACCCCGGCAATGGCGATATTGATGAAGCACAGGTTTGGCAAGCGCTCGAGACGGTTTTTGATCCAGAGATTCCGGTTAACCTGGTGAGCTTGGGGCTTGTTTATACAGTGAAGATAGATCAGGTCAATAAGGCAGTGGCTATCGATATGACCCTTACGGCACCTGGTTGCGGCATGGGTCCGGTGCTGGTGGGCGACGTGAAGTATCGCGCGGCTATGGTGCCCAACGTCAAGCATGTAGAGGTAGAGCTAATATTTGATCCGCCTTGGGATCGCAGCATGATGAGCGAAGAGGCGCAATTAGAGACGGGAATGTTCTTTTGAGCTCCCAAGCCCCGCCGCCTCATCCTTTCGGCGTAGACGTAAGCGTTGAAGATATCGCTGATACGCTGTCATTTTTTGACGCCTGGGATGATCGCTACAAGTACATTATCGACCTCGGTAAAGAGCTGAGGGGTATGACCGAAGCGGATCGTACCGAAGAACGACTTATCCGCGGCTGCCAAAGCCAAGTATGGCTAAAGACCTGGGGCGACCATCGACTGTGGTTCGATGCCGACAGCGATGCGTTCATTGTCAAAGGCCTGCTGGGGATCGTTTTGGCCGCCTACAATGGCAAAACTGCAGAGCAGATAGCCAGCTTCGACATTGAAGAGTATTTTGAACAAATAGAGTTGCTGCAGCACTTGAGCCCCACTCGAGGAAACGGGCTGCGCTCTATGGTGCAACGGATAAAAGATGAAGCCTCCACTCGGTCGAATGGATGAAAAAGCTGGGGGAGCTCTGAACCAACCGTCTTTGCAATACAGGCCCAATTCCCCCCAAATAATATCAATATACTAGCAGTAGTTCAGTCGGGGCTACTTCTTCGGTATCTTGTTTGAGCCGTTTATTCTCGGGTTGACATGCCTCGAGAAGCTGTTACCTCATGCGACCCAGCGAAGCTGGTTAGATAGCCATCCGCGCCAAAAACTAGTGGTTAGCACGAAGGTGTCTTGAAGCTTCGATCCCGACTAATGTTCACGCTGGAGGCTCGGCGTTGGACTGCAGCACATCGCCCGCGTGATCAAATGGCCATTTACCAGTCGCTTCATCCAGAGACAAAAACCATTTTTGTCTCACCAGCGGACCTTGACTCGATTTTCCTGAAGGTTAGTGAAGACGAACAAAGCGAGCCGCTTGGCGCCAAGTAAAAGAGGTTCCTGAAAGATCGGTGCGAGGCCATTGATCGGATGACGAAAGTCGAGGGGCAACTAGACAGCATCAACACAAGGGTGGCGCGCCGCCAAATAAAGCGGAGTAGATCTATTGGCACTCCTCTATATCAGCGGCCAAAAAAATTCTTGACCACTACATGCATGTGGTGTTTTGGCTAGTAGCTTGTGCTCGTTCACGGTAATGTGAGGGCGGCAATGATTAGAGCTAAATGAGCACACAGAATATGACGATTGGTGATTTTCCGTTAACAGCATTGGTTGAATATCAGGTTCGCACAGAAATAACGACCGTTAATGATTGGCTGGATGTTTGGCAGGAAAGAGGGCAGGACGCACTGATGGGTGAACCTGATACCAGCGCCTATGCAGCTGCGCTTTCGCTGCAGGATGAAAGCCATGTGCTTGTCTTTGAACGCTATGCACACGGACAGACCAGTATTGATGCGCATGTCGAACGCCCGGCCCACGAGTCGCTGATGGAGACCATGGGTGAACGCAATATGACCAGGCGTCTCGTGATGAGCAACGTGTACGCCGATATTGAAGGCTATGGCTGGTGGGATAGGGCAGGGTCAGACGAGTCTATGAGCGAAGCAGGTATCTCGATCACATTGATTGGTACACGCTTTGCCGATGATGCGATGAAGCAGCGTTATATTGAAGTCACAGGTGAGCATGCTGAATATTGCAGGGACGCTGAGCCTGGCACGCTAATATACAGTGGCGGACTCGCGCTTCGAGATTCGGATCGTGGTCCGGACATTAACGCAGGTGATATGTTGTTCGTCGCGGCCTTTGCCGATGACCAGGCAGCCACGCAGCATCGTGATGACCCACGGCACGTTGCGCTCCAGCCTGCGCTAAATGAAATTGAGAGAGAGCGGACGTTCCTGCTTTCTTATAAATCTACGGGGAAGGGATATTTTTGGCGCTAAGCGGCTCGCTGCCTGATTTTCCAAAGGCCGTATTCTGCTTGTATTCTTGCCCACATGTAAGCAGAAGTTCCCAATAATGGTTTCAGAATGATGGCAAATGAAGGTGAACCGCCCCGCTTGCCATTCACTATTTCATTGGTCTTTCTGGGTGAACAGCCGCACAGACTCGCCAATCCCTATTGATACAAGTCTGATTTTGACATGTAGACCTCAGAGAGTACTTTCCCGGGGTGCATTGGTAATGGATTGCTGATCATCTCCCCCTCATTGATGATTTTTGATCTTCACCTCTGAAAGTTCGCCGTTCTTAAACGTACAGGTAATACACCGGGGCAATTTGATGGTTACGCTTCAATAATCCTTCCTGTCCACTTGTAGCTTGTGCAACCGTATATGAAGTGGTTCGCCCTTACTTGTAGATCACCTAATAAGCTTGTCGAGTGTATGACGGTCAGTAACGCCTTCGCTCTGATCCATATCTCGCAGAAAGGATTCTTTTTTGTTCCGGTCAGTTCGGGGTCAAAGACGGGCAATCCGCATCGGCTTCCGCAGATCAGTTTGCTGTTGCGTTTGACGCGGTGGATAGAGCTTAGGAGGTAGCCGGAAGTACTTTTAATGATGGCGTTGAAATGACGACATTCCATGTCGCCGTTCCTGAGCACCTCCAGGGACTCGTGCCCGTGAGAATTGGTATTTAAAAATAGCCTTTGACAGTACGTACCGCTCTTGCCGTCACTACCCCCGCACGCCCTGATGCGCCCGTCGAGGTCAAGGTTTCTGCAGATGTTGCACGCCTTGCCCACTGGTCCCAGATGGAAACCCTGGGTGAAAACCCTATCGTCCCCTAAGAGGAAGACTCGATTACCCGAGTGATCCAAGACGCTGTTAATAGCGCCGTCTACGACGAGATTAAACAGTGGTCCGTGAGTGAATTACGCGAGTACGTCCTGAGTGACAGTCCATCCCAAGAAGATTACGACCGCTTACGCAAAGGGCTTACTTCCGAAATGGTCGCCGCTGTTTGCTAAATATGCTCTAACGCGGATTTGATGGTCGGGGCGAAAAAATTGTTCGTCATATCGAAGGAGAATTCTACGCTAGGCATCCCCGGACGTTTCGCCTCCCGCCTCTGACCTTGTGATACTCGCGATGAGATAGACAGTATCCTTGCACAGACCTTCGCGGGGCTGTCCTGCGGTGCGGCAACGCTGTGATCGGGGTCAATCCGGTGACCGAATCGGTAGAGAATACACGGCGGACTCTTAACGCGTTAAAGGAAGTTACCGACCAGTGGGAGATACCGACCCAGATGCCTGCTGGCGCATGTGACCAACCAAATGAAGGCGACCGAAAAAGGTGCCCCCGGCGGGCTAATTTTCCAGAGCCTATCCGGTACTGAAAAAGGCTTGGGTGAGTTTGGTGTGATGGTTTCGATGCTCGACCAGACCCACGACCTTGGTAACCACTACAGCAATCTAGCAGTTAACAACATGATGTATTTTGAAACCGGTCAGGGATCTGCGCGGTCTGCTAATGCGCACCATGGTGCCGATCAGGTGACAGTCGAGGCGCGCAACTATGGCCTCGCCAAACGGTATAAACCTCATCTGCTGAACACGGCGGTTTGTTTTATCGGTCAAGAATATCTGTTCAATCATCAACAAATCACCCGTGCCGGACTCGAAGACCATTTTATGGGCAAGCTGACAGGCATCCTCATGGGGTGCGTTGCCTGTTACACCAACCATGCCGATACGAAAAAAAACTCGAACGAAAATCTAACTGTGTTACTGGCAGCGGCGGGCTGCAACTATGTCATGTCGCTGCCTTTGGGTGACGACATTATGCTGAATTACCAAACCACGGGCTATCACGATGTTGCCACCGCAAGGCGCTTGCTGGGCTATAGGCCTGCACCAGAATTTGAAGTTTGGCTGGAGCATATGGTCTTGATGGAGAACGGCGAATTAACGCGCCGCGCGGACGATCCTTCAATATTCTTTGACAAAGGGTGATGACGATGGGCGAGATGGACGAAAAAAGTATTCAACGTATTGTGAGCTCGGTACTGCATGAATTGGGTGAACTGAACATCGCGTCAGGTCAGATCACAAAAGTTAAACCTGACGTCTCGCCAGCGGCGCTTGTTGCTGCATCAGATCGTGTGCAAGAACTAGACGTTGAGGCGATGGAAGATCTGAGTCTGGATAAGTTTATTAACTGGAATGGCATTGTGGACGCCGGCAACGCGAGCGTGAACGACGACATGATCAGCCAGGCGCCAGCCAGAGTCTGCCAGGGTAGCGCAGGCCCCAGGCCGCGCACGATTTCCCTATTGCGCTTCGTTGCCGACCATTCGCGTTTCAAGGATACCGTGGTCAAAGAGCGCGCACCCGAGTGGTTAGCGGAGCGTGACCTTTGGGAAGTGCAATCGCGTGCCACCGACAAGGGCGAGTATCTGACCCGTCCCGACCTCGGCCGACGTTTGTCCGAGGAGGGCAAGAAAATAGTCATGGAACGCTGTAAAAAAACGCCGCAAGTTCAAGTGATCGTGTCCTTCCGTCTTAGTACCGATGCCGTGACCAACAACTTTGATGAAATTCTACCGCCTTTGCTGAAGGGGCTGGAAAATGCGGGCTTCGATGTTGGTACACCATTCTTTCTGCGCTACTCAAGGGTGAAGGCGCAAGACGAGGTAGGGGGGTTGCTGCAGGCGCAGGCCAATCGTCTATTGATCGGCGAACGCCCAGGGCTTGGCCAGTCTGAAAGTCTCAGTTGTTACTGCGTCTACAAACCCACAGTTGAAACGGTGGAGTCAGACAGAATGGTGATTTCCAATATTCATAAGAGCGGCACACCGCCCTTAGAAGCCGCTGCTGTCATCGTTGATCTGACCAAAAAAATGCTTGAGCAAAAGGCCCGTGGGCTCAACCTGAAACGCTAAACAAACGCTGCAAATTGCAGAGGATAAACAACATGACTGTACTAGACGATTTTAAAGCATCGGTACTTGCGACCCGAGTCATCGCCTCGGTAGACCAGGGCGTGATCAAGCAGTTCAATCTGACTAACCGTCAGCGCTGCATAGGTATGCTGACCTCTGACTGCGACGATGTAACCTCCGTCACGTTGGATGAAGCGACCAAGGCCGGTGACGTAGACGTTTTGTACGCGCGCTCTTTCTATGCAGGTGCGGCGAATGCGTCAGGACCGCTGTCTGGAGAGGTTATCAGTATTCTCGCAGCAGATGTTCGTGCCAGCTTACAGCGTGCACGTGAAGTTATCGAAGGTGAAGCAGCATTCAAAATGGCTAATGAAGATGGGATTTTGGCGTTCTTCGCCCACCTGGTATCGGCCACCGGGAGCCATCCCCAAAGGAGGGAGGTGTAGAGCGTGGTCAGTCGCTTGCCTAGCTGATCGCGCGCCCATTGGAGGCGATGTTTGGCATGGATGCGGCAGTAAAAGGAGCTAATGTCTCCGTTGCCACTTTTTTCGCGGCGCCGTCTGTGATCAACTTCGGTGGAGGTTATCTGACGGGTTCACAAGCCGCCTTCAGTGCATCCTATGATGCCTTTCGACAGGCGGTATTAGATGTTGCTGCAACGCCGATCGATCTCCAGCGCATCGGAGGCGAAATTATGAATGCACTGGTGGAGCAGGTACGACAAGCCGGAGTGTTGGGCGCTGGTGGCGCAGGATTTCCCTGCCACATAAAGATTGATACAAAAGCCGAAGTGCTGATTGCAAACGGCGCCGAATGTGAACCACTCTTATACAAAGACCAGTTGGTCATGCAACGCTTTACCGAGTCGATGCTAGCAGGCATGCAATTGTTTATGGAGCAAATTGGCGCCCGTGGCTGGGTCCTTGCGATCAAAGAAAAGCACCATACATCCATTGGTCACGTTCAACCTTTGCTACCTTCGAATATCGTATTGAAAATTATGCCCAATGTGTATCCTGCGGGTGATGAATACGAATTGGTTTAAGAGGTGATGGGTCTTCGAATTCCTGCCGGTGGGCTACCGAAAGATGTCGGTGTGCTCGTGCAAAATGTTGAAACGCTAGTACAACGTGTACCATGCCACGTGCAAAAAGCCTGTGACCCATACGATGTTAACGGTGCACGGCTAGGTCGAGCGACCTTTTACCGCCTGGCTGCCTATCGGTATGTCGTATGCGGATGTGATTGCGCTGGCCGGCCCGATACGCTGCGAGTCGCCGGTCATCGTAGAAGGCGGTGTGATGATGGGAAGCATCGAGTCTGATTTTTCCACACCAATAACGGCGACCACTAGCGGCCTGCTCGTGCTGCCGCACGCCTCCCATGTCGTCGCCAGAAAATCAGAGTCTGAGCAGGTCTCTAAACGTATTGGTAAGTCTGCCTGCGATCAATGCACCTTGTGTACCGAAATGTGCCCGCGCTATTTACTGGGCTACTCGATTCAAGCCCATCTGGTGACGCGCTCCTTGTTAACTTCGGGCGAGACGAGCGAAACGCTATCCCTGCATGCGCAAGGTTGTAGCGAGTGCAATGTGTGCACCCTCTGGGCCCGCCCTGAACAACTGAATCCGCCAGACGTATGCGTCGCCTCCAAGCGCGATTTGAAACTAGATGACTTGTGGCAGTCTCCAGAGCAGTTGCAGACTCAAACTCGGTCGGTACACAGTATGCGTGAATATCTTGTTGTGCCTACCCCACGACTGATCCGGCGCCTGGGTCTGACACAATACGATCGTTGGCCTGCACCCTGGCTGGAGGTTAGCGAACCACCCTTAAGGGTGGCGATTTCTCTGCTCACGCATTTTGGCGCCAGTGCAGTTCCGATAGTCAAGCAGGGCGACAAGGTCATGGTGGGCGAAGTTATTGCCGAAGCTTCAAGCGAGGGGGCTGGCCGTGCCTGCACATGCCAGTATCACAGGCACCGTATGCGCTGTAGGTAACCGCATTGAAATTCAACGTAGCGAGGATTAAAAAATGGAAAGCGGAAGTGCGATCGGTATGATCGATATTAATTCGATCGCCAAGGGTTATGGCGTGGGTGACGCAATGTTGAAAGCGGCCAGCGTTGAAATACTTTTCAATCGAACTATTTGTCCCGGCAAGTTTATGGTGCTGGTCTCGGGTGATGTCGCGTCCGTGGAGGCGGCGATGGAGGCCGGTTTTCCCTTGGCAGCGAGACTATTGTTGATGAGTTGATGATCCCCAACGTGCATACATCGGTTTTTTCCGTTACTAGCGGGACTCGTGTGATTGAGCACACCGCAGCGCTGGGCATCATCGAAACCTTTTCAGTCGCATCCATTATCGAAGCCGCTGATGCCTTGGTTAAAGCCGCCAATGTCGAGTTGATTGATGTGCACCTCGCTATGTCGATCGGAGGCAAAGGCTACGCAACAATGACCGGCGATGTTGCCTCTGTTACGGCTGCTGTCGAAGCCGGTGCCGCGTATATCAAGGACAAGGGCTTGCTTGTAGACAAGGTTGTGATTCCGCAAACCCGGGAAGACATACTGCGAGATAAGGTATGGGGAAAGCGAAAAAAACCTTCGATTTAAGGCGCTCGAGGACCGCGTTTTGCTGAAAAGAGAAGATACCCGTTTCGGTGGTAGCAAAGATGCTTTCTAAATAAAATGTTCGCGGCAACGACTTGTCAGAGTGCATCCTTCATCTGCTGAAGACGTTAGTCGATCTCGAACGGGTCATCCGTGATCACGATATTGTTTGGAGCAGTCCCCAGTTTAAACCGTTGTAACTTAGTACGGATGTGTGGCTGCGGACTCAACAGGTAGAGCTTGATGCCTGATTGCTTCAGTGAGCTTGCCAGGGAACGAATGTTGACCATCGCGGTTGTATCAACCATTGGAACACCGGATATGTCCAGAACAACACTATGGATCGTCTTATCAAGTGCAGTGACGACTCTCAACGCCTTGTGTGCGGCACCAAAGAAAAGTGGACCGTCAACGTCATAGACGACAATGCCTTCTTTCGTTGCGATATGCGGATGTTTTTCGTGCTCCGCAAGCACAGTGGTGCTGGTCAGTTCACTCATGCGCCTCAGAAAGAATGCGGCTGCCATGACCATACCCGCCGCGACGGCCACCTGCATGTCGATTACCACGGTCAGGCCATAGCAGACGATAAAAACAGAAATGTCAGGTTTTGGCGCCGTTTTGATCAGGTGAATGACATGGCTTACCTCACTCATATTCCATGCGACCGCCACCAGAATAGCCGCCATCGCGGCCATTGGGATATAGGAGAGCAATGGCGCAAGAAAGAGTATCGCGGCTAGCAGAAACAAAGAATGTACAACGGCAGAAACGGGCGTAGTGCCGCCAGTTCTTACGTTTAGAGCGGTTCTGGCGATAGCGGCTGTAGCCGGGATGCCGCCGAAAAACGGCACGACCATATTCCCTAGCCCTTGGCCGATGAGTTCAGCGTCTGGGTCGTGCTGCTTGCCGGTCATGCCGTCAGCGACTACCGCACAGAGCAATGACTCTAGCGCGCCTAGAACGGCGATTGTGAATGCGGCACCGAAAAATGTTTGCAAAAGTTCAAATGAGAAGCCGGTTGACGAACCATCAGCAGTGATCAAATTCCAGGGCAGTGCGAAACTCGGCGCAAATGGAGGGATGCCCTGTCCGATCAAATCCCCGATTGAGTAGCTGAAGCGGCTCGAAATGGTTTCTACATCGGGGATGCCCTGCACAACATTGCAAATCGATGCTAATGCAGTGCCCCAGAATAATGCAACTAAATAGCTCGGCACACGGCTGGATATTCGTTTCCAGAAAAAAATGACTGCCAACGTAGATAAGCCAACGAAGGCCTCTTGCCATTGAAATGTATCTAGCGCGCCCAGGTAGCTTTGCAACTTTTCAAAAAAATGGGTGCCAGCTTCAGCGGGGGCAAGCCCAATTAGGTCTTTCACCTGTAAGACTGCGATCACGGTGCCTATACCCGCTGTGAAGCCAATAACTACCGGATAAGGCACGGTTTGTATGAATTTGCCGATTTTGAGCGCACCCATTGCGACCAGAATCAAGCCGGCGAGAAAGCCACTGACCAGTAATCCCCCAAGTCCATACTGCTGCACGATCGGGGCTAGAATGACGACGAAAGCCGCCGTTGGGCCAGAGATATTGACCGGCGAACCGCCAAGTAGTGTGATGACAATTCCGCCGACGATGGCAGTGTACAAACCGTGTTGAGGTGGTAGGCCTACCGCGATCGACAAGCCCATCGAAAGAGGTAAGGCAACGATGCCAACGGTCAATCCGGCAACAATGTTCTGCCGATAGCTGCGGAAAAGCTGCCCGCTTCGAAAAGCCTCTAAAAGTGATGATCCAAGCATGTTTCCAACTTTTAGCTCTTGTGTACTAGGCGCGAAGTATATGTGCCGGGTTATCAAAAACCGATTGCGCTTTGTAGCCCATCTGGCAACCTTGCGCGGTTTATGCACGGCGAGAGAGTATCCAAAGTGTCAAGTTACTTTAGAACTTGTCTGGTTTGGCACCGATGCTTCGTATAGATGTTTACTATGTACGACTCGATGGTTAACTGCAGCAATGTTTCCGGTAGCATGGGTCAATCATTATTCCCCGGTACAGAAGAGTATTCATAGCTTCTGCATGATTACTTCCCTGGTTGGGTTGTAGTTCGACAACCAATGCGCCCATATAGCCGAATGTTTGTAACCTCGGCGTGGCAGCAACAGCGACGACTTTTCCGTTTCTATTGGCAGGTGTAACCGCCATCGATAATCAACTCTGTGCCTGTCACAAATCTGGATTCATTTGACGCAAGATACAGTACGCCATAGGCGATATCATCAGGCTCGCCCACCTAGCCAATCGGGTGGCGGCTGT
>JBLIIB010000141.1:0-10312 GCA_047634795.1 Candidatus Azotimanducaceae bacterium | reverse complement strand
GATGCACACCGTGCGCGTTGTCTGTTGATATGAGCAGGGAGTTGGCGAATGTCCTAACACTGGTTTCATGATCCGGCGTGATTCGGCCCAGAACGTCCGACAGGAATGTACCCCTTGCCCCTGCAATCGAAGCGCTACCCACTTCTTCGTGGTCGTTACAGACGAGTAAGCTGGTGACTGATTCGTCTGCGTCAATGAGCGCGCTCATACCGGTAAAGCAGCTGAGCAGGTTGTCAAGACGCGCGCCCGCTAGAAAGTCTTTTTTCAATCCAATGATGGCGGCGGGGTTAGCGTCGTAAAAAAACAGGTCAGATGCAAGAAGTTCTTCACAGTCTATTGTCTCCTTGATTAACTGGCCCAGGGAAAACGCTTCTTCACTCATCAACAACACTGGCGGAAGGTCGGTTTCAGGATTGATCTTCCGATTGCTGTTCGCTTCTTTGTCCAGGTGGATGGCGAGACTGGGGATGACTGCGACGGGCGCCTTTAAATTGATGAGCTGGCTTTCCATGTCGCCAGCTGCTGTTCGATAGGTCACCCGACCCGCCAGGCTAAGGTCCCGGTCGAACCACGGGTTCATCAGCACGCCGCCATAGATCTCTACGGCCAACTGGTGATAGGCGCTATCGCTTCGCTCAGGGGCTGGTTTTACCTTCAGGCAAGGGCTGTCAGTGTGCGCCCCAACCATCCTGATACCGGTGTCCATGACGGGCTGGGTTCCAAGAACAAACGCGATGATTGAAGACTGATTTCGTG
This sequence comes from Candidatus Azotimanducaceae bacterium, assembly GCA_047634795.1. Classification (GTDB taxonomy): domain Bacteria; phylum Pseudomonadota; class Gammaproteobacteria; order Pseudomonadales; family Azotimanducaceae; genus UBA9659. The sequence continues at coordinate 9,556 of JBLIIB010000141.1, read as the reverse complement.
TCACGAAATACTTGCCGGGCTTAAGAGCCCAGGCATCAGTTTCAGACAGCGAAGTAAAACCGCTCGCTTCTAAGGCTTCTGCCATTGACCGAGTCGCATGAAATGGCGTGGGGGAGGCGTTGAGGAACTCGATGAGTTGTTCGTTAAATATTGCTGCGTCCATGTGATCTTGGGGTGCTCTTGGATGTTGGGTAAAAAGGTGATTCTAACAGGTCTGGCCTGATTGCACTGCCGGATAAGCGTCGGGTACAATCCACCCGCGCCGATTTGAGATCAGCTTGCGGGCGCCTTAGAAATACCGCTAAAAAGGCGATGCTCATGCATCATTGCCCAGGACCTGCTGTAGCGGCGTGCTCAGTGGGTTTTTTTATTTGGGAGTAAGGACAATATGAAGTTCACATCTAAAATCGTACACGCTGACCGGCGCGATACGATTGAACATGGGTCAATACATAAACCCATCCACACCTCGGTTACCTACGCATACGAAGATTCAAGGGATCTGGCCGCCGTGTTCCAGGGTGAGAAGAGTGGTTACACCTATGGACGACAGGTTAATCCGACGGTCACCGCGCTTCAGGACAAAATCACATTGATGGAAGAGGGCGTCGCCACCGCCGCTTTCTCTACCGGTATGGCTGCGATCGGGACCACGTTGTTTGCGCTGCTTCGGCGTGGTGATCACATCATTTCATCCTCATTTCTGTTCGGTAATACCAACAGTCTTTTTAACTCGTTTGCGACGCATGGCATCGAAGTGACCTTTGTTGATGCGACCTCTGTGGAAGCAGTGTCTGAGGTTGTTCAGAAAAATACGCGATTGGTATTTGTCGAAACGATCGCCAATCCCCGCACTCAAGTAGCCGACCTCGAAGCCATCGGCGAACTGTGCCGTGAAAAGTCGCTGGTTTACTTTGTCGATAACACCATGACAACGCCTTATCTGTTTTCGCCCAAGGACGTCGATGCCAGTCTGGTGATCAATTCGCTTACCAAATATATTGGCGGTCACGCTAACGCACTGGGTGGTGCCGTGACCGAAACCGGATTGTTTGATTGGCGAGACTTTCCTAATCTTTATGACAATTACAAGAAAGGCGATCATCGGGGATGGGCAATTCAACAAGTGAAGAAGAAGGGTTTGAGAGATTTTGGTGCATCACTGCATCCCGAAGCCGCTCACAATATTTCAGTAGGCTCCGATACGCTTGCACTGCGTATGGAGCGAATCTGCAGTACTGCACTGGCTTTGTCTGAGTATCTTGAAGCTCACCCTCGCGTGAAGAAGGTTTACTACCCCGGTCTTGCGAGTCACCCCCAGCACAAGCGGGCTCAAAGCTTGTTTAAGCACTTTGGTGGCATATTTAGCATCGAACTGAATGATGAGGTGGACTGTTTTGATTTCATCAACCGGCTCGATCTGGTGATTTGTTCGAGCAACCTTGGTGACACTCGAACACTAGCCATCCCGGTTGCACACTCGATTTACTTCGAGATGGGCCCGGAGCGCAGAGCATCAATGGGTATTGATGATTCGCTGGTGAGGTTTTCAATAGGCATTGAAGAGCCAGAGGACTTGCTGGCTGATTTTGAACAGGCGCTAGGCTAACTGATGTCGATATTTGAGGCGTATTGGTCTTACAGATTTAGGTTTCTTTTCCAGGAGGTTACTTGGAAGCTCTGATGGATACTGATCTGCCGCTCGAGAATAAGCGTACAGGCAAGGTACGTGATCTCTATGATTTAGCACTGCCGGATGGCTCAGACGGCTTGCTTATTATCGCCTCAGACCGTGTCAGTGTGTTTGATGTGGTTTTAGCTAATGGGATTCCCGGTAAGGGGGTTTTGTTGACGCGCATCTCCCAATTCTGGTTTGACTATTTAGGGCAATCGTTTATGCATCATCTGGTGTCAACGGATGTTGCTGATATTCCTGGCATAACGGGAGCACAGCGAAACCAGTTAGAAGGCAGAATTATGATCTGCCGAAAAACCCGCGTAGTTCCCATAGAGTGTATTGTCCGAGGTTATTTAACGGGCAGTGGCTACAAAGACTACGTCTCTACGGGTGAAGTTTGCGGTATTGCTTTGCCAAAAGGGCTGCAGAATAGTGACCGCATCGGAGCACCTATTTTCACACCGTCGACGAAAGCTGAAGAAGGACACGATGAAAATATAAGTTTTGAAACGGCCGCCGAATTAATCGGTAATGAATCGATGACGGAAGTTCGAGATACCGCCATGCGCATTTACGAGATGGGGCGGGACTATGCGTTGGGCCGAGGCATCATTATTGCCGACACCAAATTTGAGTTTGGTCGTGGCAAAAGCGGTGAATTGGTGCTGATTGATGAAGTTCTGACACCGGACAGTAGCCGATTCTGGCCGGCAGACGAATGGGAACCGGGGAAAGAGCAGAACAGTTTTGATAAACAATACGTGCGCAACTATACGGAAACGTTAGTTGCGAGCGGGGCATGGAACAAAGGTTATCCCGGCCCGTCGTTGCCACAGGAAGTGATAGATAATACTATTAGTCGTTACGAGGAAGCGCTACGGCGGCTAACGGGCTAACGAGATCAGAAAGCCCTGCTAGACAGCCCGGCCGGGTTAATCCTGTTTTGCGTTCGTCGACAGCGTATGGAGCATCTGCGAGAAGCGCTCAAGCACCGTGTGTTCTTTCAAGTCTCTGAACTCACCGGCATCAAAGTATGTCCCATAGCAGGCCGGACAGGCTTCGAACTTAATATGAAACTGGTCTTTGTCGACCATGGGCAGCATGGGTTGCGCGCAACGCGGGCATTCCACATCCCGCATTTCATTGTATTCAACATCGACTTGGTCTGGTCCTATGTCGACAATCTCTGAACCCTCGATGCGCAGCAGATCATCTTTTTCGAGTGTATCGAACCACAATCCTTTGCAATTCGTACATCGATCGACCTCGATGTCGCTGAACACAATTTGCTCAAATTTGTTGTGACATTTAGGACATAACATTTGCTTTCTCTCTTGTTGTTTTTTCCAAGTGAAAGTGCTGTCGGTGAAAGCCTACCTCGATTGGGTGAGAATTGTTACCGCATTTGCAGGGTATTAAGGACCGTAACAAGCAGTGGCGGCGCCTAAACCGTAGTATCCGTTGGGAAACTTTGCAAAATATTGCTGGTGGTAGTGTTCTGCATAGTAAGAAGCTGGCGCCGCGAAGATCTTGGTGGTGATGTCAGAATAGCCATCGGACCGAAAAACCTCCTGAAAAAGAGACAAGTCTTATCGATCGGCGGTTTGTTGAGCATCATTGCCGGTACAGGTGCCTGAACCGTCGTTTGCGCCAACCGTCGTTTGCGCCCATATCTTCCCCCTGACGCATCCCTTGAGTGGGGTTACGGCATTGTCAAAACAACGCCAATAGCGAATCTTAGCTTTTGCTCACGGGCTCAAACGCTCGCGGGATCAAAGAGCAGCAATACCACTTCATTGTGACCGGTCATGCCTGAGTAGACGACTTCGTAGGTCGGGTTAGGCATATGTCTGCCAATATAAACCGCCGCCGTCAAAAAGATCCCGTCGGGCACCCGGAATTGGCGCCTTTCACCCTAAAAAACCGCTGGTCAAACACTGTCTGTTCCAGATGGGCCGCGCCTGGTCCGCGATGGGTATTTGAGCTTCTTCGAAAAAAGGCCCATAACCGGCTCCCGGTTATCGATAGGGCTGGAATTAAGCGGGATTGCGATGACAGATGGTGCCCGCTGCGCTAGCCTCAAAGTCTGGGCCGGTTATAGAAGGTCTGGTCCAGTTTTAGGTCAGTGTCTCTGGCAAATGATGTTTAGGATGATTTCATATGGCAATAACAACTTTCGATGAAGCGATTGACCGTACCATGAGTTTCAGTAGCCGCTGGGGTGGGAAACGCGATTGTCTTGCGCTGACAACAGGGGATGCCGATTTCAGGATGCCTGCTGCTATCGAAGAAGCACTAACGCAGCGAGTGGCGCACGGCGTGCTGGGTTATGACACGATTCCAGATTCTCTCACCGATATGCTGGTTCAGCGGTTGGCAGATCGACACCATTGGGACGTAGCGCAGGAAGCCATTGTGTATTTGCCCGGAGTGGTTCAGGGGATAAATTTTGTTTGCCGTACCTTTACGCGGCCAGGCGATGCGATTGTCACTGAAGTGCCGATCTATTATCCGTTTATGGATGCCATCTCAAACAGTGATCGGGAGCAATTATCACTCTCGCCGATTCAGCGCGGGACACGCTGGGAAATCGATTTTGACCGTTTGCGTGAGTATCTGGCACGCGCTGAAACCAAGCTGTTCTTGTTGTGTAATCCACATAATCCGCTCGGCAGGGTCTGGCGAAAAAACGAATTGGAGCAGTTAGCTCAGCTGTGTTTAGACCATGGTGTGTTGATTTGCTCGGATGAAATTCACTGCGATTTGTTGTTTGAGGACCACGAGCATGTGTCGATATCGGCGCTTGATCCATCGGTGGCGAAGCAAACGATTACCCTGATGTCACCCTCGAAAGCGTTCGCCATGAGTGGGCTCGGGGGCGCCTGGGCAGTGATACCAGATCCTGCGGTACGCGCGAAGTTCGAAGGGTACGCTGTGGGTCTTGTTCCCAATCTGAATGTCATGGCGCTTGTTGCTATGGCAGCAGCTTATAGAGATTGCGAATCATGGCGAGTGGATCTCCTGAGCTATCTGACCGAGAACCGTCAATTTGTCTTTGACCGCCTTCAAGGCCTGGCAGGAATCGAAACCAGTCTCCCTGAAGCAGCTTACTTTCTCTGGCTGAATTTCCAGGGCACTGGCTTGAATAGGCCTTGTCAAACCTTACTGGCCGGCGGAGTGGAGTTGTCAGATGGGGCAGTATTTGGTGCGGATGGCTATCTGAGGCTTAACTTCGCGAGTCCGAGAGCGGTGCTTCAAGAGGCCTGCGAGAGAATTCAATCTAAGTTGTCACACTAAGGCAAACTGGTAGACTTGAGTTTACGGCGTATATGCCGATTAATAATAATAAAAATAATTTAGGGATAACAATGGGCGAGTTCAGTAGTGTAAGTAAAGAAGGTGGGTTAACCATTATTACCATTGAACGGCCTGAAGTGATGAATTCACTTCATCCACCGGGCAATGCAGAGCTCTCTGAGATTTTTGATGACTTCCAATCCGATCCTGCACAATGGGTCGCCATTATTACGGGTGCTGGTGATCGCGCTTTTTGCGCGGGTAACGACCTTAAGTATCAGGCTTCAGGTGGCGATATGAGCGGTCAACCGGCGTCAGGATTTGCGGGTCTCACGTCAAGATTCGACAACCCTAAACCCGTCATCGCGGCGGTCAATGGTGTCTCGATGGGGGGAGGATTCGAGGTTGCACTTGCCTGTGACCTGATCATTGCCGCAGAGAATGCTATTTTTGCGTTGCCTGAACCGAGAGTAGGTTTGGCCGCGCTCGCGGGCGGGATTCATCGCCTGCCTCGTGAGATCGGAATGAAGCAGGCTATGGGAATGTTGCTAACGGGGCGCCGGGTTGGCGCAGAAGAAGGCAAGCAGCTTGGTTTTGTGAACGATGTTGTGCCTGTCGGGGACGCGCTGAAAGGTGCTAAAGCCTGGGCAGAACTGATTCTGGAATGTGCGCCTTTGTCTGTTCGCGGTAGTAAGCAGGCCGCGATGGAGGGTATGCATGCAGAGAGTCTGCAAGCTGCGATTGCGGGCAAGTACGACCAGATTTATGCCATGCGAAAGAGTGCTGACTTTGTTGAAGGCCCTTTGGCGTTTGCAGAGAAACGTGCGCCGAACTGGAAGGGCGAACAGGAGTAATTTGAGCGTGCGTCGAAGCTTAGCCATACTTGCAGCAATACTATTAGCGGCCATTCCTGGCCTGGCGATGGCCAGTGGAGAAAGTGCGGGCAGCATGGGATTGATCACACACCCGCTAGGGTTTCTTGCGATCGGTCTCTTTGTCTTTGCCTATGTCCTCGTGATGGGCGAAGAGTTTATTCATCTTCGGAAGAGTAAACCGGTGATCCTGGCGGAGGGTTTATCTGGCTTATTGTTGCGATCATGCTCAAAGAGTCGCCGCTTGATGAGCACGACATGGAATTGGTGCTGCAACACAATCTGATTGAGTATGCTTCGCTCTTCTTATTTTTGTTGGTCGCGATGACTTACATCAATGCGATGACCTAGCGTAATGTGTTTGAAGCATTGCGCACCTGGCTAGTGGGTCAGGGTTTTAGTTATCGCAAATTGTTTTGGATCACCGGCACGATTGCGTTTTTACTATCGCCGATAATCTGACCACAGCTCTCCTCATGGGGGCGGTGTGCCTCTCGGTGGGTGGGTGGAACCCCAAGTTTGTGGGTATTGCCTGTATCAATATTGTGGTGGCCGCGAACGCCGGCGGTGCCTTCAGCCCCTTTGGAGACATTACTACGTTGATGGTTTGGCAAAGCGGCCATGCCAGTTTCTTTAAGTTTTTTAGGCTATTTCTACCTGCTGTGGTGAACTATGTGATTCCCGCTTTGATCATGAGTTTTGCGGTGCCTGACGAAAAACCGAAAGCCGTTTCAGATACGGTTAAACTTAAACGAGGTGCGGTTGTGATTTGCGCGCTGTTTCTCTGCTCTATTGCAACAGCTGTCTCATTTGAGCAATTTTTTCATCTCCCCCCTTACCTCGGCATGATGTCAGGATTGTCGTATCTGTTTTTCTTTGGCTTCTATCTTCGAATGACGACAGACGAAACCACCGAGTTTGGCCACTTCAACATTTTCAATAAGGTTGCTCAAGCTGAATGGGACACTTTGTTCTTTTTCTTCGGTGTCATTTTTTGTGTCGGTGGTCTCGGATTTATTGGCTATCTGGAAGTGATGTCGGTTTATTTCTACGAAGGTTGGGGTGCCACGAACGCGAATATTGTGATGGGTGTGATATCGGCGGTTATTGACAACATTCCGGTCATGTTTGCGATCCTTACCATGAGTCCGGAGATGGATACGTACCAGTGGTTGTTAATCACACTGTGTACCGGCGTGGGTGGTTCTCTGTTGTCGATTGGTTCGGCGGCAGGTGTCGCGTTGATGGGGCAGGCGCGAGGTGTTTACACCTTCTTCGGCCACCTCAAGTGGACGTGGGCGATAGCGCTTGGATATGCGGCCAGCATTTATGTGCATTATTTGGTGAATGGCTAACGCTGCCGCGTGTTCCAAGCGTAGTGGTTGACACTAGCTTGACCGAAAAGCGGGACGACTGTCGCTCATAATGATATCCAAGCGGGTCTGAGCTTTTTGAGGATTGATCAGATCTTGTTCCTCTAACATTTCGCAATGATCATTGGCCATTTCATCGATGTGCGTCGGGTAGTGCCTGCAATCTTCTGGCCGATCGTGGTAGATCTGGCAGATATATTTCCCTTCACTGTTAACAAGCCAGGGACAGTGTTTGAGGGGTTGCGTGGTCTTAGGATCCACCCAAATATTGCCATCACTGACGTATGCGTAAATCTCCGGCCGATTCGCTTCCCACCAATCTATTTCTGATGAGCTTGCAGATAGTCCCCCATCTGCATATTTGATACAGCATTTCCCGCATTGATTACAAGATTGCATGATGAATTTCTGTCCTCGGATAGCTCGTGTAGGGCGGGTGTCGTTTATGCCCGGTCTCTCTAGATCGCCTGATGTGTAACAGGAAGCCCGTCCTTAAGAAGCCGGTCTCTAGAAGGCGCCTGGTAAAAGACGGCCCGGTAAAAGTCAGCCCGGTGTTCAACAGATCGACAACAGCTTTTCAGTAAACCGATTGTTGGTTTCCCTTAGGCTGGAACTCAGCAGCGATGCTATGCCCATTAAGACCTTATTGGCGATAGCGGGTTGTTCACTGTTCAACTCGTTGAAGTCTTTTCTCTTAAGCACGATCAACTTCAGCGCCGTTTTGGCACGAGCGGTCGCTGACCTAGGGGCGCCGTCGATGAGTGACATTTCACCGACCGAACGTCCTGCCGTCAGTGTCGCAATCGTGTGTTTGGCCGTGTCAAACTGCTTGATGACTTCAACCTCACCGCCCACGATGAAGAACATGTAACCGCCGTGTGCACCTTCCTTGAACACATAGGCGCCTTTCTCGTACTCATAGCTAAACATGTACTTTTCGAGAATGGGGTAGTCAACTTCATCCAGGAAGTTGAAAACCTCAAGTTGGGGTAACAGTTTTTCGATGACGGAACTCATGGGTGTCAGCTATTCTCTTCTCTGAGGGCAGGTTATGATGGTCCTGTTAAAAATGGTTGGCAAGAGTAAACGCTGCGTTATAGCGGCCTATTGGTGAATAAAATGACAAACGGTTTACGTTCCGCGGTCCTGACAGTGTCAGATACAAGAACCTTGGAAAATGATACTTCAGGGCAGTTTCTGTGTGATTCTCTGGAGGAGTCTGGCCACGATCTGGTGGCTCGAAAAATTGATATCGATGATATATATCATTTGAGGGCAACAGTGTCCGGGTGGATCGCTGACGATTGTGTAGAGGTGATTCTTGTTACCGGTGGTACGGGCTTCACAACACGAGATTCAACACCTGAAGCGCTGGCGCCCCTGTTTGATTTAGATATTACGGGTTTCGGAGAACTATTCCGTCAGCTATCGTTTGAGGAAATTGGCACGTCAACGGTGCAGTCCCGCGCTTTTGGAGGCATGGCGAACAACACCGTCATTTTTTGTATGCCTGGCTCTACCGGAGCCTGCCGAACGGCCTGGAATGGAATTCTGAAACCACAATTGGATATTGAACATCGCCCCTGCAATTTTGCTGAGTTAATACGCAAAGGTTCACATTAGTGGCGCTGCGGCCGGTAGATGAGGTTGTAGAACACCTTTTGAGTAAAGTTCGGCCGTTGAAATCAACGGAAGTACGACCACTTGCCGAAGCGCTGGATTGTTGCCTCGCGGAAAACATCGTATCGCCGGTGAATGTCCCTCCGGCTGATAACAGTGCGATGGACGGATACGCATTGGCTTTTGATGCAACGCTGACACAGGACGTATACGAGGTGTCAGACCGAATACCTGCCGGGTCGGTAGGCTCGAGGTTGAAATCGGGCACCGTGGCTCGAATCTTTACCGGTGCAGAAATTCCTGAGGGTGCAGATACCGTCGTCATGCAGGAGAACACAGCGTCTGAGGGCGAGGCTGTTCGAATCATCCATAAACCCGCAAAGACGGATAACGTGAGATCGAAAGGGCAGGATATTCTTTTTGGCGCGACAATTCTCAAAGCAGGTTCGCGCCTGTCACCTCGCGCACTCAGCCTGATTGCATCGGTTGGTATTCCTGAGGTCAGCGTCAAGACACCCTTGAAAATCGCGATCCTGTCTACGGGGGATGAATTGGTGGAACCCGGTGGTCACCTTAAACCGGGACAAATTTTCAACTCAAACCGCTATGCCTTGGCAGGGTTAATTAGAAAGATTGGAATGATACCGGTCGATTTCGGTATTGTTGCTGACACCCCTGAGGCGACTGACGACGCGCTGATGAGAGCGGCGATGGCT
>JBLIIB010000140.1:0-10316 GCA_047634795.1 Candidatus Azotimanducaceae bacterium | reverse complement strand
GTCATTTTATCGAATTGGTAAGGCGCAAGCAGTTCGGCAACCGGGCCAAGAAATTGCGCGAGCGGCGCGGGTGACTCTGACAGGTTCACAAACACCATGCCGTTCCAGATTTCGCAATTTACACGGGGTAGTGCTTTGTCATCGGTGTCGATACCTGCGGTAAATCGTTCTTTGTAGGGCACTGATTTGAGGTCGCCGTCGATGTCATAGGTCCACGCATGATATGCGCAGCGGAAATTTACTGCGTTCCCACATTCCTCTGAAACGAGCTGGTTGCCTCTGTGTTGGCAGACATTGTAAAACGCTCGAACCTCACCGGCGCTGCCTTTGGCGACGAGTATTTGCTCACGGCCCATATCAAAGACGAAGTAGTCCCCTGGGGATTGGACATCAGATGCGAGCCCCGCCATTAGCCAGCTTCCTCGCCAGATAGTCTCCCACTCCTGATCCATATAGTCGGCGTTTATGTATCGCCCCTTAGTGAAATTACTGATTTCGGCAGGGAAGTCGCTCAAATTTACTATATTGATAGTCATAGGACGCATTGATCGATTGATTGGATTGAAGATAATGTATGCGAACTTGCCTCCTCTGTCACGGTCTCTGTTACGACGTTGTGATATCCGCTATGTTGCAGCGTTATTGGATTATGTTTGTTTTGGCTATATCGGTGCTGTCTAAATTAGTGCTCTCTAAATTAATAATGGCGATTTGTGATGCGTAAGCTAATATTTGGACTGTCATTGTCCTTTTGCCTGCTGTTTATTTCGGCTTGTCAGTTTGTGGAGGAATATAACGGCCGCGAGCCGATAGGCCGCATTATCTCCGTTGTCAATTTTGTACAGGTATTACGTGGAGATCGTGCACTAGAGTTAGGCGCTGGATCCTGGATATATGAGGGTGACGCCGTGTTGTCTGACCAAGGTGGTGGTGCAGACATTGTGATGAAGGACAAAACACGACTGCTGTTGTCAGCAAATACCCAGCTTGATTTCACCCGATACGACGTCGAGGCTAAATCTGCGCGGCTTTTGCTGAATCAAGGCGCGATCAACATTGAGATAAAGCGTTTTGGTCATAAAAAAGCAGGGGGATATGAGATCGTGACCCGGTTTTCGACGGTATCCGCAAAAAACAGCAGCCTCTGGATAGGCTATGACCGGGGTGACGATGCTTTGATAGCGTTTCTTCTAGAAGGTGAATCCGTGATTGTCCGCAATAGATTTGGGGCGATGAGCTTAAGCAAAGAACAGTCAGGTGTACGCACGGGCATTGGCGAGATGCCCGTTGCGCTGGACGATTCAGGCCGCGAAGCATTGCGCCTTGAGATTCGGCCTTGAGGTCGTGCAAGACGATTGCGATCCGCATCTCCTTGTGTGCAGGAACCGGTGATGAATAAAACGCCGCCCGCTAACCTTAATATGCAAGCCTTCAGGCTGGGGGATATTCGAGGCCAATACCCTTTAGAGGTTGATGAAAATTTTGTTGTGGCCTTTGCTCATGCGTTTGTGGGTGAATTTAGCCTGCCTGGCAAAATCGCGACCTGCCGTGATATGCGGGAATCCAGTGAGTCTTTGCAAGCTGCGCTGAACGCCGCGCTCGCATCAATTGGCATTGATGTCATTGACCTGGGGCTTTGCCCGACAGAATTGGGATATTTTGCATCGACGTTACCCGGCATAGAAGCCGCGATAGTGGTGACGGCGAGTCACAATCCGCCCGAATACAACGGTTTGAAATGTGTGCTTCGAAACGGCAAAGCGATCACAACAGGAAATGGGTTGTTGGCGATTCAGCAGCGAATGGCGGTTGGATACCGTCATGGAATGGGTGCCGGGAGTATTGAGCGACAGGATTGTCAGGCCCAATATATGGAGTTCCTCAGGCAACACTTTGATCCTGAGCCGCTCCGATCCGGCAAGGTCGCGCTGAATGGACTGAATGGGACAGCGGCCACCATGGCAGGTCTTATCGCCGATGAATTTGAACTGCCTGTGACATGGTTTAGGCAGCAACCCGGGCCTATGCCCGCGCAGGGAGCAGACCCCACTAACCCGATACTGGCGCGAGAGATGCAGAAGTTCATGGGCAGTGATGAGTTTTCGCTGGGTGTTGCCTGGGATGGTGACTGTGATCGATGTGTTGTTTTTGATTCAAACGGACAGGGTATCCCCGCTTATTATCTCGTTGGATTGCTGACGGAGCATTTTTTGCGCGGCTCAAAGGGGCGTGCGATCGTGTTCGACACGAAGCTCTGGTGGAACACGATAGATCTGATTGGGAGGTTTGGTGGGAACCCGGTTCGTGCGAGAACTGGCCATGCCTATATGAAATACGAGATGCATCGTCACAGCGCGGTTTACGGTGGTGAGCTCTCGTCGCACCACTATTTTGGTGACTTCTTCGGATGTGATTCTGGGATGTTTGCCTGGCTAACCGTGCTTGGATTGGTGCGCGATGGGCAATCCATTGAGGGCCTTATTGCCGAACGCCGCGCTGAGATCTTCATCACGCCCGAGATCTCACTGGCACTTTCTGACGTTGATAATGCGTTCGCAGCGATCGAATCAGCTTTTTCCCGGGAGGCGTTGTCAGTCGATCGTTTTGATGGTTTGAGTCTGTCAATGCGGGGAGGCTGGCGGTTTTCGATCAAACGTTCCAAGACAGAACCCGTCGTTCGACTCAACTTCGAAGCGAGAAAAACACCGGACAACCTGCTTGAAGAAGGTCGTCAGGTGTTTCAGGTATTAGCGCCTTATCTTGGCGATGATGCGGCCTCGCTGGATCGTTTCAAAATCATCTAGGGAAGCTCTGATTAAATGGATATTTGTGTCGGGTGCGCAGGTCGGGCCGCGCAGTCCAGTGCAAGCGGTCCGGCTGGGGCGCACATGTTTGGGTGCGGCCCGAACGCAGTAACGGCAAAAATATCCATTTAATCAGAGCTTTCCTGGGTTGGTTCAAAACCTGCTGACTCCGAGCTTCTCTATCACGGGCATTTTAGTCCAAGCTTTTTTATTCCAAGCTCATTAGAAAGACGATTAACGCGAGCTCATCTTCTGAGTTTAAGCGAACCGACGGCATAGGTGGCGTCGGGGATTTGAAAAATAACGCGAGTGATTGGCGATCATACTTTTCGGTTAACCCGCCTAACGGTCTTAGTCCGAATCGCGCGTTCTTTTTCCCGGCAACATGACAGCCAATACAGCCTCGAGTGTTAAAGAGTTTTTCACCTTGCACGGACAGGATCGCAAGTTGTTCGGGTGCAATGTCTTCGAGTCCCGTGTTGGTGAAGCCCGGTGCAGAGGCCATGTTTGCAGTGAGAGGGCTCGCTGCTGTTTGGTCTTCACCAAAGCAGACGCGATAGATCGCGGAACCAAAATCATCGGATACATAAACACAGTCATCCGGACCCTGTGCAATATCAACCGGCCGGCCGATAATGTCGCCGTCTAGTTCAAAGCCGCTCACAAAGTCTCTTTCATCAAAGCCCCCCTGACCGTTGTCGTTTAGTGAGACGACCTTGTAGCCATCGTAGGTAGAGCGGTTCCAACTGCCGTGCAGCGCAACTAAACCGGCGCCTTTATATTCTTCTGGAAAAGCATCGCTGTTCACAAACCGAATGCCGAGGGGCGCGTTGTGCGCGCGAAACTCGTGAACAGGTGACGTAGATTTTGCAGCAACAGCCTCGTCGCCGAAGTCGGGGTCTAGATCTCCGGACCCGTTGACCTGAGGCCAGCCGTAAAACTTGCCCTGCTCAATTTTGTTCAATTCGCAGGGCGGGAAGTCATCACCCAAAAGATCTCGGCCATTGTCGGTGGCAAGTAATTCGCCTTGATTGTTCCAGTCGAAGCCGACGGAGTTGCGTAATCCCCCGGCGACTAATTCACCGCCCGTACCATCAGCCGCATAACGAAATATTGTGGCGCGCTGCATATCTTCTTCAATACAGACGTTGCAAGTGGAGCCGGAGCTCAGGTAGAGCATTTTGTCCGGTCCGAAACGAATCGTTTTCGACCAGTGATTTCCTTCATCACCCAATCCAGTAATGATCCGTTCATAGTCACCGGTTATCTCGCCCGCGTCGTGATCAAATTCAACTCGGCCAACAGCGTTTGACTCAGCGATGTAGAGATAGTCGTCCTGGAAAGCGATGCTGTGTGGTCGTGTGAGGTTTTCGATCAATGTCACTTCACCGTCAGCGTGACCATCTTGGTCGGCGTCTCGCTTGATGAGGGTGATTTTTGAGTATCTGGGCTGCGCAACGATCAGATCCCCGGCATTTGAGAACTCGATAAAACGCGCGTTCGGAATATTGCCGGCATACAAGCCCAGGCTGAATCCCTCCGGCAATTTTAGTCTGGATTGTAGTGCGGATTCTTCTGGCGTTTCTTTATCGCCGCCGAAGAGTGAATGAAACACGATGCCAAACGTGGCGTCCACTCGGCTCAGCATAATCATGAACGCGATAATAACTACGGCAACTAAGCCAAGTAGAGTTTTCCACCACATATTATTTTTGCCTTACTTTGCCGATGTAGGGGAGGTTTCTGTTTCTTTGCGCATAGTCGATGCCGTAACCGACCACAAATTCGTCAGGGATTTCAAAGCCGACCCAGCGCGCCTTGACGTCAACTTCTCGCCTGGAAGGTTTGTCCAGCAGCGTACAGATCTCTAGTCGAGAAGGTCCGCGAGCTTTTAGTAGCGTCATGACGTGCGCCATGGTGTGACCCGTGTCGATAATATCTTCGACAACAAGTACGTCTCTGCCTTCGATTTCTCCGCGGATGTCTTTCATGATGCGCACTTCTCGTGACGATTCCATGGCATTGCCATATGACGACACTTCCAGAAAGTCCACTTCAACCGGCATGCTGAGCTCTCTCACCAGATCGGCGATGAAAACGAAAGACCCTCTGAGTAACCCGACCACCACCAGTTTGTCGGTGTCTTTGTAATGAGCAGTAATTTCTTTTGCCAATGACTCCACCCGTGCGGCGATGGATTTTGCTGAAATTAAACTTTCGATTTCGTAAGAAGAATGATCGACAGACACTGATTTGACCCAATCGTGATTCAATCGCAGTTTGCCGGAAATCTATTGTCAGTGAAACAGGTAAGGGGCTGGCCCGGAAATTGTTGTGAGAAATTGTGGAGGGAAGCCTTTGCGGCGCCGTGGGGAAGCCCGAATGACAATTCGATAGCGCCAACGCTTGAGGGAAGTAGTAAGCATCAGCCTTGGAAAACAAGCCAACAACTATTTTCTGAGCTGTTCCTGATGCTGTTCAGGTGTCATCTGCCCGTGCACGAAATATCCACGCTGTCACCAGGAAATTCGGAGTGAAAAGCGTGTGAGCGCAGAAATGGTAGGGGTGTTTGCGACGATAGCTAGTGACATACACCCAGTGGGGCTATATGGCTATCGGGGCTGATAGGACCATAGGTGTTGGTGATAGGGAGATACCTGTTTAGCGGGCCACCTATCGCCATTCCCGAGGTGATGTTAATCTCAGGTTTGTTGCGAGGGTTAAGATTTTTTCTCTCACCAAGAAATCTAACGAAAGACACAGGAGTAATCTCGAATGCCAGATCTGGAAGCCGATCTTTTTAATCTAGCGATGTCCAAACAAGCCGAGCCATTAATGGACGCTGTGAAAAAGCACATTGCAGAGAACGTAGAGCCCATCACCGAAGAGTTTTTTGCCCTCGACAAGGAAAAGGAAGATCGCTGGTCTTGGCATCCTCGTCAAATGGAATTGCTTGATGGTGCAAAAAACAAAGCTAAAGAATCTGGCTTATGGAACTTCTTTCTGCCTGACTATTCAGAAATTGGTGAAGGCCTGACCAATCTCGATTACGCGTACATCGCGACAGAACTGGGCAAGGTTGCACTCGCGTCTGAATCCCTTAACTGTAGCGCTCCTGATACAGGGAATATGGAAGTGCTCGAGCGCGTAGGCACTGAAGCGCAGAAAGAACAGTGGTTGAAGCCGCTACTGAATGGAGAAATTCGCTCTGCCTATGCGATGACGGAACCCGGAATCCCCTCCTCCGATGCCAAAAACATTGCGACCAGCGCTGTGCTCGAAGGCGATGAGTGGGTGATCAACGGTGAGAAATTTTATATCTCGGGCGCCGGTGATCCTCGTTGCAAAATCATGATCACCATGGTGAAAACCGATCCGACGGCTGCTCCATCACAACAGCAATCGCAGATTCTTGTGCCTATTGACACACCGGGCGTTGAAATTCTGGATGCGATGCATGTCTTTGGGCATGACCACGCTCCTCGTGGGCATATGCATATTAAATTCGATAACGTGCGCGTTCCTAAAGAAAACATTTTGCTGGGCGAAGGTCGAGGCTTTGAGATTTCTCAGGTGAGACTGGGACCGGGTCGAATTCATCACTGCATGCGTTCCATTGGTAAAGCTGAAAAAGCGCTCGAACTGATGGTTAAACGCGCCGCGACCCGTGAGGCTTTCGGTAAGCCCATTGCGAAACTGGGTAAGAATCTGGAAGTGATTGCCAGAGCGCGAATTGAAATTAATGCCATGCGTCTTTCTGTATTGCAGGCTGCCAAGGCGATGGATGTTCTGGGGAACAAGGAAGCTCGGGTTTACGTCAGCGCAGTGAAGGCCATGGTGCCTGAGAAAGTGTGCCTGATCATCGACCAGGCCATTCAAATGCATGGTGCAGCAGGTATTTCCCAGTGGACGCCGTTAGCTGAAATGTACACGGATATGCGTCACCTACGATTTGCCGATGGTCCGGATGAAGTCCATCACATGGTTGTTGGCCGTGCCGAAGTCCAAAAGTATGACCTTTGGTAGACAGGAAGCCAGATACACAGACAGACAGGTTTAAGCCGTGAGTAAACTGCCGCCGGTTTTGGATGAGAGTCGCCTATCCGCGATCTGCGGTGGTTCTATGGTTAATCCTGATTTTTTAGGTTACTCGCCTGAATCCTGGGTTGAATTGGCCCTTGATCAAGGGCCGGTATTTCGTCGCTCGCAAAATGGCAAAGATGTTTATGTCATTTGCGGTCATGACGCGGACCTACTGGCCTGGAAGAGTCCCGAAAATTGGATTTATGGACCACCTTCCACCGGGGGTGAATTTTTCATGTCCGAATTGGGTGAATTACATGTCACGCAATTAGACGGCCCTGCGCATCGAAGAGCGCGGAAGTTTGTATTGCCCGGTTTTGGGATTGCTGCGGTTACCCGTGATCTTGATGCTGTCAGTGCACGGGTCTCGGATGAGTTGGCGGCCCTGGGCGACCGGCGGGTCGATATGCATCCTGAATTGTCGCGGATCGTTGCCTCAGCTCTGAGTGTTAGTCAGGTGAAAACGCCACTGTCTGAAAACGATATCGATCTGATGGTGAGTTTTGAAGAAGGTTTCATTACTGCAGCCGGATTGTCAGAAGACGACAGAAAAACCTGGTATGCCTCTCCGCAATACAGTGAAGCGAAGCGACACGCGTTTGATGAATTTGAACGTATAGCGGGTCTAAGACTTGCGGGTGAGCGCCTTGGTGATTCGCTAGACCTTGTGATGGAAAAGGCGAGTGCAGCGGGCGAATCCGAACTCTCAAAAGAAGAACTCACCAGTATTACTTACCTGCTTTTGGTTGCCGGTGTTGGCAATATCGCGAACATGCTGTGCACCGCGATGTGGGCCCTTGAATCTCAGCCCGACTGGATCTTGCGGCTCCGTGAAGAATTGACTGGTTTTAAGGCTGATAGCCTGCGACAAGGCATGGCTAAGTATCCAATATTAAAGGCGGTCATTTCAGAGGTGGAGCGGTGTTATCTGCCAGCCCCTGTTGTGCCTAAGATGGCGGCAACCGACATTGATTTCCTGGGATATCGTATTCCCGCAGGTGCGGACGTCCTGCATCTTCATGGCCTTGCGCATTTTGAAAAGGATCGTTACTCAGCCCCCTTTGAATTTGATCCGGCACGTTGGCTTGAAGGCCAAGCGCCTCGCGCTAACGCCTTTGGCGGTGGTGTGCATTTGTGTCTTGGTATGGGTGTGACGCGGTTGTATGTGCCGCTGATACTGGCGTATCTGATCAACGATTTTGATTGGCGATCTGAGGACAAACCCAGACTGGTCCCTATCGACAAGTCGATCGCCGTTTGCCCAAGCACCACCCAATTTGTTTGCGATTTGGCGAGGCGTTAGTGAACCTCTAATTAAAGTCTAATGGTTGGGGCAGCTTGGCCCGACCACCGTGGCCCGACCACCGTGGCCCGACCACCGTGGCCCGACCAATATCCTTTTAATCAGCGCTTCCCTCGTGATTCACTGTGATGTGGCCGATGTTTCGGCCGATGTTAGAGTGACAGGCCGCGTCGACCACCAGATTAACGCTAGCAGAAATACCTGAACAACAAGTCGCACCGAAAGGAAAACTTCTTCGACTTCGGGGAACAATTCTGGATTTAAATACATGTGAACGTTTGCAGGTGTGACCGCGATGGTGAGCGCTATTAGCCCCCAGCCGGCCAGCGAACGAGTGCGGGGATGCAGAACGAGTAACGCCAGGCCAATTTCGAAGACTCCGCTGACGTAGACGGCGGCGAGTGGCCAGGGCCACCAAGTTGGAACGATGGAAACAAAAAAATCGGCCGACGTGAAATGCCCGATGCCGCCAAAGAAGAACCAACTGAAGACAATGGCGAGTCCCGCGTACTTGAGATATTTCATGATGGTCTCATCATCAAATAAACCAAACAGGTGGTGGTGGTACATCAAAGACCTTCAGTACTACGGCCTCAAATTCTGCGTTTTGATCAAGATCCATGACTTCCTCTACTTGATCGTACTTCTTGACGACGCTGTCGACGTGAGCGACGTACTCCGCAGGGTAGTGATTGTTCTGCCGCATGAAATCTTTCCAGTAACGTCGCTGGGGTGCGTCCATCATACAGCGCATATAGTGCAATGGTTTACTCTGTTCCTCACTGATGATGCCCCGCTGGTTTTGGTAAAACAGGTTTTGAAAATAGATTATCTCGATGTTGTAGGCCGATATGATGGCGCGTCGCTCGCGAAGTGTGAGCTCATCAATCTCGGGAAAGAGCACGTCGCGCTTATATAGCTCGTGCTCGAAAAATTTATCCCGTGCCGAGTACAGTGCTTCTTTTTCAAGTTGAGCGGTCCAGATACCAATGCGTTGCTGGCTTTTTTCCTGAAACGAATTTGCTTCAAGGTTGCGTCGGATGAAATGCAGTTGCATGGCTGCGACTATCAGCGCCGCCGCGATGAGGGCGAGAACAGCTATCTCGATGATGGCCATAGTTAAACCGATATCCTTCCTGTTGCCAAAGTCTGGCAGACTAAATAGTGGGTTAATAAAAAGTTCCAGCCGAAGACTAACCTAATTTAGAGGGTGAGGATAATAGACCTAAAGAATCGCCGAGGGCGTCCGGTGTGTGCTAACGAGGGAATAGGGATAGTCGAAATCTAGTCGGTTAACGCGGGAGTATGAGGTCAGTAAGTACTTAACAACCGGGCTATTTCGGCCCGATTGTTAAGTTGGGTTTTTTTCAAACAGCTAACTGCCAGTGTTTTCGGGGGAGGTCTTTGATGCGATTAATTCACCACTCGCGTCAGTTAGGCTGGCAATGCCGTCTTTGAAAGAACAAGTTACTTTTTGAGTGTCAGACTCGGGGAAAGAAACCCGGTAAGTCACGAAAGTACCATTAGCCCGATCTTTAAAACGGCTGGTACGAATTCTAGAAATCTGCTCAAAGCTATTCTTTATTTCGGCTTTGCAGAGGGTCATCACCTTGCCCTTTGATGGGGCGGCTTGTGCCGTTGTTGCAAATGATGCGGCGAGTAGTGCGCCAACAATCGTCGGTAAAATTTTCATCATAATATCCTTTAATAATGGGCTCGCTAAATTAAGTCATCAAAAACGGCCCCGGAGGGGTAAGTGCCTTTGACTCAATGTGATCATCGCACACATTAAAGGAATTTCTAGCGCCGGGAGCTAATAAAAACGAATCTTTATGGAAAACCTATTCCGAGCGGCCTTTTCAAGATTAACTGTAGTGGCATAGTTAATTTGGCCGCTAAATAGTAGGTGATATTATTACCTCAAGATTAAGTGAGTTATTTAATGAGTAAAAAATCACGTCGTACTTTTAGCCCCGAATTCAGGCTTGAATCCGCACAATTAGTCGTTGACCAAAAGTACAGCATCCGCGAGGCGGCCACCCCGTCGGGGTTGGGCATTCAACGATGGATAAGTGGGTCAGGCAGTTGAGAGATGAGCGCGGTGGTATCACGCCAAACCAAACTGC